>JAODGR010000063.1:4266-17550 GCA_025464275.1 Methanosarcinales archaeon
TGCCGGGCTTCACACCCTCTACCACGAGTGCGGTACTCGGAGCCTTGTTCACACCGCCGATGATACCGTACGCGAATGCAGCAACGACTGCCGCGATGATCACCACGATGGCAATCATCATGATTACTCCGATTACCGGCGAGACTGCCTCTTCATCCGTATGCAGTCGTCTCTCTTCGCCCTTCAGCTCTTTCAATCTCATCTCTCCTCTATCAATCACCTCCTAAGTTCTTTTACAATGGAGTACATCGCATCACCACCGCGTCCGTATCTGTACTCCATCAATTCCCTGATTGGTTCAATCGGCTTTTGTAAGTATCGGAGCACGCCAGAAAAGTTGTAATCATCTGCAATCCTGACTTTGAGGATTGTTATCGCCCTTCATGAACTCATAAAGGAGATTGTAATTTGTAGGTAATGAGAGAAGAGCGGAGCGGGTTGGAGATGAGGGAAAAATTCACGACCTCTTCAGTACCGCTTTCTTCAGTTCGTACAGCATGTTCAATGCCTCTAACGGTGACATGCGGTCTATGTCCAGCTGTTTCAGCTCCTCTATCACCGGGTCCGGCTGCCCTGCACCCCCTGACTCCGCTCCGCTCTCTGCCTCTGTACGAGTTCCTGTACCTGTAACCGTGTCATGGCTGTGTAGCCCCAGCTCCAGCTCCATCTGCTTCTGAACCCGTTTCGCGGTCTCTATCACCACTTCAGGCAGTCCAGCGAGCTTAGCTGCCTGGATGCCGTAGCTACGGGTGCCTCTACCCTCCTCCACACGCCTGATGAAGTATATCTCATCTCCTGATTCCTTTATCGCAACGTTGTAGCACTTCGCACCACTCAGCCGGTCTGCGAGCGCGGTGAGTTCATGGAAGTGGGTGGCGAACATCGTCTTCGCTCTTATCACATCGTGCATGTATTCCCCCACCGCCCATGCTATACTGACCCCATCGAGTGTGCTCGTGCCACGCCCGATCTCATCCAGTATCACCAGACTGCGCTCGGTTGCGTTGTTCAGTATGTTCGCGGTCTCGCTCATCTCCACCATGAACGAACTCTGACCCATGGAGAGGTCGTCATAAGCGCCTACGCGGGTGAATATACGGTCAACGACGCCTATTCGCGCCTCACGCGCGGGTACGAACGAGCCTATCTGCGCCATCAGCACAATCAATGCCGTCTGACGCATAAAGGTTGATTTGCCACTCATGTTCGGTCCGGTAATAATCATCAGTCGAGTAGCTCCTTCACGCTCAACACAGAAGTGGACGTCATTGGGTACAAAACCTTCCTTCACCTCTCGCTCCACCACCGGATGCCTGCCCTCCTTTATCTCCAGTTCCAGCCCCTCCACCACCTCCGGGCAGGAGTAGTTGTGCAGAGCAGCCACCTCCGCGAGTGCGAGCAGCATATCCAGCTCCGCAATCAGGTTGGCTGCTTCCTGTATATCCTTACTCCGCGCGGATACGCGCTCTCTTATCTGCTCGAAGAGTTCATATTCCAGCTCCTTTATTCGCTCCTCCGCACTCAGTGCCTTCGCCTCATACTCCTTCAACTCCTCGGTTATGTACCTCTCCGCCTCTGTCAGTGTCTGCTTCCTGATATAGTATGGTGGCACCTTCTCTACCCATGCACGCCTCACCTCGATGTAATACCCAAATACCCTGTTATAACCCACTTTTAGCGATTTTATACCTGTACGAGCTTTCTCACGCGCTTCAAAATCCACCAGCCATTGCCTGCCCTCGCTCTTTATCCGCCTTAAATCATCCAGTTCCGCATTGAATCCATCCTTTATCACCCCGCCATCCTTTAACGTCGCGGGTGGCTCCTCCACTATCCCGCGCTCGATGAGCTCCACGATGGATGAGAAGTCCATCGCCTTCAAACTCCTGTACATCGCTCTCAGCCTGGGGGCGTGGCACTGGCGTAGCAAAGTACGAATCGTGTTCATCTGCTCTAATGAGCACTTCAGCAGTATCAAATCCCTGCCACGGGCACTGCCATACGCTACACGACTTATTATACGCTCAATATCGTATATATTGCTGAGAGCATCCTTCAATGCCTCCCTGAGCAGGATGTCATTGAAGAACTCCTTCACCACCTCCTGCCTGCTCCTTATCTCCTCTACATCCAGCAGGGGATACCGCAGGCTCTTCTTCAGCATTCGCGAGCCCATTCCGGTGAGTGTCTTATCCAGCACACTGATGAGGGTACCTCGCTGCGTACCATCGCGTATATTCGCGAATATCTCCAGATTCCGTACCGTCACTCCGTCCAGAACCATGTAATCGGAGATGAAGAACGTCTTCAGCGGCTTTATATGCCCCAGTATGCGCTTCTGGGTATCCCTGAGATAGGAAATAACCGCGCCAGCGGCTGATATACCCGCCCTCAGACCTCCACACCCGAAGCCATCGAGCGAGATAACACCAAAATGGTTTATCAGTGCGGTATATGCATTCTTATAATCGAAGTAGTAATCATCATACCGGGATATGGCACATGATGATGCCACCTCAATATTCCAGTCCATAGATTCTGGTATCACTATCTCCGCGGGTCTCACTCGCTCTATCTCATTTGCAAGCGCCTCTACTTCATGCTCCAGCTCCGTCACGCTGAACTCGCCGGTTGATATATCTATTATGGCAATCCCCACCTTCCCACCCATGCAACTCACACACATGAGGTAATTGGAAGCGCGTTCATCCAGCAGTGTATCCTCTATCACCGTTCCCGGAGTGATGAGTCGAACGACCTCACGCCTCTCTATCCCGGCAGTAGAGCCATGCCCCTGCCCCTGCCCCTGCCCCTGCCCTCCCTCTATCTGCTCACATATGGCGACCCGGTAACCCTTCTTTATCAGTTGCCGTATATACGGCGTGGCGGCATGGAAAGGTACTCCAGCCATGGGTATCGTGCTCCTTCCCCTGCCCTTGCCGCCGCCCGCGGTGGTTAATGCGATGTTCAATTCCCTGGATGCTATCTTCGCATCCTCACCGAAGGTCTCGTAGAAATCACCCACTCGAAACAGGAGGATAGAATCGCGATACTTATCCTTTATCCTGTAATACTGCCGCATCATCGGCGTTAATGCTCGCTCGGGCATATCCACCTATCCTGTTACTACCATGATTCCTTCCATCATTTCATATTCTATTCATATTCATGTTCATATCAACCATATCAATATTTGGATGTTTGATGCCTTGCCGGGATTATAGGAACCTGAAGACTTCAGGTAGTTCACCGGTGAGCTGTCTTAACTTCTCTGACCAGTTCTCAGGCTCTAAGCCCTTCTGCGCAAGCAGTACCGCCGCCCAGCGCTCCAGACCCACGCCCGAGCAGCCAGACCAGAGCTCCTTACCGCTCTGCAGTTTTACACTGAACCCCTTTGGATACTTATCACCGTTCACACTCACATTCTGGAATTCCAGCCATTTACCACTGTACGGGAGTACAGCCTCGAAATCCACCGTACCCACCTCCTTCAACTCCGCGAGACCGAGCTTACCCTCCTGCGCCATGAACCAGGGAGTGACCCACGCCTCCCGCCATTCTATATCCAGTATCTCGTCGAATATACGCCGGTAACGCTCACGCAGCTCGTTCGCATGTGATATCACCTCGCTCCTTGTACCAATCCATACAATCTCCACTCTGTGGAACTCATCCAGCCGCTCGATACCATGCAGCCCGCCACTCTCATACCGGTGTGAGGTGCCCGACCTGTCAAACACTCTTATCGGCAGGATAGAATCAGGGAGTGTCTTACCCATGAGAAATATCCAGAATGGTGGGCACTGGGCATAGCACAGCCCACCTACTGGCTCTATTCGCTCCATTATCATATCCAGAGGGACCTCATTCGTTACCTTGTAATAATCCATCACCTCCTCCCAGTACTCAGGGTCACGCGTCTTCGGTGCGCATACATAGTATACCTCGGGATAGATACCCTTCGCATGCCCTGACCGCTTCCAGACCTCCCATGGCACCAGCTTCGGGAATATCATCTCCACATACCCCAGTGGCTTCAGCACCTCCTCTATCAGGATATGCTCGAACGTTCGGAAGAGCCTGGTCAGCTGTGGTCCGTAAATCCACTGACCGCGTCCCGCGGCATGGCTTATCCAGTTCCGTTTCAACATCTCCTCCGTGGGGTCCTTATCGAACAGGAACCTCTTCTTACCGCTCTCGAACAGCAATTCCCAGTGCTCACTCTTACCGCGCCAGCTCGCGGCACTCCTCTTCTCATCCAGCAGTCTCAATAGCCTGTCGGGGATTCGCCGCTCCAGTGCTGCGTAATCCACATCAAGATACAGTGTTAAGCGCCCTTCATCTTGCTTCTGCTCACGCACGAAGGGCAATCGCTTCAGCCTCAACCTGGGACTCCACTCCCAGTCCATGGCTATCTTATAGCTCTCTATCTCCACACCCCTTATACCAATCCGGTACCTGGCGAGGAATCGCCCCAGCTCCTTCTTCAATCGTATAAGGGCATCATGAGCCCGTACAAACCTGTCAGAACGCAGTTCCAGGCTCAGGTCACTGCCTGAAATGCCCCACCTCAACAACTCCGCACCTCCACCCGGTGGTGCACCCCGCCTCAGTATCCCCCCCTCACGACTACAATCACGGAGGAACTCCTCGAACTCAGATGCACTTACAGCATCCAGACTGCTACTACACCTGAGTACCGCCTTCAATTGAAACTGGATATCCTTATCTCCATTGCTATCTCTATCGCTCATGTATGCCTATTAGTATAGTATCAGGAATCAATTTGTAAATTGTAAATATAGTGAAGGGTTTAATTTTAAAGACAGGAGATGGAGATGAACTCAGCAGAGCTGTATGAACTCGCCTCGAGATACATGCCCGGTGGCGTTAGCAGTCCGGTGCGTGCGTATAAGCCATATCCCTTCTTTACCGCACGTGGTGAGGGTGCGAGGATATATGATGTGGAAGGTAACGCGTACATAGACTACTGCCTGGCGTACGGACCGCTCATCCTGGGGCACGCGCATCCAGAGGTGAAGGAAGCGGTCAGCGAGCAGCTTGAACGTGGCTGGCTCTTCGGTACACCCCATGAAGGGGAGATAAAGCTTGCGGAGAAGATTATAGCGCTATATCCCTCTATTGAGATGGTCAGATTTGCTAATACAGGCAGTGAAGCGACAATGGCGGGAATAAGACTGGCGAGGGGATTCTCTGGCTGCAACAAGATAATAAAGATAGAAGGTGGCTTCCACGGCGCACATGATGGTGTTCTTATAAAGGCAGGCTCTGGCGCCACTACCTTCGGGATCCCTGATTCCAGAGGCATACCCACGGACATGGTTAAGAACACACTCCAGGTTAATTTCAATGATGTGGAGCAGTTGAGTGATGTGCTGGATGCGAACGCAGGGGAGGTCGCTGCAGTTATAATAGAGCCTGTGATGGGGAATGTGGGACCGATACCGCCCGATAGTGGGTATTTAAGTGAAGTGAGACGATTGACGAAGGAGCATGACACCCTCCTCATCTTTGACGAGGTGATCACCGGTTTCAGGCTCGCACTCGGTGGTGCACAGGAATACTATGGCGTAATACCGGACATAACCATCCTGGGTAAGGTAGCCGGAGGGGGTTTCCCGATAGGCATCTTCGGTGCGAGGCGTGAGATTATGGAGCTTGTAGCACCACTGGGCGGTGTGTATCAGGCTGGTACGTTCAGCGGCAATCCCATCTCCATCACCGCGGGCATCAGGACGATAGAGATACTGGAGGAGGAGCGTGTTCTGCCACGAATAAACGCACTGGGAGAGCAGATGCGCGGTGCACTGGCTGAGATAATCCATGATTCAGGACTGGCAGCTCATGCCTGTGTCTCAGGTGTGGGCTCGATGTTCAAGGTATTCTTTAGCCCCGGGGGCAATCCGGTACGTAACTATTCTGATGCGCTCAGGTGTGACAGGGAGAGGTACATGCGCCTCTTCCACAGGATGCTATCAGCTGGCGTATTCCTACCGCCATCTCAATTTGAGACGAATTTCATCAGCTACGCACATACCCGTGAGGATATAGAGAGCACAATAGAGGCATATAAGCACAGTATTCAGGGTCTGTGAGACATCATAGTGAGCTGACCGGCTACAAGCCCCCTCGATTCATCCCTCGCTCTCTCAGGTACTCAATTTTATTTGTGATAGAATAGTGAAAAAGAGTCGAAAAGCAAAAATTTTAAATACAAAATTATATATTCTCTACACCTAACTATAACATATACCTTTTACAAGGGGAGATAGCATCGGAATAGAAGGTAGATGCCGATGGGGATAAAAACGAGGAGCAGATGGGAGATTATTCTGGATACATTGAGGGGGATAGCAGAGGAAGGGGGTGTGGCAAAGAAGACACGCATCATGCAGAAGGCATATCTGGATTGGCGCAACTTCAGGAAGTACTTCAACTTCTTGCTGGAGAATGGATTTATAGAAGAAGTTGAATCTGGCGGTGTCAGCTCTCAATACAGACTCACGGATAAGGGTAAGGAGATAATGAAGAAGTTGATGGAGATAGAGAGGATACTGCGCTGATAAGACTCTTCTCTCTTCTTATCCTTGCTTCTATTCATCAGGCAGTTCGAGGAATTTCACACCCAGGGGCTTTATTTGCACCTCGCTCTCGCTCTCACTCTCGCTCTCACTCTCATCATCCCGGTGTGATATGAGACCGAGCTCCACGAATAACTCAATAACAGGTGCAAACTTCTCCTTTGGCAGCGATATCTTCTCCTCAATCTCTTTCAGGGAATGCCACTGCGAGTCTTTGAGCAATTCCAGCACCCGGTCAAGGAGACTCCAGTTCAACGCCGGCTCCGGGTCATTTGAAGGTCTATCCCAGGACAGACGACCCCTCTCTATGGGTCCCGATACCGCCTTCGTATATTCCCCCATCTCTTTTTTCACTTCCAGTATAAAGAGGAAATAGTGGGTATATATAGACAACTCAGGTGAATATTATTGTCTGGTTGGAGCCCCGCTCCTCAGCAATCTCGATACTAAATTCAGTACCAGCCCCATAAACATGCTGAACACACCTAAAATGATGAAGAAGCCCGCGAGTAATGTGAGAGGAATAGAGAAGTATCGCTCATAATTATACAGCTGGATGAGCCTCAAACCGAAGAATAGACCGATGATGGTCAGGACCAAACCGGGTATGCCCATGAATACCAGCGGGCGCTCCTCCGCTATCAACTTCACGAGCACACTGAGCACTCCCAGACCGTGCACCACCGGGTTCCTCCTCGGTCTCCTCACCCTTCGATAGTTGCATCTAATCGGGACCTCCTCTATCCTGAGTCCGCGCGCTTTCGCCGCCAGAAGCATCTCTGACTCAATTGAAAATCCATTACCACGCATGTTATCAGTTCTTAACGCCTCGAAAGCGGTGCGATTCATCGCCCTGAAGCCCGACTGTGAGTCGGTGGAGATGCCTAAGAGCCCGGTGGTATAATCAAGCACTCGCCTGCCGAATCTGCGGTAGAAGGGCATCTGGTCCGGGCTCCTGAACCCGATGACCATATCCGCGGTTTTATTGCGTAGTGGCTCAATCAGGAGGGGGATCTGGGCAGGGTCGTGCTGTCCATCACCATCGAGCAATACAAGGATATCAAACCCCTCGCTGCTGCTCGCGGCATACATCAGAGCAGACTTGATTGCCGCTCCCTTGCCCATGTTCATCGGATGTGAGATAACCTTTGCACCCGCCTCGCGCGCTATCTCCGCGGTGGCATCTGTCGAGCCGTCATCTATCACCACTACCTCGTCTACCCGCCTTCTCGTCTTCAGGACCACGCTCCCAATGGCAAACTCTTCATTGTAGCATGGAATAGCTGCCAGAGTCTTCATTTCCTGACTCTACTCACCACTCACCACTGCCATTCACCCCCCGCTGCCCGCTGCGCCATGCCCGACCAAACTTCTATTGAAGTGACGGGTATATAAAGTTTTTTTAATACCCCCTATGCACCTTCATCCCGCTTCTCCCGTCCCCGTACGCCTCGCTACCGCCACCGCTTCTGCATGCGCCCTTGCCAGGAGGTAGGATATCGTCTCCCGGGTGCATATACAGCAGTTCAAAGCGAGGTTCACCGCCTCCCGGTGCGCCTTCTGCACCAGGGGCTTGATCGTCTGCGGTGCGGGATAAGCAATCGTAAAGGATAGAGTCTGAGCTTTTATACTCGCTTCTATCAGCAGATCGGCGATGGTAAAGCGTGTGGGGTAGTCATACTTCAGGTGTGTGGCGAGGTATACAGCCCGCTTTGCCGCTTCGGTCAGTTCAGCGAGATATTCCGAAGGTGGTATGCGGAGTACCTCGGGCTTGAAGAGTATATCTGCCTCACGGTCGTAGACTGCAGCCAGATCCAGCCCCTCCTTCACCGGATACACGCCGAGCTTGGCTAACATCTCCGCTATCTCCGGCGATACTCGCTCACCCTCCTTCACCACCACTGTCCTCTTCTTTATCTCCACCTTACCACCCGCTATACCCGCGGGTATACCGAGGTTCTGTAGTTCACCGACCACCGGTCCCGGTCTGAGTGAGGTGGGACCGGCTTCGAGTACAATATCCTGTGGTGCAATTGCACCTGCTCTTATGGGTGCTGGTACCTTGCTCTCCTCTGTTAGCCGGTAGAGTTCAAAGGCGTTCACGTTCGAGAGCACCAGTGCCATCTGGTCTTCTATGTAATCGCTCATCTCTCCCATCCCGGTGTTCATGAAAGCCATGGAGAGGAGGGTGTTCTTGGATACACGGAGCTGTGCATTCTCACGCAATCCTTTACGCAGCCGCTGGAGTTGATTCGCCCTTATCCCCCTCACCTTCGCAATACCCACCGTCCTGTAAGACCTGATGAGGTCGGCTATAAGCGATACCTGCTCCTTCCGCCATGCCTTGCCCCTCTTATGCAGCTTCTTCATCCCTGCTCACACCACCCGCACTGCATGCCCCATCGTGGTCTTCACATATATGGATGCGATATTCTGCCATCCGCGTTCCAGATGTGATTCAACCGCCTTTATCACCGCCACTGCGTTCTCTGCAATGGCTCTCGCATCCATCCCCTTACGCCCTACACTCACCCAGAAGGTTGGAGCCTTTGACCTTATACTCACCGTTCGCCGTAGCCGCTCCAGTATCGGTCCCGGGTCAGTTCCCGGAGGTATAGGGACTGGCATCTTACCCCTTGGTCCGAGAACGGTTCCGAGACTCCGTCCTATCTGCGGCATCAGGGCGGCATCAGCGGCGAAGAGGTCATATCTCTTCACCATACCCTTCGCACTCCTCTTATCCATTCGCTTCAGTTCCTCGGGGTCTATCACCTCTGCACCTGCTTCCTTCGCCTTTAGCGCCATCTCACCGGATGCAAATACACCTATCTTCGGCTCTCGGAAACTGTTTGGGAGGATGACATCCAGGTTCAATCGGTTCTTCGGCTGCTTCAAGTCCACATTCTTCAGATTTATGCACAGGTCCACACTCTCGGTGAATCTCCGGTCCTTCGACTCCAATGCCTTCTCCACCGTTTCCACAATCTCCTCCGTCTCTATCTCTATCATTCCTATTCTATCACCCCATCATATCTGCCTGATTCTATCTCCCGCAATATCTCCTTCGGGTCCTTGCCCTCCACCTTCACGCGCATCGAGACACAGGTGCCTATCACCTCTTTAACCGCGCTCTTAAGAGTCTTTGCGAGCATCTCTCCTCGCTTCTTCTTCGCTATCTCTTTCACCTCCTCGAGGGAGAGTTCACCCACGTAACCGGCACCGGCTGTCGAATCGGTCTCCGGCTTCGCCTTCTCTATCCCCAGCGCCTTCTTTATCAGCGCCGGGGTCGGTGGCGTACCCACTTCTATCTCCACTTCGCCACCCTCGGTTACCGTTATCTTCACCGGGATTTCTATACCCGCATAATCACCCGTGAGCTTATTCAGGCGGTCTACTACATCCTTGATATTCACCCCGAGTGGACCGAGTGCAGGACCCAGAGGCGGTCCCGGAGTCGCTTTCCCACCTTCTATCAGTATCTCTATGGATGCCATCTCATTCCCTTATTCCCTTTTATTCATTCATGTGTTTGTTTTATATATTTCCATAACTCCCAGTAAGCCTGGAAAGCCTGAGAGCATCTTGGGCCTGTGGCTTAGCCAGGATAAAGCACCGGCCTTCTAAGCCGGGGATCGCGGGTTCGAATCCCGCCGGGTCCGTACCTCGTAGCTGTATGAGAGCGGCAATAGAAATAGAGAGAGCGAAGGCGCATTTCGCAGCGCTGGTGGAGGAGCAGTTGAGACGCATTCAGCACCTAAGAGAGGAAAGCGAGGAGTATCCCTGGGTTACAGGCGTGAAGGCAAAGGGCCGTGGACCCATTGTGGTGGGCTTCGTGGGCGGTGATGGTATCGGACCCTACATAATAAAGGAGGCTGAGCGTGTACTGGAGTTCATGCTGGCAGAGAAGCTGAGCACCGGGGAGGTGGTATTCAGGGAGATAGAGGGATTGACCATAGAACGTCGTGCGAAACTCATGCAATCAGTGCCTGAAGATGTGATGGAAGCGATAAAGGGTTGCGATGTGATTCTGAAGGGACCAACAACCACGCCCAGCCCGGGTGACCCGTATCCCAATCTCGAGAGTGCCAACGTCATCCTGAGGCGTGAGCTGGACCTGTTCGCGAATGTACGTCCTGTGAGGATACCGGAGGAGGGTATAGACTGGGTTTTCTTCAGGGAGAATACGGAGGGCGAGTATGCACTCGGGAGCAGGGGTATAAACGTCACAGATGACCTGGCAGTGGATTTCAAGGTCACCACCACCATAGGTGCTGAGCGGATAATACGCATGGCATTTGAGTACGCGAAGCGAAACGGGATCAACCGGGTAACGGTTGTAACCAAGGCGAACATAATAAAGACGACCGATGGTAAGTTCCTCAGTGTTGCTGAACGCGTTGCCCGTGACTACCCGGGTATCACATGGGACCACTGGTTCGTGGATATATTCGCAGCGAAGCTGATGGACCGCAGCCGGAGGAGTACTTTCAGGGTCATCGTGCTCCCCAACCTGTATGGAGATATAATCACCGATGAAGCTGCGGAGCTACAGGGCGGTGTGGGTACCGCGGGTAGTGCGAACATCGGGAAGCGATATGCAATGTTTGAGGCGGTTCATGGCTCGGCATTGCGAATGGTGGAGGAAGGTCGAGCCATATATGCAGACCCTACGAGCATCCTGCGTGCATCTGCAATGCTACTCCGGCATATCGGGTTCATGGCGGATGCGCAGCGGCTGGAGAGCGCACTCGATGTATGCACGAAATCGCATCCCGTCACAGGGCGCCCCGATGGGCTCACATCTACCGCATTCACCGATTATCTATTAGAAACCCTGAGGGGTATGGATACCGATACAGGTGGCTGTGGGAAAGAGAGGAGGAGGAGTGATGAATAAGAGGAGGATGCCCTTTATCGTCTTTGAGGGTCTGGACGGGTCGGGTCTGACAACACAGGCATCAAGGTTACATGAATGGCTGAGCAGTAAGGGATACGAGGTATTTTTAACAAAAGAGCCAACAGATGGCTTGATTGGCTCTCTGATACGGAGTGCACTGAGGAGGGAGCTGATTATAGACCCCGATACTCTCGCTCTTCTATTTGCTGCCGACAGGACGCTCCATACGAAGGAGATAAGCAAACTCCTGAATGAGGGTGTTATTGTGATCTCAGACAGGTATCGCCTCTCTTCCTTTGCGTTTCAATCGATAGAGGTTGAGCTTGAGTGGATAAGGAAGATAAACGAGAAGGCACTGACGCCTGATTTGACCTTCATCATCGATACACCACCGCTCATCTGCCTGAGACGGATCCAGAAGCAGCGATTTCATATGGAGCTCTATGAGGAGGTGGATAAATTGGAGAGGATAAGGGAGGTTTATCACCGGCTGGCAGAAGAGGAGAGAGGAGTATTCTTAATAGATGGTAACAGACCGGAGAATGTCGTCAGCAGCGATATCTTCACCATACTCAGGGACTCGGGACTGTTAGAAGGTTTAGAATAGGCGGGATATGATGGGATAGGAGTAAGGTTTTATATTTATTAAAGGAGGAGTAAGGGATAATGCAATGTGTGAATCGAGCGTATTGATGGAGAAGGGAGGGAAGCAAGAACTGCTGATGGAGGATGTTGCACAGGTGGTGGTGGATGGAGAGGACATAGAGCTGAGGGGAATCCTGGGTGAGAGGCGACATGTAAGGGGTAAGATAAAAGAGGTGGATATGTTGAAGCACACGATATTGATAAGATGATATTATTCAGCTTCTTCATTCACACCGGATCACGCCCTCATTCAGTACGGGGACCACCTCATACCTGTCTATCTGTGATGATATAAACACCACATCCCTCCAGTATCCGATTCCAGCCAGATATTTCGCGGTCCGTGAGCCGATGATGCACTCTCTTAAATATTCCTCGTTCGGCTCTAAGCCATCATTCAGGCACCCATAGAGTGCCATTGCCACTGCGAGGTCCTCAGTCACACCCAATCTGCTGCCCACAGCCACCAGATTCGTATTCGTATCCCTATCCCTCCCCTCTTCCATCAGCCTTCGCACGACCGCACCTATATTCAGGGTTGAGCATATATATGCGGTCTCAATTCCGGTTCTGTACAATAGGGTGGTGAAATTGGTGGTTTTCAGTGCCAGCTTCTCTATCCTCCGATGCCCACTCTCCATGTATTCAATCAACTCAGTGGGTGAATTCCCGATCTCAAATCCGGGCAGCTTCACACCCCTGTACTCACCTGCGAGGAGATAGCCGGCATTTCTCCACTCACCAATCCCCTTGCTACGGGTATCGTCAGTGTCCAGGGGCTTAACTTCGCTCACACCTCTTGCCATCGCAGTCACAATTGTACTGGACGCCCGCAGTACATCTATGATAACCGTGAGACCATCTCGCTCATCCACGGTCGCCTCATTACCTCCCGTTTCTGCCATACCCGCGGAGGGGATGGAGATACTACATTTATATTTTGCCAAGTGTATCACCCCTCAATCCCCGTCTCAATGTCTCCAGTGGTAGTGCATCCTCTGGCTTTATATTGCCGAGGTTGACCTCGGGACCGAGATTAATGATAAAATAGACCTGCTGGCTCTTCTTCGGCGCTTCAAATATGATGTTTCTCATTCCTACACCCTCTGTGAGTCTCTTTACCATGTCTTCCTTTATATT
>JAODGR010000035.1:0-559 GCA_025464275.1 Methanosarcinales archaeon
ACATCTCGTAACGCTGGAACTTCCACCTTACCCATACGGTAAACCTTACTCAAATGCTCCACGCGAATTATCATGCCGTCCCCTTCTTCCTTCTATGTCGCGCCCTCAACCACATCACGCCCACTATCAACGCGAGCATAAGAGTACCCGCAGCGAACAGGATCGGCTTTGCTGATTGCAGCCACCTACTCTCCTGTGGCTCCTTCACTTCTATATGCACCTCATAACCACCTATTTCATATCCCCTGTCTGTATCAACATCGCGGAATGCCAGGTTGAATGGGAATATATTATCACCCTCCTCCAGTTCGCTGGTATCAACGCTAAAAGATGCGGAGAAGACATCGCCCGCTTCCATATCGCCGATGAAATACTCCGAAGGCAGTATCACAGCCCCTCTTTCTCTGCTCTTACGCGGCACTGGGACTACCGATACCGCTCTGACGTCTTTACTCAGCCCGTTCGCCACATCAAACTCTATCTTCGCCACTTCACCCCGCAAAACCGATTTGGGTGCGTCCACTAAGATAAGCGCCATACCCGTGCTATTCCTCACGAA
>JAODGR010000035.1:777-11027 GCA_025464275.1 Methanosarcinales archaeon
ATCACAATCTCCTTTGATTCGTGTAGTGAAATCTCCGACGGAACATCCTCCTCTATCAGCTCCACTCGTCCACTATCCACCCTCACAGGCACAGGGAACCGTACATCCTTACCGTTCTCCACTTCTATGCATACCTCCGGGTGGTAAGTACCATCTTTAGCATAGGAGGAGACTCTTATCGGTATTGTAACAGTTATACTTCTACCAGGACCTAACGCACCTATATTATAGTACTCAGAGCGGC
The DNA here is from genome assembly GCA_025464275.1 of Methanosarcinales archaeon. Lineage (GTDB taxonomy): Archaea > Halobacteriota > Syntropharchaeia > Alkanophagales > Methanospirareceae > G60ANME1. The sequence continues at coordinate 1,022 of JAODGR010000035.1, forward strand.
GAAGACCTTCTCGCAGCCATTCCACGTTCCTGCTGCTACTGCTCAGCCTTATACTCTTCAGCTCGGCATTTACCGTTGAGGTTATCGTGGTGGAAGAGGTATACCCCGCGCCTGTGATGGTCGTTGTCTCTCTCTTCGAGGATTGCATGTCCATATTCTGGAGGGTTACAGTGATGGTACCCGTATCTCCGGGCATCAACGCCTCCGGGTCCACCTTCACAGAGGTGACCATGACGGCAGGACCTTCCGCGGATGATACCACAGCCGGTGCAAGCAGCACCAGAGATGATGCAACAAATATTACAATAGTTCTCTTCGCACTTATCATTCCTTCTCATCCCCTTCTGTCTTCATTCATTTCACCTCATTGTATAACTAATAACTCACCAGACTTTATTAGAAGTAGAAATTTAAATGATATAGCCTCCACAAAACTTCTATTACTAACACTAACCCGGTGGTATGAAGAATAATAGAAAAAAGGAAGAAGGAGAGATGGACAGCTACAACCATCATAATTATATACATTCACTGGAAGCAGACAGATGGCTATTTCACGCTGATGTGCTTGTGGATAAGGCACACGTGGTGATGCTGGCTGAACGCGGTATAATAAGAGCAGACGAAGCAGCTGCAATACTCAGATGCCTACAGTATATACACCTCCACTCACAGTCGTTCTTAGAAGATGAACTCCCCAATTACGAGGATGTGCACACCGCAATAGAATCCTTCGTGATAAGGGAGATAGGAGAGGATGCAGGTGGGAGGATGCACACCGCTCGCTCAAGGAATGATGAAGTGGCAACCTGTATACGAATAGCACTTCGTGAGGAGCTGTTGCGAGTGATGAAGGAGGTGAATGAATTGAGGCATGCATTGATAGCGAGAGCAGCCGAGAATGTCGAGACCGTGATGCCCGGCTATACGCATCTCCAGCATGCACAGCCAACCACCCTTGCACACCATTGCCTCGCACATGCCGATGCATTCGCACGTGATTTCGCACGCCTCATCACCGCGTACGAGCATGTAAACATGAGTCCACTGGGTGCTGCCGCATTTGCTGCCACTGGATTCCCAATTGACAGGATGAGGACTGCGAAACTCCTGGGTTTCGATTCCCTGCTGGAGAATTCCATGGATGCGGTATCCACACGCGACTTCGTGATTGAGACGGTCTCATGCTATGCCAATCTGATGACGAACCTGAGCAGGCTTGCTGAGGAGATAATACTGTGGAGCAGTTCTGAATTCAATTTCCTCATCCTGCCTGACGAATATTCCACCGGGAGTTCAATAATGCCACAGAAACGCAATCCCGACTACGCTGAACTCGTCAGAGCAAGAACAGGCTCGGTCTATGGTTGCCTGCTCAGTATCCTCTCCATCTGTAAAGCGCTGCCATATTCGTATAACCGTGACCTCCAGGAGGTCACACCACACCTGATGCGAGCAGCCAGGCTATCGCTGGCATCGACATCCGTGATGCGTGGCTGTGTGGCAAAGTTGAAATTCAATACTGAGCGGCTGGCGTACGAAGCGGCACGAGGATTCACTACTGCAACTGAGCTGGCGGATACGCTGGTCCGAGAGGCTGGTCTGCCGTTCAGAACCGCTTATAGAATTGTAGCCAGCATAGCCGGGAGTATGCTCAAGCTCAAGGGCGAGGGTAAAGAACCGGAGCAGGATATCGTGGCTCTAATTGAACACTCCTGTATGGACATCATAGGGAAGCGACTCAGCGAGCTGGGTCTGAACCCCGATAAGGTGAGAGAAGCACTGGATATCTCCTCAAACATAGATAAGCGGCTTGTAACCGGTGGTCCCGCGAGGGAAGAGGTCATGAGAATGATACGCACGAGGATGGAGCACCTGAGCCATGATAACAGGCGGAGGGATGCTAAGGAATCACATATAAAACTTTGCCTGAGTGAGCTCGAGCGTGAAGTGGAAAGAAAAATTCAAAGATTACACACCTGAGTTGAATTTGATGAAATTATAATATCGAAGGTGAATATAAAATCTTCAACCATTAAAAAGGTATTTAAGTTATTTTAGAGTATCTTTCACAGCAGAAGAGAAGATGAAAGGAGATTTTGATACGGGTAACGCTGGAAATGCCGGGTTTGGGATAAGGGTCTTGCACCTCGATGACGAACCGGCGCACCTGGAGATAACGAGAATATTCCTCACACGAGAAACGAAGGGCGATCTCGAGATCGTCAGTGTGGCATCTCCAGCTGAGGCACTGAAGATGCTCAGTGACGAGTATTTTGATGTGGTAATTGTAGATTACAAGATGCCGGAGATGACCGGTATAGAATTCCTGGAACTGATCAGGAAGGATGATAAATCCGCTGATATCCCGTTTATCCTCTTTACCGGTGCTGGTGGTCCGGGAATAGCGAAAGAAGCACTGAAAAAGGGCGCGAACAGGTACATCACAAAGAAAGGAGACCCCGCAGTCCAGTGTCACAAGCTGGCACTGGCTATATACGAGCTGGCACTGGAGAGGAGAAAAGAGATAGCAATGATAAATAACCACTATAAACGCTCTATTTGCTATTAACTTCAACGCACTCCACCACCTCTGAAGACCCGGGGGATAGATGGATATAATTGTATGGTCTTCAGATATGAACATAAAAGGATATATTTATCTTTGCCTGTGTTGTTGAATTAGATGATCTGGGATGAAGGTCACCGTCAAGGAGCTGGAATCATGGCTAAGAGAGCACAGGGAGGAGATCTTCGCAAATGATGCCGTTGGAACCGGATGTTTCAGCTATTCGCCCGGGGAGGTCGTGTGGGCGGTTACAAAGGAATGCAATCTCCGCTGCAAACACTGCTCCATCAGTGAAGAACCGGCGGATGAATTGAGTAAAGAGGAAGGTTTTGCACTGATCGAGGAAGCGGCTAAACTCGGGCATGTCAAATTCGCATTCACTGGTGGTGAACCCCTGCTCCGCCCCGATATATATGAACTCATCGAATATGCCTCCTCGTTCAATATGCAGGTGGTGATGGCTACAAATGGGACACTGATAACCGATGAAGTGGCGCAGAAGTTGAGGAGAGCGGGCTTGGAACGCGCTGCGATAAGCATTGACGGGTTCGGGCGTGCACATGACCGCTTCAGGGGTGTTGACGGCGCATTTAAAGCGGCAATTCGGGGTCTCAAGGCATGCACGAATGCAGGTCTTGCCGTTCAGCTATTCTCAATGGTCACACGGTATAACTACCACGAACTACCCGGGATAATCAAGCTCGCCAACATACTCGGACTCTGGCGAATCTATCTCATATACCTCATTGCGGTAGGTCGGGGCAGGGAGATCTCCGATGCCTGTTTATCGCCCGCTGAGAATATGAAGTTCTTCGAGTTCATCCTCGAGAAGCAGAAGGAGGTGAGGGTCTGGCTTAAACCGATATGTAACCCCCAGTTCTGGGCTTATCTGCGCTCAGCGGGGCTTGTAGACGGGTATGAGCCGGAGTTTACAGGCTGTACCGCTGGCATCACCCGCTTCCATATCTTCCCCAACGGTGATGTGACCCCGTGTGCATATCTACCAGTGAAAGCAGGCAATATAAAGGAGGCAGGATTGCTGGATATCATTCGCGGTGCAGAGGTCTTCAGGGCACTCCGTGCGCGGGAGCTAAGAGGGCAATGTGCTACCTGCCGGTATAAGGACTCATGTGGCGGTTGCAGGTCGAGGGCTTATGCCGTCTCAGGTGATTACCTCGCTGAGGACCCGGTATGCATGCTCCATGAAGATGCCGGTGAGTGAGGAAGTGAGGAAGGAGGGAGAATAAAAGAGTTATAAGATATATATAGGGCATGCATACTAACTTTTACTCCCATGCAGCACCTGTGGATAACGGCAGTTACAATTCTGGTTGCCCTCTCATCGGTGGTATACGCATATACGAGACGGAAGATAAATACCGCCGCTCTACTCGGCACTCTCGCACTTGGCACTGGCATTCTGATAACGCTCAGATTGCAATATAGCTACTGCGGATTGCTTACCCTGCTCGCTTTCTTCTTGTTTGGCAACCTTGTCACGCACTACAAATACGACAAGAAAGCCGCTCTTGGCGTGGCAGAGGGTAACAGGGGCATGCGGAGCATGAATAACGTACTTGGTAACGGACTCTCACCACTACTCTTCGCTCTCTCTTTCGCTATCTCCCACAATCCAGTCTCACTGGTGGGCTTCTCGGGTTCCGTAGCCACCGCTTGCGCTGATACATTCTCCACGGAGATAGGGCAGGCAGAAGGTAAACCGAGGTTGATTACCACGATGAGGGAAGTGCCGGTGGGTACAAGTGGTGGCATCAGCTTATATGGCACCGGTGCGGCACTCCTCGGCTCTGCTCTGATATCTCTTGTATCGCTCACCTTCACACTGGACATGAACACTGACAGGCAAGCCTTCTTCATCATCTGTCTCGTATCGGGGTTCACGGGTGCACTGGCTGACAGCCTTCTTGGCGCAACAGTCGAAGACCGCGCTCCTCTCAACCTGAATAAGCATCATGTGAACTTCATGGCAACGCTCATCGGCGGGATTCTCGCCATCGTAATCGCAACTGCAACCGGGAAGATTTAATTTAAATACTACCCGTGGATATTATATTATATTCATGTTAAAATGCGATTGATGATTCCCCACCCGGGTCATTTCGAGGCTTTGAAGGAGATAATAGAGGTTAAAGAGTCAGAGAGCCTGAATGAAGTGGAAGAAGTCTATATGGGTGGCTCGCCCGAGGTGATGGGGAGTGGGAGGGGGGTACTCCATGCTCCACTGCTGGATGAGATCAGGGAACAGACCGAATATGCACATCAACATGGCATTAAGCTGAACATCGCCCTGAACTCCACATGCACCGGCGGGTCTCATCTATCATTCGAGGGCTATAAGCTATTCAAATGGTATTTCGACGAGCTGGAGAAGGCGGGGGTGGATGGCATCATAGTCGCTGAGCCTTACCTCGTGGAGCTACTCCGTGAATATCCGATGAAGACGATTGTATCCTGCCTGTCTTATGTGGATGCGCCACAGCGTGCACGGTTCTTTGAGGAACTCGGTGCTGACGTGATAACCGTGGATACGAACATAAATCGCCATTTCGGGCTACTGAAGGGGATAGTGGATGCGGTAAACTGCGATGTCCGGGTGATAGTGAACGAGGGTTGCCTCTACAGGTGCCCCTTTCGGTATTCTCATTACAATCTCGCATCACATCTCAGTAGCCTGGACCAGCCCAGGACGCCTCTCTTCGCTCCCGATTTCTACTTCGACAAATGTATCAATATCCGCCTTCGGGACCCGGTGCAGATCATCAAGTCAGGCTGGATAAGACCCGAGGACCTGAAGGAGTACGAATCGATAGGTATAAGCAGCTTCAAACTCTCTGGCAGGACAAAGGCTGTGAACTGGATAATAAACTGCATGAGGGTATATTCCCGACGGTCGTACGATGGCAACCTGCTCGAACTCCTCGATTGCCCGCAGATGCTCCGATATGTCTTCTACATAGATAATAAGAAGCTCGAGGGATGTATAGAGCAGTGGAAGAACTGCAATAAGCACTGCCATGAATGCGGCTATTGTGATGAACTGGTGGGGGAGGTGATGACCAGCCTCAAATGAAGCTAATAGTACCTCATCCCGGGCATTTCGATGCCCTGAGGGAGATAATAGCGTACAAAGAGGAGAAGGGGCTGGATGCGGTGAGCGAAGTTTATATGGCGGGTTCACCACAGGTGATGGGCAGCGGGAGAGCGACACTCCATGCCGCACTTATAGAGGAGATCAGGGAACAGACTGAATATGCACATCAGCATGGGCTCAAGATGAATATAGTGATGAATCCCTCATGTCTGGGCGGTCACCACCTCACGTTCCAGGGTTATAACCTCTTTGAATGGTACTTTGGAGAGCTGAACAAGGCGGGTGTGGATGGTGTTACAGTAGCCGAGCCGTATTTAGTGGAACTCCTCCGGGATTTCCCCATGGAGACTGTCATCTCATGCGTATCACATGTCGATTCACCCCAGCGAGCTGAGTTCTACGAGGCGCTTGGCGCTGATAAAATCACCGTGGATACGAATATAAATCGCGATTTCCACACCCTGGAGGCGATAATGGATACGGTGAACTGCGACATCAGGGTGATAGTGAACGAGGGTTGCCTCTACAAGTGCCCCTTCCGATACTCTCATTTCAATCTCTTCTCCCATATCACCGCCGCTACCGGTGCACCGCCACTCAACACCTTCGGCGATTATTACTTCGATAAATGCATATCCATCCGCGTTCGTGACCCTTCTCAGCTCATCAGGTCACCGTGGATAAGACCAGAGGATATGGTGGAGTATGAGCGGATAGGGATAGAGGATTTCAAGATATCCGGGCGTGCAAACGCTCTTGGCTGGATAACTGCATGCATGGAAGCCTATTCCCGGCGGTCGTACGATGGTAACCTGCTTGAACTCCTGGATTGCCCTTCTGAACTACGCTATCTATTCTATCTGGATAATAAGAAGCTTGAAGGGTGCATCAACCAGTGGAAGAACTGTAATAAGATATGCAATGATTGCCGGTATTGTGATGCTCTGGTGAGCAGGGTATTGAGGGTGAAGAAATGAGATGAGGAGGGGATAAGGCGATGAAGGAGGAGATAAGAGGTGGCAGGAAGAGACTGGAGGATGAATTGCGAGCTTTGCTGGGCAATATCTTCGTCCCGGAGGCGAAGGTATTCGGGATGGTATGTGGCTGTGTGGGTTTTGCCGCTGATCTGAGGGGGCTGAAGAGCGATGACGTCGAGGTATTCAGGGAGAAGATAAATGCAATTCTGGTGGATATAAGCAGGTCAGTGGGTGTGAAGCCTGAGTTCATCTATGCACGTAAATTACCCGGCTCGGATGAGGTCGTCACTCTTACGGTAAGGGAACTGTGTGCCCGTTGCAGACGCGAATTTGCAGGCTCTATGGCTGCTCCTCGTCCCGATATAATGGTGCTCAAGAGGCAGGGTTGAGAAATATAGAAAGTTTTTTAAGAAGAAGATGTTTAGATTTTAATTAAAAAAGGTGCATATATATAAGGATAGGGGATAAAAGAACTGTTTAAACTTAAAGTGGGATGTAAAAATAGGGGAAGGTGATGGGAGAGATGGGAGATGAGAACGAGGTGTTCATCAAGGTTCGAAATGTGAGCAAGGAGTTCAATGGTAAGCCTGCTTTGAGGAATGTCAGTCTGGATATAAAAGAGCTGGAGCCTCTGGGGCTCCTTGGCAGGAGCGGGTCTGGTAAATCGGTATTGTTGCGCATGCTGAGGGGAACAGAGGAATATGCCCCCGATAGCGGGGAGATCATTTACCGGGTAGCGATATGCCCCAACTGTTCATGGATAAGTGGACCGAGCAAAGCGGGAACGCGGTGTGGCAAATGTGGTGCGGAGTATGAATTGAAGGAAATTAACTTCTGGGGCGATAAGAAGATGCGGAAATTACTGAAAGGCGCAATAGCCATCATGTTACAGCGGAGTTTCGCCCTATACAGTGATGAATCGGTGGTGTGGAATGTGCTGGAGGCACTTGAGAGAGCGGGTTATCCAAAGAGCAAGAGGATGAAGCGTGTGTACGAGCTCCTGGATGCGGTGAAGATGTTACATCGTGTTAACTTCCCTGATACGAGGGACCTCAGTGGTGGAGAGAAGCAGCGAATGGTACTCGCAAGACAGTTAGCCCTGGAACCCATTCTGCTACTCGCTGATGAACCCACTGGTACCCTGGACCATGAAACCGCCGGTGTGGTGCATCGCGCACTGGTGGATAGTACCAGAGGTGGCACCACATTACTCGTTACATCACACTGGCCCTATGTGATCAGAGACCTGACGGAGAAGACAGCCTGGCTTGAGGATGGTGAACTCGTTGAATACGGCGATACCGAGGATGTGGTGAGCAATTTTGAGAAGGAGATAGGGGAGATAGAGCGCGGTGAGTTCAAGAAGTTCGGAGAGCCGAAGATAAGGGTGGAGAACCTGAAGAAGTATTACTATTCCGCCTCACGGGGTGTGGTAAAGGCTGTGGATGACGTCTCCTTTGTGGTCTACGAGAATGAGATCTTCGGGATCGTGGGGCACAGTGGAGCGGGTAAGACGAGCTTAATGCGAATTGTGAGTCATTTAGACCCTGGTACGGGTGGTGGAGCATGGGTGCGAAGCGGTGAAAGATGGATCGAGGCATCCAAGGCTGACCTTGACACCTTCATAGGACCCGGGGGTGAGATAATGGGTGGCACAACCGAGTGGAGATCGCATTTTGTGGGCGTGCTGCATCAGGAATACTCGCTCATCCCGGGACTCACGGTCTGGGAGAACCTCACTCATGGTATAGGGCTGGATATACCTGAGGACCTCGCGAGGATGAAAGTGAACTTCATGCTGAAGGGAGTGGGATTCACCGATGATGAGATAGAAGAGATATTGCCAAAGACGCATCTCGAACTGAGTGTGGGTGAGCGTCAGAGGATACTTATTGCACAGGTATTGATGAAAGAGCCGGAGATAGCGGTGCTTGATGAGCCCACCGGGACGATGGACCCGGTGACGAAGAAGTACGTGGCTGAGACGATATTGAAGGCGAGGGAGAACCTTGGTATCACCTTCGTGATAGTAACACATGATTTAGACTTTGCGAAGAAGGTATGTGACAGGATACTCCACATGAAAGCCGGGAAAATAGTGAAGATAGAGGATTTAAGAGGTAGTTAGGATGATAGAAGTAAGAGGTAAAGAGTACTGAATCAACAGATAAAGGAGGTAACAGGTAAAGGGTAAAAAATGAGCGAAGAGAAACCGTTTGTGGAAATCCGCAACGTCTGTAAGTCCTTTGACGGCAAAGAGGTATTGAAGGATGTGAGTGTGACCATAAGAGAGGGAGAACCGCTTGGACTGCTCGGGAGGAGCGGGTCAGGGAAATCTGTCCTGCTCCATATGCTACGCGGGAGTGAGGAATACGCACCCACCTCGGGTGAGATAATCTTCAGGGTAGCCATGTGCCCCTCCTGTGGCTGGGTAGCGGCGCCGAGCAGGGTGGGTGAGTTATGCACCAAGTGTGGCACGAAACTGGAGTTTAAGGAGGTGAACTACTGGAAAGACAGTGAAGGACGTAAGAAAGTGAAGAAGGGTGTGGCTATCATGCTCCAGCGAACTTTTGGATTGTACAGTGATGATACGGTGATGTATAACGTATTACAGGCGCTGGAGAGCAGGAATTATCCGGTTGAGAAACGGTTCAGGCGAGCATACGAACTCCTGAAAGCGGTGAGGATGCTACATCGTGTGACCTTCCCCGCTGCAAATCTGAGTGGTGGAGAGAAGCAGCGGGTGGTACTCGCGAGGCAACTTGCTCTGGACCCCATGCTCCTCTTAGCTGACGAACCTACCGGTACACTCGATTTTGAGACCGCGAAGCTGGTGCACAAAGCACTCACTGAGAGCACTCATGGCGGGATGACTCTCGTGGTCACCTCTCACTGGCCCTATGTGGTTGAAGAGCTGAGTGAGAAGACCCTGTGGCTTGACCATGGAGAAACAGTGGAATACGGCGATTCGAAGCAGGTGGTAAAGGATTTTGAGAAGCAGGTGGGCAAGATAGAGCGCGAGGAGTACATGAAAATCGGTGAGCCGAAGATAAGAATCGAGCATTGCAAGAAGTACTACTATTCCGTCTGGCGAGGGATGGTGAAAGCAGTGGATGACGTCTCTCTCACGATCTATGAGAATGAGATATTTGGACTCCTGGGTAAGAGTGGAGCGGGTAAGACGAGTCTGGCTCGCATTATAGCGCAGATAGACCCCCTGACCGGCGGCTCGATCATGATAAGAGCGGGTGACAAGTGGATAGATGTCGGACGAGTAGCAGAGACCGGGGTATGGATTGCATGGGGTGCAACCACGCCTGGAGTAGGTGAGCAGGCAGCCACACGCGT
>JAODGR010000051.1 GCA_025464275.1 Methanosarcinales archaeon
GCGGTGGTGTTTGTGTGCGTTCTTTTATCCTGACCATTCTTGGCTTGCTGTGCATTTGGATTATATTATAAGTGAAGTGAAGAATGCGGGATAAGATAAGTAACAGAAGCGGAAGCAGAAGCAGAAGCGTAGCGGAATAGAGGGGAGGGGAGAGGGGAGATGGAGATGGAGATGACATGCAAGCGCTGGGAGATAGTATCAATAGCTGCACTCACCGCTGGATTCATCCTGCTGGCATCGCTCAATCTCGGAGCCATGAAGCTACCTTCATCCTGCTGGCAGCCCAGCTCACCCTCTCAGGAGGTGATTCTCGACCTCGGCAGTGTTCACTCACTGGGAAAAGTTTATATCTTCCTGCGTGATGCAAACCGAACGAAATTCGACCTTTATGGCGCAACAGGACCAGGCGGTAGCTGGGAAAAGCTCTACTCTTATGATAACCTGGATAAGGTCCACTTCTGCTACTGGGATACAATAGACCTCCATACCCGTGCTCGGTTACTCAAATTCCACTTCGCAGACGAATCCGAATCGCCGGGCAAAATAGGTGAGATTATGGTCTCTTCAGGGGCGGATGTGAGGATACCCCTCAGTGTCAATGAGATAGAATGCATGAGCAGGGGCAGCAGCCACGATGACGACGGGTGTGAGAGACTGGTAGATGAGCAGGATGTGGTGCAACTGCCAGTTACATCAGCTGAGAGTGCATATTTCGATGAGATGTACTTCGTACGAACTGCATGGGAGCATCTCAACTTAGAAGAGCCGTATGAATGGACACACCCCCCACTTGGGAAGCTCATCATCGCGCTTGGCATCCTCATATTCGGTATGAACCCGATTGGATGGCGAGTCCCGGGTTTACTCGCAGCTGCAGCGATGATACCCGCTATATTCTGGCTGAGTAAGTGTATCTTCAGGAGTGGTACAGCGGGCGTATTCGCCGCTTCACTCCTCACCTTCGATTTCATGCACTTCTCCCTCGCGCGACTGGCAACGGGCGAGATATACATCGCGCTCTTCTCGCTACTCAGTTTCATGTTCGCTTTCCTGTATCTATACGGTAGCGGTGGCAAGCACACAGACCTGTTTCTGTTCCTCAGTATCGTCTCATTCGGGCTCTGCTTCTCTGTGAAGTGGACCGCTCTGTTTGGTTTGTTTGCCGTTCTCTCTATTCTGGGTGTGAGTAAAAAGCTCAAGCCCAGCCTGCATCTGATTCTGGCAGGACTGGTGGTCTCTGCGGCGATTTATCTCGCGAGTTATATACCTGCTATGCTCGCTGATGGTGGGCATGGTCTGATTGACGTCCTCAGATTGCAGTTCTACATGTTCGGCTATCATGCCGGTATCAGTGCTACACACCCGTTCTCATCACCGTGGTGGAGCTGGCCGGTGATGCTAAAGCCGTTGTGGATGTACTCCGGCTCCGGCACACCGGAGGGTACCGTCTCCACGGTTGTACTGATGGGCAATCCCGCGATATGGTGGGGCAGTATACCCGCGCTGGTCTACATCACGATTCGGGGATTGAAGGAGTTAAGGAGCTCCGGAGAGGACTACACCGCGCTCTTTATTTGCATGCCTTTCCTCATCCTGTGGCTACCTTATGCCCTCATCACGCGTATACTCTTCATTTACCATTTCGTGGCGGAGATTCCGTTTATGATTCTCGCAATCACTTACTGCATGATGATGCTCGATGGCATGAGGAGAAGGGTCGCCATGGTGTGCTTTATCATCCTCGTAATTGCACTCTTTGCACTCTTCTACCCGGTTATATCTGGCTATCCCATCGGAGTCAACTATAAAGAGAGCCTGAGATGGCTGCCTGAGTGGATATTCTAATCCAATTGAGGGGCGAGGCAATGTGGAGTCCACTCTACCTATGCCATTCTATTGCTTCTACTGCTATTTGTAGACCTCCAGTAATGCTACCCGTTCCAGAACGAGCATCGGCAGCTTATTCGCACCCACCGCCTTTATCTCGGCATCGGTGATACCAAAGAATTGCATCAATCTCTTACGCTTATCTTTGTACTTCAAACTCAAGTCCAGGGACTCAAGTGGATGCTCATCCAATCCGAGCCGGTATTTTATCTCGCTGGCTATGGCACTATCAAGGTTCCTGCCCTTGCTCCTGCCCTTGCTCCTGCTCCTGTCCTTCTCGATGATAACAATAGCAACCCGCTTGTTATCGCCCTCAGATACGCCCATTCGGAGTGCCTTATCTATCTGCCTCCTGCCTGCTGCGTAGAGTAGCACCTCCATGCTCAGGTCGTTCGTTATACTGGTACCCTGATGTATTGCGCGTAGTGCTTTCTGAACAGCCGATTTTATATGCGCCTCACCTGCAACCAGGTCTGCATCCATAGCCTGGATTGCCACCTCATACCTATCGGCGATATCCTTCAATATGGCGAGGAATGCATTAACATCTGGTATTCGAACCTCACCGGTGATGCACCGATAATGATACTGCATTTGGATATGGATATGCATATGTATATGTAACGACTGTAGCGTAATAGAACATTTATTTCTTTGTTTCCTCTCAGTATATCTATCAATGGAATGTCAAGACTATCAATATCAAAGTTAAAGTCACCGGCACTGCCAACGCCAGCGTCAACCTCGAGGTCAGGGTTAAGAGAGATCTTCGAGGATAGATTCAGGGCTGTGCTCCCGGCAGCACGTGAGGGAGAGCAGCAATGCCTGAGCGGTAACCGGTGGGAGGGGAATGCGATATTGATTGTGATTGATGCATCACTGGATTCAAGTGGTCTGAACTATTTCAAGATTGTGGTGCCGCGAGTCAGGCGGTTTTACCATGAGTATGTGAAGCCGGGTGAGATAAACTCCTTCGGGGCTCTCGCTGCACTTTCGCCTGAAGATGCCAGATTACGGGGGATAATAAATAACGGGCGGGTATGGCGGGTAGCAATTGATGTATCGGATATCTTCAATCGTATAAAAGAGCGTGAAGGCTTCAATACCGATATGGATGCACTCCGATACTGGGCGAGGCATACAAGCTATGAGGAGTGGAGGGAAGACGAGATAGGACGGATAAATGGTGTCGGGCTGATTACATTTCAGTATCTCCGGATGCAGGCGGGAGTGGATACGAGCATGCCGGATAAGATAATAAAGCGAGTGGTGGAGCGCGAGTTTGGAATTCATGCGCGGGATGATATAGAGTTCATAGGGAAGATGGAGGAGCTCTCACGTGCGACTGGATATTCACAACTGTTACTGTGCTGGGCAATCTGGCTTCGGGAGGCGAACATAGATATCAGCCTCATGTCAAGGATGTTTGAGCTCGATTCTTCAATTCAATCTTCACATTTAAATTTAAATTTAAAATGAAAATGACCCTTGCATCACAGAACCGGTATGTTGTGGTAACAGGCGATCTGAAGTCTTCGAGAAGGCTGAAGGCGAGGGCAGAAGTACAGGAGGAGCTAAAAAATGCTTTGAGAATGGTCAACATGAGATTCAATGACGAGATAGTGTCAAAATTCGCGGTTGTGAGAGGAGATAGTTTCCAGGGGATGCTTTCCTCGCCGAAATGCCTGTTCGATATTTATCTTCTATTTTTTGAGCACATCGGTCATCAATTCTATCTGGGAATAGGCGTTGGCGGACTATCTACGAGATTGAGCGAGAATATAGGGGAGATAGATGGCGAAGCGTTTCATAATGCTTCGGAAGCGTTAGAAAGGGCAAAGAAAGAGGACCTGTGGATTGTATTCAGGAGTAAATGGGAGATAGATGAAGTTGTTACGTATTTATTGAATTTCATGGCAGAAGCGATGTGGAACTGGACAAAGAGGCAGAGGGAGATTATAATATTTTTCAGGTGGCATGGGGAGAATAGGGAGGCGGTGAGGTTGGCGTCCAAGAATTTTGGTGTTGGTGAGAGGAGCATATACAAAACGTTGCGAACGGGGAGGTATCATTTATGGAGGGGCGCGGAGAGCGCGTTGGGCGCTTTGCTGAACCGTAGATGGTTCAAATCTGAGATTGAACCGGATAAGGTTGATAAGAGGGAGTGGTAAGGGTGTACTTTAAATTTAAAATCGCTATCCTCGTTTCTGGTTATCTTGCTGTTATTGCTGGTGCGTATCTCATCAGGTTAATGCTGAGGCGATACGAGGAAGAAGTAGGAGTCAGCGGTTTGAGAGGTGCGGGTACGGTAATAGGGATAATAGAGAGGGTGATGGTTTTGACCTTTGTGCTGGTCAATCAGTACACAGCGATAACGATTATTTTTGCCGCCAAATCTATTGCACGGTTCAATGAACTAAAAGAGAGGGAGATGGCGGAGTACTATCTAATCGGGACGCTTCTGAGCATAACCTTTGCGTTACTCGTGGGCATCGTGGTAAGAGCGATTCTGGGTGGGGCTGAAGCTGGCGG
>JAODGR010000012.1 GCA_025464275.1 Methanosarcinales archaeon
CTGCTTATAAGAATGTCGATCATCGGCATTGAAGGCTCATATTCCATGTTATATCGCCTTATCCTCTTACGCATAACTTTATCCTCTTCGCCTACCTTGTTTATATACATTCATTTTAATACCTCAATATTGAGGTGAGAGATATGACAGATAGAATAAAAATAGAGATGGAAAACCTCAAGCATGGAACGGAGCTTTTGAAGCGCGGATTCGCATCTATGCAGAAGGGAGGGGTCATCATGGATGTTACGAATGTGGAGCAGGCGTTGATAGCGGAAGAGGCGGGTGCCATTGCGGTTATGGCACTCCATGCAGTCCCCGCGGACATAAGGAAGGCTGGCGGTGTGGCGAGAATGGCAGACCCCGCCATTATCACCGAGATCATGGATGCAGTGACCATACCCGTGATGGCGAAATGCCGGATAGGGCATTTCGTGGAGGCTGAGATACTGGAAGCGCTGGGTGTGGACATGGTAGACGAATCGGAGGTACTGACACCGGTGGATACACATCACATCGACAAGCATAAATTTACCGTGCCCTTCGTCTGCGGCGCTCGAGACCTTGGGGAGGCACTGAGACGCATAGAGGAGGGTGCAGCGATGATAAGGACGAAAGGTGAGGCAGGCACGGGCGATGTGAAGGAGGCTGTACGGCATATGAAATTGATCATGGGTGAGATACGGTCGCTGAAGGGTAAGAACGAGGAGGAGCTGCGTGATGTGGCGAAAGAGCTGAAGGTCTCCTTTGAACTGGTGCAGGAGACCGCGAGGTTACAGCGATTACCCGTGGTCAACTTCGCAGCGGGCGGAGTGGCAACGCCTGCTGATGCGGCACTGATGATGCAGCTCGGTGCAGATGGTGTGTTCGTGGGCTCAGGGATATTCAAGTCAGAAAACCCGCCACAGATGGCTGCGGCAATCGTCGAAGCGGTTAACTGCTATGATGACCCGAAGAGGCTGGCTGAGCTATCAAAAGGATTGGGCAAGCCGATGAGGGGTATAGAAGTGAGCGGGCTCGCAGACTCAGAGATGCTGCAGGTACGGGGATGGTGATAATCTCTTAATTTTTTGCCTTAAAGCCCTTTCCTATCACAAAAACCTCCGCACTCCTCTTATGCGATGCCTTTGGTCTGTATGCCCTTGTATCATTGAACATCCCATCCACGAGCTTGTAGAAGGTGCTGTAATATTCACCCTGGAATATCTTAGCCACGAAGTTACCCCCGGGCTTCAGGAGCGCGGTTGCAATATCCAGAGCAGATTTGCTCAGTTCAAAAGAGCGAAAGTGGTCATAAACCCGATTACCCGAGAGCTTCGGCGCTGCATCTGAGAGCACAACCTCTGCACCCGCACCTCCATCTCGCCCATGGAGCATGAGTACCTCCCTGAGCTTCTCTATCGTCAGCTCACGTGCCGTTATGTCACTTCTCACCGTTACCACACCTTCTATCCGCTCGATGTGCTGCAAATCCACACTTATCACCAGACCATGAGGACCCGTGAGCTCACTCGCTACCTGAGACCATCCACCAGGTGCGGCACCGAGGTCAATAACAGTGTCTCCGCGCTTTATTAACCTGAATTTGGCATCCATATCCTTCAATTTGTATGCGGAGCGTGACCTGAAGCCCGCATCCTTCGCCATTATGTAGTATCTGTCCCGCTCTATCTCCGCTCGCTTCACCATCTCACTCAGCGTAGAGCTCCTTCCTCCGCGCCTCCAGCATCTCTATCTCGCGCCCTATATACTCAGCTGCGGTTATCACCTTCGTATCGAACTCAGTTGCGCATTCATACACCTCCGCTATTCGCTCACGATACTTCAGGTCGCGCATGAAGTGATGCTCCACGAGTAGCTCCTTAAGTGTGCCTCCGCGTATCAACCTGCACATGTTCTCTATGGAGAGTGCCAGACTCCGTTTTGAATACCTAAACCCGAGCATATAGGTCATGGGACCATCAAGGATGACCAGTTCAGGTCTCTCGCGAATGATGAACTCCACCTGGGCATCAACGGAGGGACCTTCAACGTCGCTCGTGAAGACCATCTTCTCCCCTCCACTCGCTATACTCACCTCCACCACATACCCCAATCTGGGATTGGTGCCATGATAAACCGGTTCAGAGAAGGTGATGGTGGTGGACCCGTACTTGAACTCCTTGCCATCTGCGATGTCTATGGATTCAGGTATGCCCTTCAGTTTATCCAGGAAATAGGATGCTCGCTCACTCTGGCTCCTGTTTATCTTATCCGTGGGATGCTTCAGATAGACCCGCTTGCCCTGGTATATCTCCGGTTCGTCAGGGTTATGATGGTCATAATGGTAATGCGTAACGATCATGACATCGCTCCGTGCGGCGTGTTCCTTTATCGCCGTCCAGGTCTCCTGCATACGCTCTTCCTCCTTTGGGTGTGGAGGGAGGTGGTACCTGCTGGGTGCCAGTGAGACTCCGGGGTCTATCAGGATCGCCACATCTTCTGTCTCTACAAATGTAGCCATGGAGCGGACCCCGAAACTGTCAAATGCCAGCGGCTTTACGCTCAGCATCTCTTCACCTCCGCCTCGTATGCAAGTGCGGCATTGATTATCTTATGCTCACCAAATTGCTCACCCACGAGCTGCAAACCAACTGGCAGCCCGTTACGGAAGGCGCAGGGGAGTGAGATAGAGGGTACACCTGCCAGATTCACCGGTACAGTGTTGACATCTGCGAGATACAGTGATAGGGGGTCTCTTATTCGCTCCCCAAGCTTGAACGCGACGAAGGGCATTGTCGGCATTGCCAGTATATCATACCTCTTCAGAGCGGTATCGAATTCACGCCTGATAAGGGTGCGCACCTTCAGTGCCTTCAGATAGTATCTCCCATAGTAACCTGCGGAGAGTGCATAGGTACCGAGGATAATCCGTCTCTTCACCTCATCGCCGAACCCCGCTCCCCTTATCCTGGAGAAGGTGGTATGCCAGTCAGCGTCGGATTCCAGCCGGAGTCCGTATCTGAGCCCGTCAAACCTCGCCAGATTCGATGACGCCTCGGACATCGCGATGATGTAATACGCGGCGAGTGCGTATCTCAGATATTTCATGCTCATCTCCTCATATGATGCGCCAAGCTCCTCAAATTTGTGGATGGCTTCCCAGACAGCGGATTCCACCTCAGGTGAAACTCCCTCAATGAACTCCCTGGGCACTCCCACTCTCATACCTTCCAGCCCTCCCGCAGCCGCAGTACCCGCCTGTGAGAACTGATAGTTGGTGGCACTACCGTTACGCATCTTCACCTGTGTGCCGTCCCTCTCATCCTTTACCGAGATCACTTCCAGGAGCAGTGCAGCATCCCTCACATTCGATGCCATCGGTCCTATCTGCTCCAGTGAGTTGGCATAGGCAATGAGTCCGTAACGTGAAACCAGTCCATAAGTGGGCTTCAAGCCAACGATGCCACAGAAAGAAGCCGGGCAGCGGATGGAACCGCCCGTGTCGGACCCGAGAGCAAGAACAGCCTCACCAGCCGCGATGGCTGCGGCACTGCCACCAGAAGAGCCTCCCGGCACTCTGGTATGGTCATAAGGGTTCATCGTGGGACCGAAATAGCTCGTCTCGGTGGAAGAGCCCATGCAGAACTCGTCCATGTTCGTCTTGCCAATGATTATCGCGCCTTCTCGCTTCAATGCCTCTATCACGGTGGCATCATAGGGTGGAATATACCCGGTGAGGATCTTTGATGCGCAGGTAGTTTGAATACCCTTTGTGGATATACTGTCCTTGATGGCTATGGGCACGCCAAGTAGCTTTTTACGCCTGTATTCATCCTCGTTCCTCCTCTTATCCACCTCTATCGCCTCTTCTATCGCTCTATCCCTGTTCAATGTGATGTAACTGTTCAGCTCGCTTCGGTCTATTCGCTCATATATCTCAGATATCAACTCCAGGCAGGATATATCCCCCCTTCTTATCCCCTCCACCACCTCTGCCGCAGTCAGCATTTCCTTCTTTCCTTATATGAAGGAAGAGGGGGATGAAGAAGAAAAAGATATTAAAAAATTCAAAATTCAAACACCCGACACCGCCTATGCCAACCACCCGTGGGTTAACATTACTATCAGGTACAGGAGGAAGAATATCACCACCAGCAATATCCCGGTTCCTATGCTCAGTCGCTCCCTCGGCTCCTCTATCGCCTTCACCGGCACTTCCCAGCTCAGATCATCCTTCTCCTCCCCACGGTATCCATAAGCATGAGCAGGAGGCTTCATCAAGCCCAGCCTCGTCGCCGTCGCGTTCAGCAGCACCACCGATGCCATTGCCGGATTACGACTGAACCACACGAAAGAGCCGGCAAGGCGCCTCAAATCGGTGTCAATAGCACTTGCAAAAGCCATCAGGGGCTTCTCACAGAACCATATAACTCCCCTGCCCGCCTTCCTGTACAGGTAATCAATATCGTACGTTATCCTCTCATGCGGCGCGATCAGCACCTTCAGTGCGGCGAACATGAACGCAGTCATGAGCAGTAACTCCAGTGTCCCCGCTGTATGCCCCGGCGCATATGCACGGTATTCCATCGCCACCTCAGGATATGGGAGGATGACGTACAGCATCTTCGGATACACACCTATCGCAACACAGAAGAAGGCAGTAACACTCATCGCAATCAGCATCGGCAATGGCGCCTCCCTCGCTTCTATACCCTCATTACGCCTGAAGAAGGTGTAATAAGTGAGCTTCAGGAAAGAGAGGAAGGTACCCACCGAACCGAGCATCAGCGCGAGCGCGAGAAGATGCATGTGCGACTCCTCAGCGGCGTGAATTACCATACCCTTACTTATGTACCCGTTGAACCCCACGACACCGGAGATGGAGAGAGCCGCTATCACGCACGTTATCATGGTCACCGGCATCTTCCTCGCCAGTCCCCCGAGGTCCGTCAGATTGTTCCTCCCTGTTCGGTATATCACCGCACCCATGCACATGAAGAGCAGTGCCTTATACAGGATGTGGTTGAAAACATGGGCGATTCCACCGTCTATACCGATAGCGGTGCCTATTCCTATACCCGCGACCATGTAGCCCACCTGAGATACGATATGATAGGAGAGCAATTTACGGACATCATTCTGCATCAGTGCGAATATAACGCCATATAGAG
Organism: Methanosarcinales archaeon; assembly: GCA_025464275.1. Lineage (GTDB taxonomy): Archaea > Halobacteriota > Syntropharchaeia > Alkanophagales > Methanospirareceae > G60ANME1. The sequence goes on from JAODGR010000012.1 coordinate 5,154, forward strand.
CCATCACACCGCCCATATATGCCACCGCCTCCACACCCGGGAAGGTCCTCGCGAGTACATATACACCGGTCTTTGTGGTATACACACTCATGAATACCGCACCTGCAATCGTCGCCTTGGGATATGCATCCGGCAACCAGGTATGAAGCGGTATGAAAGCCGTGTTCACACCTATCCCCATGAGGAGGAGGAAGTATCCCACACCTGTCTCCACCGGTCCCACAGCAATAGAGCCTGTACTCATGTAGTGTATCACTATCCCGGCGAGGAATGCACAACCACCGAAGAGATGAAAGAGGATGTATCTCATACCCGCGTTCCTCGCCCGCTCCGTACGGGAATACCATACCAGCCCGAGTGATGAGAACGCCATTATCTCCCAGAAGATATAGAGTGTGAAGAAATCGCCCGCAAATACCGCACCCAGTGCACTACCCAGATATAACAGCCCACATATGTACTCCCCATTCTCCCTCACCACATCCAGTCCGTATAATATCGCCGCTGCACCAATGAACGAGAATATGTAGCCCATTATCAGACTCAATCTGTCAGCATGGAGGAACACGAGCTCAAACCCGGAGAAGGGCACCACCCAGCTCGTCTGTGGCTTCAATGTGAATGCAGATACCAGTCCAAGCACAGCTACTGCTACAAGGAACCACCTCCTCACTCGCCCTCTTCCCACAAGGGGTAACAATGCCGCTCCCACTACGTATACCAGTACCGGTGGTATATTCAGTTCAATCATCATACCTCCCTTCCTTCTGTATTAGAGATAGTACGTTAGTGGCAAGCAGGAAGAATACAACACCTATCGCACCACACAGCAGGTAGAAACCCTTTATTTCACCGTTATAGGTATAAGCGAGCAGTGCTAATCCAACAAGCGCCACTATACAGGCGATCATCAGTATCAGAGATAGAGGTGTATGTACCTTCATGCTCACCACAGTAATATGTAATTCAGCCGGATTTATAAGTATTATCCATAAATCTATGTAGGTATATGGTTAGATATATAAGCATCTGCATATGCATGTACATAAAAAGAAGAGATGGTGGGGCGCGCGGGAGGTATCTGTAATGACAGGTCTCAGGTCATCTTCAAGCTCTCTATAAACTCCTTACTCCGCTTCGAAAGCCGGTAGTATACCGCATTTCCAAGCTTTATACGCTCCACCAGCCTTATCTTCACCAGTGAATTCGATTCATCAAATCTGTTGCCCATCCCCCTCAGACCCCCGATGATGTTCGTAGGGTCTATTCCCGTGTGGCGTGCAATCTCAGCTGGATACGATGCCCCTGGATACCTCTTATACAGATACATGAGTATCTCAGTTCTAACCCTGCTCCTCCTCAGAGAGCGGAACACATCCTCAAATCCCACCACCGCTTCTCCCTTCCCCTCTCCCTTGCTCTCTTCCATTTCCTCAGGTCCATAACACTCCATAGGTCAGGTAGATGAGCAGGTAGAGCACGAAGAACATCACTACCAGCAGCACTCCCATTCCTATCGCCACGCGGTGCACCGGCTCGCCGGGATACAGCCGCCTCAGCTCCGCCAGGTCCGCCTCGTAATGCATATACACCGGATTGAACGGCTTGGTGAGCACCACACCCATCGTGAGCAGCATTATTCTCGACGCCGCCGTTGGATTCCGGCTGAACCATACAAGGAAGCTGGCAATCCCCTTCACCATCTTATCAATGAAATCAGCGAAATCCAGCAGTGGCCTCTCGCAGAACCATATGAACCTCCGACCTGCTATCCGATAGAACCAGTCAGTATCGAGCGTGATCTTCGCCACCGGGCGAAGCAGACCCATCCTCGTCACGAGGATGAAGCCCAGGAATGAGAACAGGAGCAGCTCCCACATTGAGATCAGATGTTCCACAGCGTATGGATGATACTCCACCGGATAAGGTAGCATACCATACAGTGCCTGTGGATATACACCTATGAGCACGCAGAGAGAAGCGGTGATGCCCATAGCGGCAGGCATATTCCTCGGCAGCGGACGATACACATCACCCGCCGGCTCCTTCCTCCCGAACCACGTGAAGTATGGCAGTTTTAGACCCGCAACCAGGAACGCACCCAGTGAAGCACCTTCGAGCAGCAGCCAGACCCATGGCGATGGCAACCCGGCTGCTGATTCCACTATCAGTGTCTTGCTCACGAATCCACTGAAGAATGGCATGCCGGAGACGGATAAAGCACCGACCATATAAAGCCAGAACGTGGCAGGCATACGCCTGTATAGACCACCCAATTCGGTTAGCTTGCTCCTGCCTGTCACCTCCAGCACCGCTCCTGCACCCATGAAGAGCAATCCCATATACAGGACACAGCAGGAGGCATGTGCAATTGCACCGTCTATCGCCAGTTTAGATGCCATTCCCACACCCGCCATCATGTACCCGCCCTGACTGATGAGCACATATGCAAGCAGTCTCCTCGCATCGTTCTCCATCACCGCGAATACCACCCCGTATATCGCGGTTAATGCACCCAGCCATATCAGGATATCCACGCCTGGAAAGCCGCGCAGCAGCACATATATCGCACTCTTCGTCGTGAATGCCGATAGAAACACCGTTCCGGTGACCGTAGCTTCGGGATATGCATCTGCCAGCCATGCGTGGAGCGGTAACGCGGCGGCATTCACGAGAAAGCCGGTCAATATGAAGTAAGAAGCCAGATAGGAGCTGCCGAGACCCCACAAAAAGCCTGCTCCTGGATACGGGAAGGCAATGGAACCCGTCTCCTGTACATATAGCACAATACCAGCCAGCAGACATACCCCACCGAAGATATGCACCATGATATAACGCAATCCAGCCTCTGAAGAAGCCTCCGTCTTTCGATACCAGATGAGGAAGAGGGAAGAGAAGGCCATCACTTCCCAGAACAGGTATAGAGTAAAGAGGTCTCCGGCGAAGACCACGCCCAGTGTGCTCCCCACATATAGAAAAGCTGCTATATGCTGACCATCCTCCTTGACATGGAGTGCATAGAGGGTCATACAAAATGCGGCAATCGCAAAGATGTAACCGAAGATCAGGCTCAGAGTATCCACTCTGCCAAACACGAGTTCGTATTCCAGAAGAGGGATACGCCAGAAGACACCCTCTGACATCATGGATAGGTCTATGAGCGCTGCTATCGGGAGCAGAAGCAGATATGCCTTCTTCCACTCACCCCTCACAAATGGTATCAGAAGTGCACCGATGATGAATATGAGCCCCGGATGCACCCACTCTATCATCCCTGTTCACCTCCCCCACTTCCACTCCTCAGCCATCTGTAATAATCCTCCCTGCGCTGCAGCCATCGACCCAGTATCTTTGAGAGAGCCACGATGAGCAGGCAGCCGATGAATCCGAACATCGCACTGAACGCCGGTATTTCTTCCAGCATCATTTCATCCCCACCTCCTGATAGCCCAGCCTAATACCACACCACCCCGTAGGTCAGGTAGAGGAAAGAATACAGTGCAGAGAAGAGGAGCGCATGTAGCATTGCACTCCCTGCCGCAGCCCTCCGCATCCTCATCCCGGGATACATCCCCCTGAGCTCTTCCAGATCACGCTCATAGCGCACGTACGCGGGGTCAAAAGGTCGTAGCAGCTTCGCTCCCGTTACATCAACCAGTATTCTCGTTGCGAGCAGTGGATTACGGGCAAAACATCCCCATACCGAGGTGCCAACAACTTCCCCCATCTCTACATCATCTCCTACACATACATCTACATATACATGTATATGTGTAGGTATATAAAAGCTTTTCGATTTTTACCGGCTGATAACAATCAGGTCACAACCCTATGGAGGAGAGGGGAGTGGATGCTATGTTCAGCTCTCCTCGCTTCTCATCCCATCTATTAGTGATTTGCCACGCTCTGAAAGTCTGTAGTACGTGGTCTTCCCTCGCTCTATCTTCTCCACCACACCCTGTCCGAGGAGCGAATTTGAGGCATCGAATCGAATGCCCATGCCTCGCAGCCCCCCGAGTACATTCGTGGGGTCTATCCCGGTGTTGCGAGCAATCTCCGCGGGATACGAAGCCCGGGGGTATATCTTGTAGAGATACATCACGATCTCCGTTCTCACCCGGCTACGCCGAAGAGACCGCAGAATCTCCTCAAAACTAAGGTCCTCGCTCATCTCTTCTCTCGCTTCATGAGTAACTTATCAAGCACTTCTGATAGATTCTTGATGGTGAAAGGTTTCCAGAGATACTCATCTGCCCCGGCTTCCAGTGCCCTGTCCCTGTACTCAGGGGTGCCCAGTGCGGTGATAACCAGTATAAGAGCCTCGGGGTCGTACTTCTTTATCTCCTTTATCGCCTGGATGCCATCCATCACCTCCATCACCAGGTCCATCGTCACCAGGTCGGGCTTCAGTTCTTTATACTTCGCTACCGCTTCCTCTCCATTGGTAGCGAAGCCGGCAATCTCGTATTTACCCTCCTGGTCCAGCATCTCCTCCAGCATCTCGCGCATGTATGCTGCATCTTCCACAATCAATACTCGCTTCTTCATCTCCAACTTACATTCTCCTTCCTCTCGCTCTCTAAAGAAGAAGAAGAGCGCGGGATATTTAAGGTTATAAAACAGAGCTTCAACCTACCTCAGTATTTGAGTCTGGGTCTTGCCCTCTTCGGGATGGAGAAGAAGAATTTCGAGCCTTTACCTACTTCACTCGTTGCCCATACTCTTCCACCATGCAGTTTCACATACTCCTTCACTATCGCCAGACCCAGCCCAAGGCTCCCTGATTTGCGGGTCAATGAGGTATCAACCATATAAAAGCGTTCGAAAATCCGCGTTAGATGCTCCTTCGCGATTCCTACTCCCGTGTCTGCCACACATGCGCAGATGTCCTCGCCCCTATCCTCCACGTTAACTTCTATCCGCCCGCCAGCCGGTGTATATTTGATTGCATTGGATAACAGATTGGTGAAGATGGCGACCACCTTCTGCTTATCTGCCTGAACCACTATCTCAGGTACATTTATGGCTATCTCATGCCCCTTCTCCCTTAATTCGGGCTCAAGGCTCTTCACCACCTCACTCACCACTCGATTGATGGTGAACTCGCTCGGTATCAGCTCCACCTTCTTGCCGTCCAGTCGCGCAAGTTCCAACATCCGGTTGATCATCTTCTCAAGCTCACGTGCGCACTTCTCTATATTGGCGAGATACTTCCTGCCCTTATCATCGAGTTTAACCCGCTCCAGCAGGCTGGCATACCCGACTATCGGAGCTAAAGGGGAGCGCATCTCGTGATACGCCACATTGAGGAAATCACGTTTCATCTTATCCAGCTCCTGCAGTCTCTCACACGTCTCGCGCAGTTCTTCTTCCTTATTCTTCAGCTCCGTTATATCAAGTAAAGATGCAATGCACTTGTTTGTTCCGGGGATGGGTTCTACGCAGGAGTTTACAATCTTCACCTCCCCATCGCGGCTGACGAACCTGAAGAGGCAGCACGCCGGTGCTCCCCCTCTCCTCCGTTCCTCACAATAATTCCTCACCCTCTCACGGTCTTCATCGGCGATGAAATCCACCCACTTCTTACCCCTTATCTCATCCCTGGAATAGCCGCTCAGGTGTTCAAATTCCCTGTTTGCCAGTGATATCAGCTCACCGTCCTCGATAACACACAATGCAGTGAGTGCATACTCAAAGATCACACGATAGAACTCCTTAGCGCCTCTCAATTCCTCCTGCGCTGTTGCACACCTCTCGCTCACAAGCCCGATGACATATGCCACCACAATGAGCATCCCCGCTCGCTCTCCGCTCTCCATGAGTATCGTAGCCGAAAGAGGGTTAAAGAAGAAGAGGGTTGTGAATATGTGCGCTGTACCGAGTATAAGGGCAGGGTAAATCGCTCTTCGCTTATACCATACCCCGGCTAAGAGGATGGGGATATAAAAGAGATGGGTATACACCGCGATTTTACCCATGGAAGCGAGTAAGACCGAGAGGAGGACGCATGCCAGAAGCAGAGCGAGTAAAATTATCAGTTTATAATCCACACGCCCTGGCTTATCCGTCATCCTCTCCCCTCTCCCTTTCCCTTCTCTCCCCTCTCTTATCCTATATTAAGAGAGGGGGTGAAAATACAAAAAATTAAAATCACAACACGGATGGAGAGGCATGAGACCGAAAGGTTTATATATTGCCCGAAAGGTTTATATATAGTATTTTTACATGTTAAAAGCACATGTTAGAAACATATAGAAATAGAGGAGAAGAGAAACAATGCCAGAGAGTGAGATAGGGATGGGGGAGGTGTGAGAAGAGCGATGCTTACCACCATAACTACGACTACCACCACGATGGTAACGCTCACTCAGGCAGCGTTCTTCAGCGCTATTGGGGTGGTCACATTGATCGCTCTATTGATAACAAAGGAGCTGCTGAGTGCAAGCGTGAACGAGAGAGCGATATTCCTGAGCAGAATCACTGCAACTGCGATCAATCCGCTTATCTTCGTCTTCGTGGCTATCGTGGTGGTGAAAGTGATGGAGGTGATATGAGCGATGGAGAAGAGAGGGGAGAAGTTGAGTGCGAGTGCAGGTCTGGGTCTGGGTCTGGCGGCGATAGTGATTGGAGTGCTATGGATATGGGCAGTGATATGTGCGGTGCAGGCAACAGTTGCTCCGTCAGGGTTCACTCTCTCTGTAATCCCGGGAACGAATACGCCCGGTGCAATAACCCATTATACATTCAGTGCGGAGAATCCCGATGGGTACACCGGCGATGTGGATATAGTCGGGACTATCCCCGCGGGATACCATGCGGTACCACCCACTTCTGGCTGGCAACGAGTAGCGACTGCGAATCTTTATAATGGGAGCTTCCTCCTTGGGAAGGTGACCATGGAGTCGAACAGCACCGATCCATCCGGGAAGGTAGACATAGTCGCCACGGCTTACTTTGACGGAAGTGCCACACAGACGGGTACAAAAGATGTGGATTACAGTCCGGGTGCCACTACCTCCGTTGGTCCATTGACAGTGGATGGATTAACATTCCAGGGAAGCATAACTCTACCAACTGACACAGCTGATGGTACCATAACAGCAGAAATAGAACTACCACCAGGGATAAAACTGACGAAAGTGGTGATTACAACCGGCGATTTCGTACAGAATCCACCAGCCGAGGGTGATTATACCTTCTCACTGAGTGTAAATGGGGAACAAAGAGAGGTCCCAGTACCTATCAGTAGAGCACCCCCAACAGCAGTACCTGCGCTTACGCCATCCGGGATGCTCGCACTGGTGGGCATTCTGGGAATAATTATAGCACTGGCAACGCGTGAGGGAGGGAGAAGAGGCTAAAAAATTTTTTAACCCTCCTTTTTATTTTATGGTACAAATATTTAACATGTATTCATACAGTCAGAAGATTTTTAACCTGTATCCGCACCTCAAGATGTACATGAATGACAAAAGAGCTTTATCGGTGGTTAGTGCACTCCCACTCCTGCTGTTACTCATCTCCATGATGCTGAGTCTGACGGTTCCAGCAGCGAGTGCGAGTGTGTATGAGTTGAACGTCCCGGATGAGATACAGCGGGGTGATGTGCTTTCTATAACGGGAAGAGCATCGCCAAACGAGGAGATATGGTTAAATTCCTCCTTCACATTCTCCATACCTGTATCTACTTCTAATGGTGAATATTACCATAAATTTGAGGCTATAAACTTCCCAGAAGGTGAAAAGACCTTCTCCTTAAGGGTAAGCAATATAGAGAACCTCCGGATATCCATCTACCCCATATTATTCCAAACCATTGAATATCCACCGGACGGTCCCAAAAAGGCATCCAACGGTGTGGCTTCTATTCTCTTCTCCTTCCCCATTGTATGGCACGGAATGAATATAGATGTCACAGGTGAGAAAGATATCGCGGTATTCGGAGAAGCCATTGAGGGTGCATCCACGGTGTATGTAGAGGTGAAGATGTCCAAGAAGGTAATAGCAGATGAAAACGGTGCTTTTGAACTTGATATAAGCACAGGAGGAATACCCACCGGTGAATTTGTTATCACAGCAGGAGGAATAGAGAAGACTCTCCATATTGGGGATGCTGCC
>JAODGR010000011.1 GCA_025464275.1 Methanosarcinales archaeon
ACACAGAGAAGATGATCGCTACCACGCTCGAGGGCTATCATCTCTTCAGTGTCGAGGTGGATTACGGCGGTGTGCCGCAGCGCTGGATTGTGGTCTTCTCAGAGAAAGCATTTGCGAGGGAGTCGAAGACGCTGGAGAAGAAGATAAGGGCGGAGAAAGAGAAAGCGGAGAAGGGAACATGGCATTTCTACAATCAAGAATTTTACAATGTGGAAGATGGGCTGAAAGCGGCGCGGAAAATGGAAAAGCAGTGGAAATACCACCAAATAAGCACGACAGAGGTTGTGGAGGGAAAGAAGAAAAAGGAAGGGGGGCGAGGGAGACCAGGGAAGGGCGACCCAACCCAGACGGTCTACCGGATAAAAGTGGAGTTTAAGGAGGATAAATCCGCGATAATGAAGGAAACGCTGAAAAAGGGAAAGTTCATCGTTGCCACCAACGAATTGGACAGCGAGAAGCTCGGCGATGAGGAAGCACTTAGGGCTTACAAGGACCAGCAGCATGCGGAAAGAGGGTTTATAAATGGAAATAATCCTTGTAAAAACTTTCTAAAATCGGTGATAGAAAGAGTATAAGGATGGAGTGGGAAACTCATTTTCTATGGGAAGTTCTAAATATAACACAACAGATACTATCCTATTAGTATACACATACACCAATGTTAACGGGGGATAAGGCGAATATCATCGCAGTAGCGGGGAAGGGTGGTACAGGTAAGACAGTTATAACATCCCTATTACTGAGATTCCTGACTGAAGACAGTGGAGGTAGAGTGCTGGTGATAGATGCAGACCCGGCAGCTTCTCTGCCCAGCACATTGGGGTTGAAGGTGGACCGAACGATAGGGGATGTGCGAGAGGAGATAGCCTCGCCGAGCAGTGTCTTCTTCTCCGAGAAGATGCCCACTGATATGCTGATAGAATACAAGATAGAGGAGATAATGGTGAATACACCCCGGTTCTCACTCCTGACGATGGGACGCTCTGAAGGCCCGGGTTGCTACTGCCTGGTAAACGACATGTTGCGGTATTTCATTGACAGGCTGTCATCACGATACTCCACCATTCTGATAGATTGCGAGGCGGGATTGGAGCATCTGAGTCGGAGGACGATGAGGAATGTGGATACGATGCTTGTGGTGAGCGATGCCACGAAGAGGGGTATAGATACCGCATCAACAATAAAGAAACTCGCAGGCAGCCTGCATATCCATTTCGGACAGATATTCCTCGTACTGAACAAGATAACCGAGGATGTGGAACCACAGCTCAGGGGGATGGTGGAGGAGAGCGGGCTCACACTCATAGGGACAGTGCCGGAGGATGAGAATATAAGGGCTTTTGACCTCACAGGTAAGCCACTGACAGAGCTACCAGCAGACTCAAAGGCGGTTCTCGCAGTGAGAGCGATATACGAGAAGATCTGCCATTAGCGCATAGCAGCCATTGAATCCCATTGGTTGTTACTTTGTTACTTGCCATAGCAGTTAATACCGGTGAATTTACGCCTGTAAGCTGCTAATAGAGGTGTAAGTGCCCTGTGCGGAGGTTTCAGCTCCTTCAAACGCTCTCTCAGTTCGTCCTCACTCACCCTCAGGTTTAACTTCCTGCGCGGTATGTCTATCTCGATTATATCACCATCTCGTATCGCACCGATTGGACCCCCATTGTATGCCTCCATCTCCACATGCCCGATACACGGACCGGTAGTGGCACCTGAGAATCTACCATCGGTGATTAAAGCGACGTGTTTATAGCCCGCACCTTTTATAGCATCCGTCGGTGTGAGCATCTCGGGCATGCCGGGTGCACCGGCGGGACCCTGGAACGGGAGAACAACCACGTCTCCCTCCTCTATCTCCTTACGCTCTATCGCATCTAACAGCTCCTTCTCACTCATGAACACCTTCGCGGGTCCTGAATGGACCATCATATCACTGTTCACCGCAGTTTGTTTCACTACTGCACTATTCGCAAGGTTACCCTTCAACACCGCGATCCCACCCTCCGGGAAATAGGGATTGTCCAGACTTCTGATAACATCCTCATCCAGGACTTTACCTTCTTCTGCTATCTCACGTATCGGTCGACCATTCACGGTGGGTGAATCTTTAATCATTCCACGCAAGCGGTGAAGTACCGCGGGAATACCGCCTGCACGGTCTAAATCAGCCATCTCGTACGTGCCCGCGGGTATCAACCTGCATATATTCGGGGTCTCACGCGATATCTCATCGAATAGCTCTATATCGAGCTTAATACCTGCTTCCTTCGCTATCATGGGTATGTGTAATACTGCATTTGTGGAGCCGCCCAGCGCCATATCCACCCTGATGGCATTCTCAAATGCGTTTCTGGTCATGATCTCACGGGGTTTCGTATCCTCCTTAACCAGTTCAACGATTCGTCTGCCGGTTTCATATGCCTGTCGCTTCTTCTCGGGGTCTATTGCGAGCGTGGTTGAGCAGCGTGTGAGCGACATACCCAGCACTTCGGTGACCACAGCCATGGTATTCGCAGTATACAGACCGACGCAGGAGCCTGCACCACATGCCAGCATGGGTAGCATCGCTCTCGCATCATCCTCGGTCATTAAGCCTCCTTTTACACGTCCAACAATTGCGAATCCCTCAATTGGATGATGCTTCTGCTTCTCCCCTCCTCCTACATCCACGATGTTCGCCTTCATTGGTCCACCGGTGAGGATGATAGCCGGTATATTTAGCCGCCCAGCAGCCATCAGCATTCCCGGTGTTATCTTGTCACAGTTCGTTACGCCAACCCAGCCATCCAGGGAGTGCGATAGGACCATTATCTCGATATTATCTGCGATATGCTCTCTGCTCGGCAGTGAGAGGCGCATCTCTACGTACATCGCCACACCGTCACATACGCCTGGCACACCCCATTCAAATGGTACCCCGCCTGCATCTCTTATACCTCGTTTCACCTCTTTCGTCAGTTCATTCAGGTGGATATGCCCGGGAATGATGTCGTTATAGCTGTTAGCAATGCCGATGAATGGCTTATCCGACTCTAAATCCGCCTGGTTCACTCCCGCTGAGATCAATAACGCACGGTGTGGTAAGGTCTCTATATCCCACTTCAATATATCAGACCGCATCCTCCTCCTCATCTCCCCTTTATGTGTTCTGTATTATAAGATTAGATACAGCATTAAGCATTAAATATCACCTTCTCCTGCTCCACCGCTTCGTCAGGAACTTCTCCAGCTCGATTATGAAGAAAATCGGGAGTGAGACCATGACCATGGTTATCCACCATTCCACAGGTATGGGTGCGGTTCTCAACGGGTTAACACCTGATGGGAGGGCGTATATCACCGTAAGCTGCAGCGCGAGCGTTACGGCAACACCGATGAGCACCCATCTATTAGAGAACGGGCTGAACGTAAATGCAGACTCTGTTATTGACCTTGCAGTGAAGAGATAGCAGATATGGACGAGCATAACAGTGGTGAACGCAGCAGTTTGCGCCTGCGTCAGTCGTAACCCGGGGTCTGCCACGGAACCGGCTAAGGCAGGCTCACCGAAGTAGTAATATACCGTGAAGCCTGCAACTGCCATTACTACCGATACCAGTCCGACCTTCTTAAAAAACGGACTGTCTGTTATACGTTCATCGGGGTTGCGAGGCGGTCTATCGATTAACCCCTTCTCCTTCGGCTCACGTATGAGCGTCAGTGCGAGAGCAACGGCATCAATCAAATTTATCCACAGGATTTGTACAGGCTCAACAGGTAGACGCCCGCCAAAGAGTGGATTGAAAAGGTGCATAAAGTGTGCAAGCAGTATCGCGCCCAGTACCAGCAGGGTCTGTCCACCATTAGTGGGCAGCGTGTAAAGGATGACCTTCTTGATGGTATCGAAGACATGTCTGCCCTCCTCTACCGCGGACACGATACTGGCGAAGTTATCATCCGTCAGAATCATATCCGCAGCTTCTTTGCTCACCTCGGTTCCCGTTATTCCCATTGCGATCCCGATATCCGCAGCCTTTAACGCGGGTGCATCGTTCACACCATCGCCCGTAACGGCGATAATATGCCCTCTCCGCCGTAACTGCGTGACTATTCTGAACTTATGTTCTGGAGCAGCCCGGGCGTATACCGGGACGGTATCTACAACCTCGTACAGTTCATCATCGCTCATTCGTGAGAGCTCCTCGCCGGTAATCACCCGGTCTTCAGCATTGCTAAGCCCTAACCGTCGTGCGATAGCCTTTGCCGTCTGTGCGTGGTCGCCAGTGACCATCACAACCTTAATACCTGCCCGTTTGCATTTCTGAACCGC
>JAODGR010000009.1 GCA_025464275.1 Methanosarcinales archaeon
CTGGTATCACACCATAGAATCTCATTCCTTGGCGCTGTGAACCCTGTAACAGGCGTATTTGTGGATAAATCACTGGATGTATACGGGCGTGAGATATCAAATCGGGTTCTGATATTCCCGGGTGGTAAGGGCTCAACTGTGGGCTCTTATGTGATATATCAGCTGAAGATGCACGCAAAGAATCCCATTGCTATGGTCGTCACCCGGCGAGTGGATACGATAGTGGCAGTGGGTGCGATTATAGGGGAGATACCCACCGTTGACTCACTCGAGATTGACCCGCTGGAATTGGAGCTGATAAGAGACGGCGAGGAGGTCGTGGTGAATGGCACAGAGGGTTATATTGAACTGCGATGAAACCACACGGATTAAGCTGGAGCAGCAGGGTTATCACTTCGTGGGCACGCACAGGCATAGCGCGGTGAAGACATGCCTCTGGCTCCGTAAATCACTGAGGGGAGAGGGGAACTGCTACAAAGGCAAGTTCTATGGCATCAGTGCGCATAGATGTCTCCAGATGACACCTTCAATCTTCTGTAATCAGCGCTGTATCCATTGCTGGCGCCCCCTTGAAGCGTTCAACCTGAACAAGGAGAGGAGGGAGGCGATCAGCTGGGACTCGCCGGAGGAGATAGTGGAGGAGTGCATAAAGGAGCAGAAGAGGCTGGTATCAGGCTTCAAAGGCTCCCCAAAGACCGCACCAGAAGTCTTCTCCGAGGCTAACCAGCCCCGGCACGCTGCTATATCCCTCATCGGTGAACCCACCCTGTATCCTCACCTGGAGGAGCTCATAGAAGTATTCCATGCGCATGGCATGACCACCTTTGTGGTCTCCAATGGCACGAATCCGGAGATGATACGGGCGATCAATCCCACTCAGCTCTATATATCACTGAATGCACCGGAAGAGCGAATCTACCGTAAAGTCGCTCGTGCTGATTACTGGAATAACATACTCCAGTCGCTGGAGGAGCTGAGTAATAAGAAGGGACGAACAGTGGTGAGGGTCACATGCATAGAGGGTCTGAACATGGTGAATCCTGAGGGTTATGCCGAGCTCCTCATGCATGCAAAGCCTGACTTCATAGAGGTGAAGGCATACATGCACTTAGGATACTCCAGGAAGCGTCTGCCACGAGCAGCGATGCCATCAGCAGCGCGTGTACGCGAGTTCGCAGCTGCAATCACACACTATTTAAACGCTCACGGGAGCAAATGTGGCACCGCATACAGGATGGTGGACGAATCGGAGATAAGTCGTGTGGTGCTCATCACATCCAGTAGAAGCTCACAGCCCACGCTCATTAAAGTTAGGGATGGTTGAATACATACCAACTTTTTTGCATCCACGCCAAATTATAAATTAGTGTCATGGTCATCACGAGAAGGGTGTGGGTGAACAACGTTACCCGCCGGGATATAGGAGGCGAGGGGCTGAAGGCGGAGTATGCGATTGTTGGCGCTTCTGGACTGCGCTCAGTTGCTAAAATAGTGATACAGGAGCTTATAGAACGACTGAAGCCACGTCCTCAATTGCTGCTGGAACTGTATGCTTATGGACTGCCGGGGGTCTACTATGGAGCCTCTTATCTCGCCTCTCCATCCGCTCCGGGTGTGGAGATGGGCAGAGGAGGGGTCGTGAAACTACCGGCTGTGAGGTTCTATCACGCCAGTGTAAAGAGCAGAAAGAGCAGGGAGATTATCATCGTGGACGGTTACCAGGCATATAATTCGCTGAATCAATACCTGGTTGCTGATAAGGTAGCAGAGTTGCTCTCGAATCTACATGTAAGGAGGCTCTTCTCGCTCGGTGCGCAGACGATAGAAGAGGGAATCAGGTGCTGTGCCACTGACCCCCACCTCCTGGCTGAGATGCGGAGATACGGGATTGAGCGAACGAGGGTGGACCGTTTCATAGGCTTCTCCGGTCTTGTAACTGGAATGGCGCATCTGAGGGGCATAGAGGGGGTTTGTTTGTTCGGCTGCACGAGCCAGAGCACCGCAGACCCTGAATATCCGGATCATTCCGCCGCGGCAGAACTGATGGTCAAGCTGAGTGAGATACTGGAGCTCGAAGTGGATACCTCGATATTAGAAGAGAAGGGAAAGGTGGAGATTAAACTGATAGAGGAGATAATAAGAGAGAAGGAGAAGCAGGAGATGCGGAAGAGGCAGGAACGAGAACGAGAAGAATCAAGAGGGTACATATGATCTCAGCATCAACAGCAGCCATTTCGGCTCCGGCTACGGTATATGAGATTGCATGCAGGGAGGTAGCAGAGGAGCTAAAGAAGGAGGGAGTGAGCGAGCCGGAGAGCATAAACCGGGTGAAGAAGGAGGTAAGTGCGAGATACCGGCTGCCTCATCTCCCACGGAATTCCGATGTGCTGAAATTCTGTGACACCGGCAGTAGCAGCGTGGGGTTGAGGGAGAGGCTGAAACGTAAGCGAATGAGAACCGCATCAGGTGTCGCTCCTGTCGCCGTCATGACCTCACCCCATCCATGCCCACATGGCAGATGTATCATGTGTCCCGGTGGTCCCTATTCCAGATTCGGGTCGCCACAGAGCTACGTGGGCAGAGAGCCAGCAGCTATCAGGGCTGCTCAATGTAACTATGACCCCTACCTGCAGGTAACTCATAGACTCCGTCAGCTGGAGGAGATAGGACATGACCCCGAGAAGGTTGAGCTGATACTGATGGGTGGCACGCTGACTGCAAGGGCGCGTCACTATCAGTCCTGGTTCGTCCATCAATGTCTAAGAGCGCTGGACGATTTCAGCTCCGCGCGCTCACATCCGCATAACCGTGACCGGATAAGGAATACCGGCATCACATTTGAGACGAGACCCGATTACGCACGTGAGGCTGAGATAGACCTCATGCTGGAGCTGGGAGCTACGAAGGTCGAACTGGGTGTGCAGCATGTGAAGAATGATATACTGGCGGAGGTACAGCGCGGTCATTCCGTCGAGGATACAGTGGAAGCGACCCGGAAGCTGAGGAACTCCGGGTTGAAGGTGGGCTATCACGTGATGCTCGGGCTACCAGGCTCTTCCATTGAGGATGACAAGCGAATGTTCGAGTGCATCTTCCACGACCCCCGGTTCATGCCCGATTACCTCAAGATATACCCCACCCTGGTGGTGGAGGGCACCGGGTTATATGAGCGATGGAAGCGTGGTGAATACAGACCGGTATGCGAGGATGAGGCGATAGAGGTCATAGCATATGCAAAGAAGATAATCCCCCCGTGGGTGCGCATACAGCGTATACAGCGTGATATCCCGGCACAATTTATCGTGGCGGGCGTGAAGAAGAGCAATTTGAGGCAGCTGGTACAGGCACGGATACATGAACTGGGCTATCGGTGCAGGTGTATAAGGTGCCGTGAAGCTGGTCTGGCACTGTTACGCGGCAGAGTCGTGGATGAAGAGAGTATCAAGCTGGTGACAGAGGAGTACGAAGCATCTGGTGGCACGGAGTATTTCATCTCCTATGAGGATGTGAAGAACGATATCCTGATAGCCCATCTCAGGCTCAGACTGCCTCATGAGCTCCCACTGCCACATCGAGCTGAGCTTCTCCACGCAGCCATTATTCGTGATTTGCATGTATATGGTGAACTGGTGCCACTGGGTGAGAAGAAGGAGCATAGCTGGCAGCATCGTGGCTATGGCACGCGACTGTTGCGCCGGGCGGAGGAGATTGCAGCCGATAAAGGTTATCGGAGAGTGGCAGTGATGAGCGGGATAGGGGTGCGCACATACTATGCGAGGCATGGATACAGGCGTGAAGGACCCTATATGGTGCGAGACCTGTGCTGATACACAGCTCACACAATCTCTATTCCGTACTCTGCACCTGTCATTGCCAGTTCCTTCCGCAGCTCTTTTAGAAATAGCCTGAACAGCTCGATAGAAGAGCGAGCCCAGGCACTGAAATCGGCATTCGCGAGCTCTTCCTCTATCTGCCCCTGACTCGGCATTCCAAACCGCTTCACGGCTGCTAAGTCCATATTCGCATCTAAATACATGAACAGTGCAGCAGATGCGAAATGAGTGGGAATGACTGGATATCGAGTGCACAGATCGAGAATCAACTGTCTCTCTTCTTCAATTTCTTCATCGGTTATGCTCGATTGCTGTATCGCTCTTAATCTCGCTTTCTCATGGACCAATCTCTTCACCTCCCGGTCGAAGCTCTTAATTCCCTGCTTCGCAAGTTCACCGTACAGTTCACCCTGGGCTATCTCATGCTCAAGCATATACCTGAGCATCAACTCACTTACAGACCTCAAATACGCCTCGTTCAGGGCTATCACGGAGAACCACGCATCGCGGATGAAGAATCTCCGATACATTGCAGTTCCATAATCCAGAGAGCCGGCGGAGCCCAGTATAGAAGGAGCAAAGATAAGCGCCTCTGTCTTCACTATGATGGTGCGCTCAATTCGCTCGGCACCTACGAGCCTCCTTATCCGCTCAGCTTCACCTCGTTCCAGTGGTGTGTACAGCGATGCAGGCTCAAGAAGCGAGTTATTATAAAACTCCAGCATCTTTGCTATCTCGTTCACTGCAAGCTTCTTCAGCATCTCGGCTACTTCGTTCGCCGCCCGTGCCAGCCATCTCCTATCTCTATCTCCCAGCTCTAACTCCTCAGGCAAATTCGATGTATCCATTCCCCCTCCCCTCATTCCTTATCCTTATCTTACCCTATCCTATCCCATAGAGAATTGAGAATAGTAATTGCAGTGGATGCAGTGGAGATGCGGGGGGCAGGATTCGAACCCGCGAACCCCTTCGGGAGCAGATCTTGAGTCTGCCACCTTTGTCCTCTCGGTAACCCCCGCTAACTACTCACTCTCACACCACCATCTCACACCACCACAAAAGATATATATGTATTATACCTTTATTGAGTTATTGAATTTGTGAGTGATAAAGAGTAAAGAGGTGTAGGAGAACGAAGAGACGATTGCGAAAGCCAAGATAAACAGAGGGTGAGATAAGGAGGTGAGAGTGGATGGAAGTGGAGATAGCGAAGGAGAATGATAATCGGCTATTGAGACGTAAGGAGATTTTCTTCAGGTTAAAGCATGATGGCGGCTCACCGAGCAGGAAGGATGCGCGTGAGGCACTGATAAAGACACTCCAGTGCAGTCCGAACCTGCTTGTGATAGACTGGATGCGATCAGAATTTGGCAAGCGAGAAGTGGTGGGTTATGCAAAGGTGTACGAGGATGAAGAGCGGCTGAGGAAGATAGAGAGGGAGCATATAATAGAGAGGAACTTTGGTGGAGGTGCAGCTCCAGAATGATACACAGATACTATGAAGTAATCAAGAAGGGCGACAAGCTCGTATTAAAGAGGAAACGGAAGACATGCCCGCGATGTGGTGTGGGTGTCTTCCTGGCTGAACATGAAGACCGCTACTCATGCGGTAAATGCGGCTATACCGAATTCAGGAAGCGGAAATAGGGAAATAAATAAAGAAGCTTCATCCCTTACTCTTACCACTGTACCTACCCAGCTTGACCCTGAACACGCCGAGCATGATTATAAAGGCGATGGATATCACCGTGGTATATGCAGCTGAAATAGCCGCTGCTCGTTCAAATACAAAATCCTTCCTGTTAAATGTGTCAATGGCGATGATGAAGAATAATATGAGCATATAAGAGGCAAAACTTAATAACAAAGGTCTTAATAGTCCACCACCATCTCCTCTGCCACTCCCATCCTCTGCTGCCCCCTCCTCCAATAGATGGTGTACACGCGCTTCAGTCGCGGGGTGAGTACGAAACAGGGAGTGATAAGAGGGTATCCGGAAGCCCAGTAGTGAGACATCGGTATCGTGTAGCGGCTCCACGAAGAAGAGATGTGCATGTGCTGGATTTACTTCACAATGGTGTGATTTTAGCTGCTCTCCTATTTTACGCAATGCACCCGCCAGTTTAGACGGTCTACCGTGCAATGCTACACTCTGCTCATCCATCTGGTATCCCCTGTGTGGCGTGGTTAGCTGTACAATGGTAGCAGCTATCGGTGCAACCAGTGCAGTGACGAACGATTTTATCAGCTGAGGAGCCGGGTCGTCCTCCTGTCCAAAACCGGTGAATATTGCACCCCATAGAGCGAGGTTCACGAGAGCAGTGAGCAGCCCTGCTAACACCCCGGCAGCTGTCCCTATTCTCATTCCCCTGCCACCGTTCTTGATACGTATGAGCTCATGTGCCAGCACAGCCTCTATTTCATCAGTCTCAAGCAGCTCCATCAGTCCGGTGGTGAGAACAATATATGCACCGCGACGCCTGCTGCTCACCGTGAAGGCATTGGGCATCGGGGAATCCACAATGAACACGTCAGGCGTGCGGATACCAGCCTTTGAGGCAAGCCTCTCTACCATCCTGTTCACCCGCAGGCTGCTCCGCCTGCTCACATGGTAACAATGCAGCAATATCCGGTCAGCGAATAGATAAGTGAGCAGGAGCAGTACAAGAGCACCAGCAGCACCGGCAGCAATGATAGCGACACTGGTTAGCGATACCGGTAGCGGTAGCGGTAACGGTAACGGTAACAGTAACGGCAGCATTAGCATTACGCATTATCCATAACATAGATATAAAAATTTATTTATCCTTCTGAAGATTCTCATTAAAATGAGGGGAGAGGATAATGAGAGCAAGAGTAGGAGTAGGAGCAGGAGCAGGAGGAGATGAGGAGAGGGTGATGGCATACATGACTTCCAGGTTATTCCCCTGGAACTTCATCGTGGAAGAAGTGGATGAGGACTCTTTAAGACATTTCGTCCCTTATGCAATCCAGATATGCGAGGATAAGGGTATAAAGAAGGGTTCGATAGAGCGGGAGAGGGTGAAGGAGGTGATAGAGAAGGAGTTGAAAGGCATACTGGATGATTACCTCCATCATGGCGAGATGATGAGAATCCATACGCGATTCTACGACCGGTATCCTTTCGCATTCGCTCAGGCACTGATACATACCATCCTCTACCGATTGGGGCTGAATGTGGAAGATGTGGTGAATATAAACGCACTGGGTGAGTTACTGGGGCTGGATATCAAGGAGATGAAGAGACGGGAACGTTACATTCATGATTTGATCTCCAGGAGCGAGGAGAAGGCATTGAGAATATTCAGCAAATCCATGTTGAACAGGAAGGTGATATCAGAGGAGGGCGATTACATAGGCAGTGTGAGTGATATCACATTTGATAGCAGGACAGGCATCCTTGAGAGTATGATACTGGTACCGCAGAGAGGCTCAGAGCGGATAAAAGTGCCGATGGACGAGATGAAGCTGAAGATATACAGCAGGAATATCGTGTTGAGATATACAAAGCCAAAGTCATCAAAGCCAGATACAAATAAGAAGAAGGAGCAATGACCTCTTCCTCTTCATCTCTCTCTTCATCTCCCTCTTCCTCTTCATCTTCATCTTTATCACATTCCGTACCTCCGTTCCTGGAGCGCTATTTTAAGGACTGCCTCTCCCTCCCTGACCTCTATTCCCTGGCTTCACTCCTCAGGATAGGTGAAAGGGAAGCGGAGAGGGTGGTGCTAAAGCATAGAGAATCGGTATCAGGCTGTAAGCTCAGGGAGCTCCTCTGCACAAAGGAGGCACGTGAATTGAGAGTAGAGATTCTGGAGATGCTATCGCGCTATGCGGTAACCCGCGTTGGCAGAGAGAAGATTCGCACACTCACACCCACCTCTGACCGTGAGGAGCTGCAGAGGCGGTTCTATGATGTGCGAGCAGGTATGGAACTGCTCCAGTTACTGGGTGACGAGAACATCAGGAGAGTACGAGCGAGGCTATCGAAAGTGGAGCTCGAGCGGGTGGTGATATCGAGAGCAAGAGCTCCCATCATCGCTGTTCAGGATAGAGAGACAGAGCAGCTGGTAAGGAACTACTATGGCGATTTCATAACGGTAGAATTTGTAGATTCAGCGGATACGGCGAGGGAGTTATTGAGCAGGGGCGATTGCATCTTGCTGGTGGGTGAGCAAGGGCGAGAGCAGGAGCACGAATATGATGAACCGGGTATCATACCGAGAGGGGTTGATGAGCTATCAGAACCCTGCAAGATATATCCGGAGTTCGTGGTGAGGCGCTACATAGCGAGACAGGGTGTGATAGAAGCGCTGATAGAGATTCTTGAGCAGTTTGAGGCTATTAGAAACTCGAAACTATTCAGTGATGCGAACATCACTGTTACCGCTACTACTGGCACTGGTACTGCTACTGGTACTGCTACTGCTGCAATTGCCGATTTAAAAGCTGCTGCATCACTTATCAGGGAAGCAAAGGCTGAGCTTGAGGGCGGGACTGAAGTGGCTGGGAGCTTCGACGAGCTGCTGGTGCGATATGAGGAGGAGATAAACAGTGAAGCCATGCGGATAATGAGAAGAGGAGGCGGAGGGGATGAATTCCGGGCTTATCTGGAGAATGTTCTCTCCCAGATGGCAGATGAGCTGATGCTCAGGGGTGATGATAGAGCCACCCTGTGGGAGAGTGCACTGGAGGGTATTGAGGCAGGTGCAGGTGCAGATGCAGGTGCAGGAATGCCATTTGAATTCGCGAGGGAGAAGATAGCGAGCCTGCGTACGAGATATAACAGGGATAGAGCAGAGCGATGTTATTACAGGCTGGTAGAACTGGCGAGCCAGCTGGAGCGGTATGAAGAACTCGTGGGTAGAGCCACAGAGAAACTCTTCTATCTCGATTTCCTGCTCGCAGTGGCTCTGTTCTCACGCGATTTCGAGTTGAATATACCCGTGCTTATAGATGGAGATAGGAGGGGGCTGGGGGTGGAGATGGGGAAGAATATATTCCTGAAGGAGGAGGAGCTGAAGGGAGGAGCGAGAGTAATTCCTGTATCCTACTCGATAGGAGAGGTGAAACTGGGCATCTTCGGTGCCACGCATCACCCGGTAGCCATTCTGACAGGGGCGAATAGCGGCGGTAAGACCTGTCTGCTTAATACACTTGCATCCTCTGTTATACTCACCGAACTGGGTCTGCCGGTACCTGCGGAGAGGGCGGAGATACCACTGCTACCCCTATACCTGTACAGGAGGAAGATGATAAAGAAGACCGGGTCCTTTGAATATTCATTGAGGGCGTTGAGCAGGATATTCATGCGGGAGGGAGGGAAAGTGGTATTGATAGACGAGCTGGAAGCACTGACCGAACCAGGAGCAATGGGGCGGATAATGGCTTCTATCCTGAATAACCTGCCTGAAGATACTCTCGCGGTAGTGATAACACACCTGATTCATGAGATACTGCCACACATAAGCATGGAGAAGATTCGTGTGGATGGGATAGAACCAGAGGGATTGGATGATTCAGGGGAGATCATCGTGGATCGGCAGCCGATCTTCAACCATATTGGGTCAAGTATGCCGGAACTGGTGATAAAGAAGCTCCTGGGACGAGTAAGGCGGGCGGAATTGAGGGCTGTCTATGAGGAGATCATAAGGGTACTGGAAGAGGAGCGTGCGAAAGTGAGTTCAGAGATGATAAGGAAATAGGATAGGATAAAATAGGATAAGATGGGAATAGAACCGTAAGCCATGAAGGGAGCGAATACGGATACGAATACGAATGCGGGATACTTCCCCTATCTCCGCATCTGGAAGATGAACGAGATACTGGGTAAGGTACCCCTGCAGTATGTATCGGAGGTGAATGACTTCTCGACCCGGGATATTGCAGCTGTTATTGGTGAGAGTACCACCACGGTTAATAATCTGATATCAACACTGAAGTCGCTCGATTTTGTCACCGGGCAGAGGCGATTCTGGTTCACGCGCCCGGGCGCGGACTATACAGTGCTAATAAGGACAGAAGAAGCTGCGGCGAAGGAGATACTGAAGGAGCAGATGGAGAGGAAGGAGTATTTTGGTGTGGTGAAGGCGAGGCTGATTCAGAAGGGTGAACTGACGATATTTGAGATTGGTGAAGAGATTATGAGGCGATACGGTAAGAACTGGACAAACCCGCTGACCTTAAAGACATACGGCGCTGCTATTGCCAGTATACTCGATTTCACCGGCTTCGGGTATTACAGAGGTGGGATTTTGAGACTGGAAGAGGATAAGGAGGAGATGAACCTCCCGGTTCCTTATCTCAGTGTGGAGAAGATGGTGAAGATACTGAATGCTCTATTCCCCGCGGGTTGTGAAATACATACGCTTGCAGATGAACTGGGTACGAAGGACAGGAGGCTGAGTCAGGAGCTTGCATGCTGCTGCGCACTGGGTCTCGTCAGGCATTCCCGGAGGGGTTTTTACGAGTTGACCGAGGGAGGTAGAGAGATAGCACGTAGCAGTGGGAGCGATGGAGTGATGAGGGAGAAGTTCACCGAGCATCTGCTCAGTTCAGGGTATAAGAGGCTGATAGATAAGCTACAGGGAGCGAATGAGATAACGATGACGATGTTAGGAGACCTCCTGGAGGAGGAATACCACAAGGACTGGTCGGAGATAACGAAGAGGACGTATGGGAAGAAGTTCTTGAACTGGCTCAGATATTCGGGTATAGTGATGAAGGGAGAGCATGAGCGGGTGTACAGGTATAGACGTAACGTGCATTCCAGGCTTAACCAGACCTGAGGTGTGAGGGTGCCGAGTTGAAGAATTGCCTGCATAAATCCGCCACTTTTTCTTTATCCGTGAATATCATATCAAAGTCAGGGGGCAGGCATCGCTTATACGGGAACTGAGCAAACCTGTAATCCATCAGGATGATGATACAGCGGTCATGTTCACTCCTTATCCCCCTGCCCGCAGCCTGCAGCACTTTTGTAATCGCGGGATAGAGGTAGCCGTAGAGTCGACCCGTGTTCGTACCGTATTTGCCTGCATAATAGCCCTGTATCATCTTCACCTCCAGTGTAGGCGGGCTCAATGGCAGTCCAACCACGATGATGGTCTTCAGTATATTGGATTCATAATCCATACCCTCGGAGAAGGAGCCACCCTGGACAGCGAACAGGATACCGGCATCATCATTCCTCAACTGCTCGTACAGCCTGTTACGGTCCGCCTTACCCATCTCGCGCCTCTCCACCCTCACTCTCATTCGTATCCGGGGAGGTAAATAAGCCAGAATGCTCTTTAGAAGCGCATAAGAGGGGAAGAAGACAGCCATGCATCCCCTCACATTCTCCGCTACCTCCCCTATCTCCTCCCCTATTCGCATGTACATCGCCTCATTTCTCTCTGTATACCTGGTTGTGAGCCCTCTGGTGACGACAATCAGGCGATTCTCACGCGGGAATGGTGATCTGTACTTTCGCAACTTCACTCCTCGAGTCTCAATCCTCGAAATGCCCAGTACATCGGCATACATCTCCACGGGGTACAATGTGCCACTCATTATTATGGATGCATGCGCCTTCCTGAATACCGGCTCGCTCAGTACAGAGGGGTCGAGGAGTTTTACAGAGAGTGTGGGATTGTCCACGGCTCGGAGAGATAGAATTCGGAGGCACTTATCCTCTGTGCGCCACGCATCGAGGAAATCGGCAATGGAGATGAGATTCCGCTGCAATGTCTCACGTTCCTTCGTCCCCGGAGTGCTGCGGAGCAAGCCTATGCCGTCAGCTTCAATCCCAGCCCCTGCCCCAGCCCCAGCTCCAGCCAAGGTATCGGCTATACTCCTGATTCTATCTGAGAACTCTTCATAGCTCATCACTTCTATTCGCTGCCTCAATATCTTCTCCAGCTCGCCCATCAGGAAATCTCTATCCACCATCATCTCCTCTCTCCTGGATTCCACTGCACTCATCACCAGTTTACTGAGGGTCATCTCCAGCTGTGAGAGATTGTGATACATCTCCCTGTCTATGCTTCTGATACCTCTGGCTGCTTCCGAGATGGTCTTCAGGCGCAGTTCGCTGCTGAGATTCCGTCTTATGCGGTCGGGCAGATTATGAGCCTCATCAACGATGAGGATGAGCTCGTCAAGGCTTCTCCCTATCTTCTCCAGCACCTTCTCCGCGATATCCCGAGAGAAGAGGTAATTATAGTCGCAGACGATGGCATCAGCGTCTTTACCCACCTCCAGTGCGGTCTTATAAGGGCATATCTGCCGCTCCCTGCACCATTCACACAGCTCCTCCACATGCATTATCTCGCTTCTTATCCGGAGCATCGCATCGGCATCGTGGTTCATATAATACCAGCATCTCCTGCTCCGCTGCTCATTCCGGCAGAACTCATTGAATAGGGAATAGAACTCACGGTAGAGTGATACCGCCCTCGGACACATGGATTGCTTGGAGGTGATATCAACCACGGTGAGGTCCAGCCCCCCGTGCTCCTTTATCAACCTGAGGGTATCAATGGCTATTTTATGCTGGCTACGCTTGGGTGTGAGGAAGAAGACCGTCTTTTCATTCTCGATGGCATACTGGATAGCAGGAGCGAGTGCAGCCACCGTTTTACCTATCCCGGTAGGTGCGTGAGCGAGGAGTATTTCACCCGCTACCAGAGCGTGCTCCACGTCCGCCATGAATTCCCTCTGCCCTTCACGCACGGAGTGGAAGGGGAAGAATGAACTCACTTTCGCATTCATGTGCTCTTCTCTTGCTCTTACTCCCACTCTCACTCTTTGCTTAGTACCAGCCCCACCAGCTGCCTGCCTGTTCACGTTACTTAAAGGTGTTATGTAGATGGGGAAGAAAGTGTAAGTTATTATTATAAATCAGGGTAAGTAAATCTTTAGAGAAGGAGAAAAGATAGGAGATAGGAGATAAGATGAAAGTATTGGTATATCCGCCGAATAGTTTGATACTGGCAGACCTGGTGGAGAGGAGCGGGCACGAGCCGGTGGTACTGATGCGGGAGATAGGCAAGCATGTGCGTGATGCTGAGATTGATGCACCGCCACTGAATGTAACGGAGGAGGACCTGAAGCGGGCACTGCGGTATGTCTCGGTGGAGGAGCCAGCGGGTGTGAAGGGGCGAATAGGACTCCTGGCACCCCTACTGGAGCAAGCCGAGGCTTCGATAATCCTCTCTGATGCACCGCCCACATATGGCTGTATGGGTTGCGCCGTTTCTGACGAATTCTTCAAGTTCCTCATACGGAAGCGGAAGATACCAACCCTGGAAGTGAAGTTCGAGGGAGGGGAGCGAATGGACGAGATGGTGGAGAAGATAATGGAGTTTTTAAATGGGCTACCGAGAGGAGGAGGCGAGTAGAGTAGGGGGAGGAGTAGAGGGAGAAGTAGCGTGGAGGGTGAGTAGAATTATGAAGACACGTGTGGCACAGATATCCTGTGGCACGGAATACAGTGGGATTCAATGGCTACTGAATGAGATAGCGGACCAGGTGGGTATAGAGCTGGTATACCCGGAGATGGAGCTATCAGAGGTGGAGGATGCGTGTAAAGTGATGGGATTGAGGGCGGAGAGTCCGAGTTTGAACATGATGATGGCGAGGGCGATCTCCATGCTGAGAGACCCGACGATAAAAGGTGCACTCCTCCTCACCTGCTTCAGATGCTCGGAGGGCACGATAGTGAAGGACGTAATCAGGCGATTCTTACATGAACGAACGGATATACCGGTGATAGCGTATTCAAATGTGGAGAAGCCGAAGGAGATAGAGATATACTCGCGACTGGAGGCATTGAAGACGCTGATAACGAGGAAGGCACTGCTGATGCGAGAGAGGCAGGAGGGGATAACGATGGGCATAGATTCAGGCTCTTCCACCACGAAGGTGGTGGTGATGAAGGAGAATGAGATAGAAGGTAAGGCATGGATACCGACGACAGACCCTATCAAGAGTGCAGATGAGGCGATAGAGATTGCATTAAAGGATGCAGCACTGAATGAGGGTGATATAGAAGCTATTGGTGTTACCGGGCACGGGCGCGAGCTGGTAGGGGGGCATGTGAAGGCAGACCTGAATTTAGAGGAGGTGAGTGTGGTAGCCAAGGGTGCGGCACTGCTCACGGGTCGGCATAAGGGGGAGGCATCGGTGATTGATATCGGAGGTATGAACAACAAGTTAATCCTCATGCGTGATGGAATAGCGAACAGTTTCAGCCTGGGTGGTATATGTGGAGGTTCATCAGGCAGGTTCCTCGAGGTGGCATCACATCGGCTGGATGTGGACATCTCGGACCTCGGGCAGCTCGCATTGAGATCGAAGGAGAGGTATGAACTCCAGAGCTACTGTATGGTATTCGGTATCCAGAGCCTCGTGGTGGCTCTCGCATCGGGTATAAAGAAGGAGGACGTAGCGGCAGCTGCATGCCGGTCAGTGGCGGAGCAGGTATATGAAACACAGATACAGGAGATGGAGATGAGACCACCCGTCATCTTCGTCGGAGGTGTATCGCTGGTGGAGGGTGTGCAGCGTGAATTTGAGCGACTGCTCGGTACCGAGGTGATAGTGCCGGAGAACTCGCAGTATGCAGGTGCCATAGGTATCGCTACACTCGTCTCTGGGATTTAGACCCGGTCTCGAGCTCGAGCGAGCGCAGAACCGCGGGTATTGAGTCCACCACATCGGTTGCGAGCAGGCTCAGCCCTTTAGCCTGGAATGCCACATCACCTGCTGACCCGGATATAAAAGCCGCAGCGGTTGCGACTTTGAAAGCATCCTCAGCAGTTGCGAATAGTGTACCGGTTATGCCACTCAGGACATCGCCGGTACCCCCAACGGTCATTCCCGCATTGCCCGTGAAGTTCAACTTCATCCTCTCACCGTCTGAAATGATGTCAGGGTTGCCCTTGAGGAGCGTGACGACGTGGTTACGAATAGAGAATTCGCGTATGAATTCCTGAAGCTCTTTACTATCTCCGGCTCCGGCGGTTGACGGCAGTGGAGCCTGGACGTTCATCTTCCTCAATTCACCTGCATGGGGTGTTATAATCACCTGTCTGGGTACCGGCAGTTCCAGTGGCAGGTCCAGTCCATACAGCCCATCGGCGTCCACCACCACCTTCCTCATTGCACTATCATCACCCTCTATTATCTGCTTCACTGCCCGTTTCGTCTCCTCCGCTGTGCCCAGACCCATGCCAATCACCAGCACATCGTGCCTCTTCATCAGGTTTAATATCTGTTCAACATCGTTCTCAGTCAATATAGAGCCGGAGAGTGGTTGAACAATGATGTTAGGCGATATAGAAGCGATGACATGGGCTACACTCCTCGGTGCAGCTACCGTTACCCAGTCTGCGCCGGTACGGAGAGCGGCAAGAGCGCTCAGGCATGGTGCACCGTAGAAGGGACCACCACCCACGACCAGTACCCTGCCGTTATCTCCCTTATGACTACTCCGCTCGCGTCTCCGGAGTACCAAACTCACATCCCCGGGTCCTGCAAGCTGCTCCATGGCTGCGGGTATCCCTATATCAGCGACCACAAGCTCGCCTACATGCTCTCTATTCCTTAACAGCCCGGGCTTGGCGCGATGGAACGTCAGCGTGAGGTCTGCATGGACCACCTTATCATTCTCGCATTCGCCTGTATCGGGGTCCAGACCGGATGGGAGATCGACTGCGAGTATAAACGCTCCCGATTCGTTTATCAAATCAATAGCAGTTGCTTCTGGCTCTCTTATCCTCCCCCGCACTCCTGTACCGAGCAGTGCATCTATTATCACATCCACCTTCATACCCATACCCATACCCTGCTCATGCTCAATTGCCTCTTTAAGTGCTCTTAACGAAGATGAATCGGTTAGCTCTTCAAGATGGTATCCGCAATTCTTTAAAATCCCCCAGTTCGTTCTGCTCTCCTCTGTTCTCAGGTCCTTTGACCGGCCCACGAGTATCACACGGACATTATCGGTGCGTAGATGGCGCGCAGCGGCGAAGGCATCACCGCCGTTATTCCCCTTACCCGCTATTATCAGCACCTTTGCATCCTCACCGAATCGCTGTTTCACCACACGTGCAATATTCGCACCTGCATTCTCCATGAGCTGTATAGGAGCGAGTCCGAAGTATTTGCAGTTGGCATCCAGGGCAGCCATCTCCTCAGAGGTTATGGTGGTCGTCATTGTCATCCTCATCTCCATCCTCATCCTCATTGCGTGCACCCCGCAGTGGAGAAGAAGCAGGAGGTAGAGGTAATGCAGGCATAGATATAGATACAGAATAGATAGAATAAAGATTTATTTGTGTATCTGTATCAAGCATAGGAAGCAGGCAGGCGGGCAGGTAGGTAGATAGAGCAAGAGAGCAGATGGAGATGGGGATGAGGATGAGGATAGGGCTTCTTGTCAATCCGGTGGCGGGTATGGGCGGCTCAGTTGGGCTCAAAGGCACGGATGGACTGGTAGAGGAGGCACTGAAGCTGGGTGCACGCCCGATTGCGTGCTACAGGGCGAGGAGCTGCATGGAGGAGCTGGTGAGAGTGGATGTGGATGCAGAGATGGAGATAATCACCTGTGGCGGTGATATGGGGGAGAAGGTGCTCACCGAGCTCAGGGATGAACATGCACACAGAGTGGATTATAGAGTTGTGTATACCCCTCAGGAGGATGGTACCACTACCGGCACTGGCACTGTGACCTGGACCACGAGAGAGGATACGAAGCGAGCCTGTGAGATATTCATGGGTGATGGAATAGACCTGCTCCTGTTCTGTGGTGGCGATGGTACTGCGAGGGACATCTTCGGTGTAGTGGGTAGAGAGGTACCGATACTGGGCATTCCGGCGGGTGTGAAGATGCATTCCGCGGTATTTGCGATAACACCCAGATGTGCGGCGCGAATAGTGAAGCAATTCTGTGAGGGTGGTACGGAGCTGCGAGATGTGGAGATAATGGATACAGATGAGGAGGCATACAGGCGTAACGAGTTACGAATCAAGGTGTTTGGCTATGCTCGTGCACCTTATGTGCCGTCACTCATCCAGCAGGGTAAGAGTTTATTCCAGAGTGTGAGTGAGGATAGAGCGAAGGAGGAGATTGCCAGGTTCGCATGTGAGTTCATGGGTCCGGATGAGCTCTATATCATGGGTGCAGGCACCACCATCCACAAGATTGCGGAGATGCAGCACATGGGTGCTGATAAGACCCTGCTGGGTGTTGATGCGGTAAGAGGTGGTAAAGTTGTGGGTAAGGACCTGAACGAGCGTGAACTGCTGCGGCTGATCGCCAGTAGCAGGGATAGAGGTGAGAGGATAAGGATAATGGTGAGCCCGATAGGTGCTCAGGGGTTCATATTCGGGCGAGGTAATCAGCAGATAAGTGCGGCGGTGATAAAGGAAGTGGGTATCGAGAATGTGATTGTGGTGGCAACGCCGCAGAAGCTGAGTGAGACACCTTTTCTACTCGTTGATACCGGTGATGAAGAGCTGGATAAGAAGCTGTGTGGTTATATAACCGTTGTGTGTGGCTATCGCATGGCGCAGCGTAAGGAGGTGAGGCGTGGTTAAGGATGAGATAAGAGGCAGTTCCAGCAGGTCACAGAGGCAGAGAGCGCCATACCATGTGTGCAGAAGTTAATCTTGATCAAGCGAAGCGGGTAAAACTTTACCAGATCAATATCGCTTCTCCATTTTTAATAAAAGCTTCATGTATCGCTTCTTTGGATCAAATTGTTCAATTAATTCGGTGATTTTATCC
>JAODGR010000050.1:0-22472 GCA_025464275.1 Methanosarcinales archaeon
AAAGAGAAAGAATCAAAACTCAAAAAAACGGTAATTATTTATAGCCATTCATCCCCTATCCTCTATTGGGCTATTGGATAATACGATAGACATTATGGGAGGTAGGGTAAAGATGGTGAAGAAGGTGGTCATCGTTGGTGGTGGTATTGCCGGGATATACGTCTTGAGGAACCTCCTTGCGAGACGAGAAGAGGTGGAGGATGGGCTGGACCTGACACTGATAAAGAGAGAGCGAAGCGGATGGGTCTCCACCTGTGGATTGCCATTTGCATTAAGGGGCTGGTATGAGATAAAGAGGACGGAGATAAACGAACCGAAGTTCTTCCTCGATCAGGGTGTGGATTTCAGGACAGAGACAGAAGTGACGAGGTTGAACCTCGATGATCGAGCTATCACTCTGGGTACGGGTGAGGAATTGAGTTACGATTATCTCGTAATAGCCACCGGCCGGAAACCCTCGGTACCCGATGCGGTATTGAAATCCGAACTCGAAGGTATTTATACATTCAATAACGAGCTCGATGCAGAGAAGATAGAGGCATCAATCGCGGGTGCGAAGTATGCTTTTGTGCGTGGACGTGGCATAATAGGACTCCAAGCCGCGGTGGCATTCGCGACCAGAGGACTGAAAACCACGGTTCTTGGTGGTCCCCCCTCTCTCCTGCCCTCCAGTTTAGACCCTGACATGGGTGAGATGGTGAAGAAGTGGCTGGAGGAGAAGCACGGAATCAGGTTTATACTCGAGCGTAAGGAGATAACGGGCGTTAAGGGTGACGGTGGGAGAGTGAGAGCGGTGATAGTGGGAGAGGGTGAAGAGATACCGGCTGACGTGGTCGTGATAGCAAGGGGGATGAAGCCGAACGTGGAGCTCGCACTCGATGCGGGTATAGAGACCGGTGAGAGTGGCGGGATAGTCACCGACCGCGCACTGCACGTGAAGAGGGGGCGGAGCTATCTCCGTGAGGTATTCTCACTTGGCGATTGCACTGAGGTCATAGATGGGGTCACACACCGACCAAGGTTGAGCCAGCTGGCATCCACTGTGGTGGTTCAGGCAAAGGTCATCGCCGATAATATCATCAGCGATATCAAGGCACAGCCTTCTTTATATTCCATCTGTGAGCCATGCCTGAGCCCAACAGTTGCGGAGATAGGAGGTCTGCTGGTCGGCTCGGTGGGGCTAACCACAGAGGGCGCGACACGAGCCGGTATAAAAACACTCAGTGGTGTGGCAACGAAACTGGTAAAAGCGCGTTACTTCCCGGGTGCGAAGCCACTGACTTTGAAACTCCTCTTCGATGCCTACACGCATAAATTGATAGGTGCACAGATGGTTGGTGAATCCACAGTTGCAGAGCGAGTAAATGAGATGGAACTGGCTATCAGGGCGGGTATGACCGCGGAGGAGATGAGGAATACCGAACGCTGCTATGACCCCTCTCTATCTCTGCTCATAGATGTGACGATAGACGCTACGGAGAAAGCCATCGGTATCACACCCGTGTATTAAGCCTGAGCACCAAGCACAAAGCACAAAGCACAAATACTCCATCCTCCATACTCTACTCTATCAACAGGAGTCCAAAGAGGGTTATCTTCTGGTAGGGCGACAGGAATATCTCAGCCTCGTAGCCCACCTTCCTCACCGTTGCGAAGACGTCTATCCCACAGGCTTCCATCGATGGCCTCATACGCTCCTGATGCCGGCAGAATCGCTTTGGTACCTCGTCAAGTACCTTCTCCTCCTCCGGTATGCACGGGTCGCAGTAAGAGCATGGCAGTGCATCCATCGCAAATGCCTTATAATAGCCAGAGAGGAATGTATGACGCTCCAGTTCGAACATCGTATCGCTCACCTTCTTGATGGCATCCCAGAGGAAATGGTGGAGGTGGTGCGGTGGCACATCCGGGTTCGGCTTCACATCCTCAAATCGGACTATCAACGCCTTATCATAACCTCTGAGCAGCTTCCGTGTATCTTCCGGTGCCGGTGTATAAGGTGGGCAGCTCAGGTGTTTTGCATAGCCACGACAGCCATAGCGGCATTTCCATCTCACCCACTCCCCTACCACAATCTCACTCGCAGGAATGAGTCTGAAATCACTATGTATCTCCCTCAACTCTCTCAATAATGTATTCAAATCTTTCTTCATCACCCTCAATTATGACTTCACTTACAACTACAACTTACTATTACTATTACCATTACCATTCCATGACTATACCATGTAGAGCTCCATCTCTTTCAACTCCTCCTCGAACTCCAATTCGTCCGTAACGATGAAATCACTCAGATTGGTGAGATTGTAGGTATCACGGAGCATCATAGCCAGCGTCTTTGCCTGCCTCTTTGCTCGCTCATCCTTCAATGCCGGTGTGATGACGAACAGGATGGCGCCCTCTAAAGGCACCATCTTGCTATTCGAGCCTGTATGTATCAGACACCAATTCGCCATGTCCACAACAGCGACATCGCCAAGGATACTCCTCAGGGTGGTATCCTCCTCTATCTCCGCCACTATCTCTATCTTCCCCCCTTTCATCCCCACGAGGTCAACCATGCCGAGGGCAAACTTCTCCCGGTTGTACTCCCGGAATACCCGCACACCCGTGCCATCCGGGTCGTGATGTCCATCCGTATTCACAGTGTATCCATGACGCAGAAGAATATCTCTACAGCTCTCCCTCGATGCCTCGTGCCATTCTCCCATGGTCAATCAATTCACCCCCTCCCTCAGTCTCCTCCTCAATATACTGTTTACTTCTGTATCATACTCAATTATATAATTTACAGCTTCACATGCGAGCTCCAATCTCGTAGTGTATGATGGCAGGGCTGGAAGTCCACCACCACTGCGGTATAGAAGTTCAAGTTCGTCGGTAATCGGCTGGTATCTCATGGGGTTCACAATCACTGCCGTCTTTTCAAAGTGCTTTATCGCTGACCGGATCAGAGCCACACCGCCGATATCCATATTTGAGAGGCTCCCCCTGAGAGGTATGAGGTTGACAACCACGAGACCGATATCTCCGGTTGCAATACCGGCATGAATCGAGGGATGGAGCGTCTTTATCTTTATCTCACCCGATATCTCACCCATACCTGTGAATTCCGATACCCGTTTCACTACTATACCATCACCATGCTTCAATATCGTATCAGCCGTGCCATCCGTTGCGATTAGTTCTATCCCAAGCCCTTCCAGCCTCCTCGCTAACTCCACTATGCCATCCTTGTTATATACACTCAATAAAGCCTTCATAGCCCTACGCCCCTCCTCTGTCTTCTGTGATTGGTTTATAATATCAATACACCGTAATAACGATTATGAGCGTGAGCGAGCGTGTGAGTGGAGAGGAGAGAGCGGTGGAGCCAGAGGATAAGGATAAGGACAGAGATAAGGAGAGGGAGAGGGAGAGGATAGTAAAAGCGATAATGCACGATTTGGAGCTTGAAGGTGAGTCTAAAGAGCGATTAATCGGTAAACTCGTGGAGCAATGTGGCTATGATGAAGCGAGAGTGAGGTACAGGGCGAAGCGGGCTTTCATCACTGTACGCTATCAACGTCTGAAGGAGCACCAGTAGAATCACCTAAAATCAACACGTAAACGTTCATTGCCGTACCGGTGTACTTCTCCAGCACGCCAGACGAACTCAGCTCCCGCTCCAGCCACTCCAGGTCCACCGCCTTTAAGCCACGTGATTCTGAATCTGAACCATGGATTCGCTGAAAGCCTGAGGTGTTCAATTCAGCTATGATGACTTTATCTCGTGCCACCCTGCACGCTTCCCGTACGAAATCACCCCTCCTCTCCGGGTCTACGTGGTGCAGTGCGCCATAGCTGATCACGACATCGAAGCTCGCATCACCATAACGCAGCGATGTAGCATCTCCGAGCTCGAAAGTGATTCTACTCGCCACTTCTTCTGCTCCTGCCTCTCGTCTCGCATCCCGCAGTGCCGATTCTGAAATGTCTATGTTTGTAACCCTGCAATTGAAATGCTTAGCAGCAATTATCGAGAGTGGACCCGCACCGATATCAAGTATCGTCTTATCATACAGTCTCCAGTGTTTCAACAGCTCTTCCCTCTCTATCAAACCCTCTTCATCCTCCTTCAGTCGCATCGCATTCTACATTCTACATCCTACATTCTATGCTCTATATTTGCATGAGTTCATCGAAGAATATCTTCTCTGTGTCCCATGGACCTGGACTCGCCTCTGGATGGTACTGTACGCATTTTATACCCAGATAAGGCTCTTCAAGTGCCTCCACCGTACCGTCATTGGCGTTTATCTGCGTCAGCTCCACGATACCATCCATAGAATCCTTATCCACTGCGAATCCATGATTCTGGGATGTGATAAACACACGACCGTCTCTTAGGTCTTTTACAGGCTGATTCGCACCCCTGTGCCCGAATTTCAATTTATAGGTCTCGCAGCCCAGTGCCAGTGCGATTATCTGGAGACCGAGGCAGATGCCATAGATGGGGATTGTACCTGCGAGCTCTTTCACCACTTCCATCGCGCTCTTCGCCCTCTTCGGATCACCCGGTCCGTTTGAGAGCAACAATGCATCAGGCTCAGAATTCACTATCTCCCCTCGTCTCACATTGCATGGGAATACAAAGATCTCAAAATCCCGCTTCTTCAGGCTGGCTATGATGCTCCTCTTCACCCCCAGGTCTATCACGGCTATCCTCTTCCCCCTCCCTGGTATCCGGTAGCTACTCGGGCATGTCACCTCCTCTATCAGGTCGAGTTCTGAGATATCGGGCTGAGTGCGTGCAAGTTCCAGAGCCATGGCTATCTCTTCATCTCCTATCTCAGGTGCAACCCTCAGGCACGCCTTCATCGTACCGTATCGCCTCGTCTTTATCGTTAGCATTCTCGTATCCACCTCGCAGATGGCGGGCACACCCTCATCATGCAGGAACTCCTCTATCCCGCACTTACTCCTGTAATGCGATGGGTACTCGCATCTCTCTCTTACCACGAACCCCTCCACTTTTATACCCCCTGACTGGAATCTGGAGCCACTAACACCGTAATTGCCGATGAGTGGATATGTGAGCATGAGTATCTGCCCCTTGTATGAAGGGTCTGTGAGTGCCTCTTCGTAGCCCGTAAAGGGCGTTGCAAACACAAGCTCCCCCTGTGCCATCCCCTCCGCTCCCCATCCCACACCCCTCTCCACTGTACCATCCTCGAGTGCGAGAATCGCTTCCATTTCCATATCCATATCCCTCACCTCTACCGAAGCCTCTCTGGTATCTCCTGATTCCTCATCAAATCCTCGATACTCTCCCTCCTCCTTATCAGGTCCACCCGACCGTCGCAGACCAGCACTTCCGCGCATCTCGGTCGCCCGTTGTACTGTGAACTCATCGAGAACCCGTAAGCGCCACTATCCAATATCGCAACCAGATCGCCCCTCTCCACCTCCGGCAGTCGTCTATCTCGCGCTATTACATCTCCCGACTCACATATCGGTCCAACCACGGTGTACAACTCCGAAGCACGGTCATGCCCATGTCCATGCCCATCCTCTTCCATCCTGTTCGCCACCACCACTTCGTGATACGCATCATACATAGCAGGTCTTATCAGGAGATTGAACCCGGCATCTATCGCCACGAAGTTTCTATATGCGCGTTTAACCGCATTTACACGGCTCAGGAGGATGGTGGTGGAGCCCACGATGGACCTCCCCGGCTCAATGATGAGCTTCAGTTTCAAGCCGAGTTCACGCGTCTTTGCCTCAATGTGAGGCAGTATTGCCTCTGCCAGGTCTTTTGGTGTGGGTGCTATCTCCTTCTCCTCACGCGTGTATCCTATTCCAAGTCCACCACCCAGGTCCACAAACTCGAGGTCTATCCCATGCTCATGCAGCTTCGTAACGAGCTCCATCATCCTCCTCGTCGCCTCACTGAATACACTTACGTCCAGTATCTGTGAACCTATATGGCAATGTAAGCCTGAGAGCGAGATATTTGGCATCCTCTCCGCTGCTTCACATACCTGAATCACCTCGTGAGAGGGTATTCCGAATTTGGACTCCTTCAACCCGGTTGCTATCTTGGGATGCACCCGGGGGGAGATATCGGGGTTCACACGTATGGCTATTTCCACCTCCTTTCCATGCCCGGTTTCGGATGCCAGTGCTGATAGCGCTCTTAATTCGTCCAGCGAGTCCACCGATACCCTCACCCCGGATTCCAATGCCGCTCTCAAATCTTCATCACTCTTCGAATTGCCATTGAACAGAATCTTCCGCGCAGGTATGCCCGCATACCTCGCGAGATGTAGTTCACCAGTGGAGAAGACATCAGCACCCGCACCCTCTACTGCCAGTATCCGCAGCAGGGCAAGGTTACCGTTCGCTTTTACCGCATAATACACCTCACACTCTATCTCACTCTCAACACCGAAAGCTTCTTTATAACGCCTGTAATTGGCTCTCAGCCTGTTCTCATCCGTTATGTAGAGCGGTGTGCCGTATCGCTCCGCCAGTTCTACCACATCCACACCGCCGAAGAAGAGATGCTTACTCCCTCCCATTATACTCTCCTCTATTCTCCTATCCTATCCTCCTCTCCTATCCTCTTATCCCCCTCTTCACCTTTACTTTTTACTTTATAATTCATATCTTAGCTCGCCATCCTTATCCGTGTTATCTCACAGGAGTTCGTAAAGTGTGTTCCTCCTCCTCGGCGTCCTCCCCGCATCCCTTATCAATCGCTCGAACTCTTCTGGACTCAGGTATTCACCTGCCGTTGAGCCGGATAATCGCGAGATGTTCTCCTCCATCAGAGTACCACCGAGGTCGTTCACGCCGAAGTATAGCATTCGCTGTGCATCTTCCACACCCAGCTTCACCCATGACGCCTGGATATTCACGCAATAGGGATGGAGTATCACCCTTGCAAGTGCATGCACAATCGCATCCTCCTCAAAACCGATCGCACGCTTCACCATCCTCCCCAGTCTGTTATTCTTACGCATGAACTTCAGGAGCACGAACTCGGTGAAGCCTCCTGTCTCCTTCTGCAGCTCCCTTATCCTGAAGATATGCCTTATCCTGTCCTCCCAGGATTCTATGTGCCCGTACATGATGGTGGCAGTGGAAGGAATGCCTGAGCGGTGTGCAGTTCTTATTATCTCCTCCCATTTAGTGGTATTCAACTTCCGCGGACATATTATCGCTCTTATGGAATCATCCAGAATCTCAGCAGCGGTGCCCGGAATGGAGCCCAAACCCGCTCTCTTCAACTCCTTCAGCACCTCCTCCTCGCTTAACCCCGAGTTCCTCGCCACGTGGTATATCTCCATCGGAGAGAATGCATGAATATGGACATTGAAATGTGATTTTATCGTCTCAACGAGTCTGCAATAGTCATCGAGTACGAGGTCAGGATGCAGACCCCCCTGAACGCAGATCTCCGTCGCCTCGTTCCTCACCGCCTCCTCCACCTTCTCCAGAACCGCATCCATACCCAGTATATAACCCCGCGCTTTATCCGCCCTGAATGCACAGAACATGCAGTTCCCGACGCAGATATTCGTGAAATTTATGTTCCGGTTCACTACATAGGTGACAACATCACCCTTCGTCTCCTCCCGCAACATGTCCGCGATGTGAAAGAGTAGCGGGGGGTTATTCACCAGGAATAATGCATCTCCATACCCCACCCCTCCCTTCCTCACCCGCTCGTATAACTCATCCTCGTCAAATCCGTATCTCATCTATCCTGATTCTTACTAAATCGAGCCTACTTCTCTTTCTCTTTCTCTTTCACTTGCTTATCTGTTTTATCCCCGTTATTATCTCCTGGTTGAGGTCAAACACCGTAGCCTTATCCGAGCCATCCCTTATCGTCAGCTTCCTGCTCGCATCTATCTCACCCACCATGGAAGCGGTGATACCCGCGTCCTCGAATATATGGATACATTCGGTGGCACTCTCCTCATCCCTCACCGTCAGTATAAATCCCGTACCGGGGTACATCTTCAGCCAGTGTGCAATAGGGATGTGCAACTCCTCGGAATCGGGTCGCGGTATCTTCCCCAGCTCCACCTGTGCACCTGCACCGGAAGCCTCAAGTAGCATCCCCAGGGTGCCGAGTGTGCCGGGATTGCTTATGTCCTTACCGGCGGTTGCCAGCTTCTTCTCCCCTATCTCCACCATCGTATTTAATTGCCTCTTTATCGCTGCTGTCGACCGTTTTGTGGTGTTGTCCCATGCGAGGTTGTATTTCGGGTATATTCTACCATCGAGGTCTATTGCCACGACTATCTTATCGCCGGGCGCAGCGCCGCTGGAGAATATCACATTATCTCGCCTCACCGTGCCCACTATACCCACATCAAGGGCATCATATGAGGTATCGGGGTGTAGATGCCCGCCCACCATCGGCACACCGAACTTCTTCACTCCATCCTGCATCCCCCTACCCAATTCCACACATACATCCTTCTTCTGGGTCGAGGTGAGATTCACCATCGCCAGCGGAGTGCCACCCATCGCCGCTATGTCATTCACATTCACGAGCACTGCGCAATAACCCGCCCACCATGGGTCTGCACTCAGTAATTTACCCCATATACCATCTATTGCGAGCA
Organism: Methanosarcinales archaeon; assembly: GCA_025464275.1. GTDB lineage: Archaea > Halobacteriota > Syntropharchaeia > Alkanophagales > Methanospirareceae > G60ANME1. The sequence goes on from JAODGR010000050.1 coordinate 8,628, forward strand.
AGACGAAGTTGTCATTGTCCACCATGAGCACTGCTGCATCCTCTCCGAAGCCCGCTATCGTCCTGCTACCCACCTTATCCGCATTCCAGAGTGTCTTCACAAGGTCTCTTATACCCCTCTTCCGCTTCACACCCTCAAAGTTCCTCAAATCCTCTGCCAGGGACCTCAGATTCTCGTTCTCTCTCCTGTTCTCGCTCATGCCTTGCATTTGTACTCTTTCACCTCTTCTATTATCTCCTTCACCTCTCCTATATCATTTATCCTGAAATCAGCAACCTCGAAGATCTCACCCGGTCTGTCCGCAGCCTCCTGCAGGCACAATACCGCTATATCCGATTCGCAAAACGCGAGATAGTCATTCCTGTCGTCACCTACCATTACCACCCTGTATCTCTCCTTCAACCTCCTCACCAGCTCCCGCTTATCCTCCGGGGTCATCATGCCAAAGATGTTCTCAGGTGGTACTTCCGGCAGATAGATCGATATCTCCTCAGGTTCTATCCTGTCTCCCGATGCTATAAATATCGAACAGCCCATCTGATTCAATTCCCTCAGGAGCTGACGAGTACCGGGGAAGAGGTTTATACCGCCTGCAATTGCGTATCTTATCGCTTTATTCACCATATCCACGATCAATGCCACCCCTATTACCGGGAGGATGTCGCACTTCCTTAAAAACCACATCGCTTCGTGTATATCACCCACCCGGATGTGTTTATCATTCAAAACCGTCTCTATCACCTCCCCATCGTCTATCCCTTCTCTCTTATATATCACTTTAGTTTCTATTTTCTTCTCCTTCATCACTTCTGATAGCAACTTCGTATCCGCTTCTCTCGCTAATGTCGCATCGTATCGCGTCTTTAATATCACCATTGCACCCCTCTTCAGTCTATCGGTGCAGCTCAACCCCGATACCCTGCTCCGTTTTGTTATCCCCCTCTCAACATCCTTTATTATTCTAAACGGTGCATACAGTACGCCTGCACCATCAAATACCACCGCTATATCCCTGTTTCTCATTCCTACCTATTGTATATCTGCACTTATTAATCTTTTTTATTATCATAACAGGAGAGGGGTGAGATAAGAGATGGTTCAGGATATGGTGACAGAGAGGTGGGAGGGCTTTCTGAAGCGATATTACTGGGATGAGCTTGTAGAACTCTCGAATCTCTATCCAGAGAAGCGGAGTCTGCTCGTTAAATTCTCTGACATGGACCTTTACGACCCTGCCCTCGCGGATATGGTGCTGGAGAGCCCGGACATCGCGATTGGCGAGGCGACGAGGGCTTTGAGGGCTATTGATACCCCCACGGGAATCACTCTCGATGCGGCAAACTTCCGCATAATAAAGGTACCGAGGCGGGTGAAGATACGCGATATCAGGAGTGAGGATACAGGTAAGCTCGTGAGCATCGAGGGGCTGGTGACGAAAGCCACGGAAGTGCGCCCGAAGATAGTGGATGCGGTATTTGAATGCCCATTCTGCCACCATGTCTTCTCTGTGGAGCAGAGCGGGCGGCAGTTCAGAGAGCCTGCGGAATGTGAGCAGGCGAGTGGCGGGTGTGGTAGAAGGGCACAGCATTTCAAACTCCTGGTCGAGCAGTGTAAATTCGCGAATGCGCAGAAGATTCGGCTGCAGGAGTTGCCGGAGGAGCTACGGGGTGGTGAACTGCCACAGGCGATCGATGTGTATCTCGAGGATGACCTCACCGGTCTCGTATCCCCGGGCGACCGTATCATCATTACCGGCATTCTCAGGTCTTATCAGAGGACCACCAGATTCGGTAAGACCCCTTTCTTTGATGTCTATCTGGATGGCAATTCACTGGAGCTGAAGGAGGAGGAGTTCGAGGAGATAAAGATAACCGAGGAGGACGAGCGCAGGATAATGGAGCTGAAGAACGAGCCGGACATCTACGAGAAGCTGATAAAGAGCATTTCTCCATCCATCTACGGCTATGAGGAGATAAAAGAGGCAATGATTCTGCAGTTATTCGCGGGTGTGCCGAAGGAGCTACCGGATGGTACACGGGTGCGTGGGGATGTGCACATCCTCCTCGTCGGTGACCCCGGAGTGGCTAAGAGCCAGTTACTGACCTATCTTGTGAAATTAGCGCCGAGGGGTCTTTACACCGGGGGTAAGAGCAGTACCTCCGCCGGGCTGACCGCGGCGGCGGTAAAGGATGAATTCGGTGAGGGGCGATGGACCTTAGAGGCTGGTGCGCTGGTACTTGCAGATAAGGGAATCGCAGCGGTGGATGAGATAGACAAGATGAGGAAGGAGGACAGGGATGCACTCCACGAGGCGATGGAGCAGCAGACGGTATCAGTGGCAAAAGCGGGCATAATGGCGCGTTTGAACTCCCGCTGCGGACTGTTAGCAGCTGCGAATCCCAAATTCGGGCGATTTGACAAGTACACGCCCATTGCGGAGCAGATAAACATGCCACCCACACTGCTATCCCGGTTTGACCTCATCTTCACCATGATGGACAGACCGAATGAGGAGATGGACACGAAGACTGCCGAACACATCCTCGACACACACTATGCAGGCGAGTTACTTGCAAGGCTTAAGAATCTCGGTAAGCTGGATACGGATGAGAGGGAGCGTTTTGAGCACACGGTGGCGGCTCTGGAACCACCCATCGAAGCTGACCTCCTGCGGAAATACGTGGCATGGAGCAAGAGGAATGTATTCCCGGTGATGACGGAAGGAGCGAGGAGGCGATTCCTCGACTTCTATATCGGACTCCGCAGCCAGGGTTATGAGGATGAGGATGCTCCCATACCCGTGACTGCGCGTCAGTTAGAGGCGCTGATTCGACTCGGTGAGGCAAGAGCGAGGGCGCGATTGAGCGATAAGATAACCGAGGAGGATGCTGAACGGGTGATCAATGTGGTCAATTACTGCCTGAAACGGGTATTCGTGGACCCCGAGACCGGGAGGCTGGATACCGACTGGGTGACTGTGGGGATAACGAAGACCAGGAGAGACCGCGCAAGGTCGATAAGGGAGATAATAAAGGACCTGGAACGTGAATACGGAGAGGAAGTGCCACTGGACGAGGTACTCGACCTGGCGGAGGAGGAGGGGATGGAGCGCGAGAAGGCGGAGGAGATAATAGACGTGATGAAGCGTGACGGTATCCTGTTCTCACCCTCAAGTGGCGTTATCAAGTTTGTGAGGTAGGAGTGGCAGAGGCGCTGGGAGAGGCGGCATCAGCAGGCACGAACTTGGTACCGTAATAGATTATCCCCTCCTCTCCTTCTTCACCCAATCGCCTGAATACTGCACGAACACGCATCCCCACATGTATCTGCTCAGGCTCGCATATCACCTCAGAGAGTAACTGAGGACCTTCGTCAAGTCTGATTATCGCCAGTGTATAGGGAATCTGCCTGCTCCTGTTCCCTGGAGCTTGATGTACTATCGTGTACGTGACCACCTCACCCGTGCCCTTGAATTGGTAGGGCACGACCTCGCCGCTTCGCCTGCACTTCGGGCATAGAGCCCGGGGCGGGAAGAAGAAACTACCACAGTTCAGGCACCGCGTGCCCTCAAGGTTATACCGCGCTGCCTGTTCTCGCCAGAATTTCGCCGTTGACGCCATCTCTCCTCACTTCACTCACACTTAACTGTACTCTGTACTTTGAAATAGCTCACCACCTATATAAATGCTGATATCTCACCATCAATTCCTCAATGTGGACCATCCCGTTGAAGGACCTGCAAAGCCTGTAATCTGCATCGCCTGCATACATCATAGCCCGGGCTAACCTCTTCATTCCCAGCCTCGAACCCTCTGCTCTGACTCCTCGGTCTATCATCACCTCATGTATCGCCGCCATGAGCTCGCTGCCACTCCTCTTCTCATCCCACATCAGTCCCTTCAGGGTGGTCCTAAGTGCATCATAGCGCCCGGAAAGTGCTTTGTCTATCAAATCCGCTGCTTCAGCACTGATACTCACCCTTCGCACCTCCCGCATCACTTCTTCTATCTCTTTACTCCCGATCCGTATGGGTGTGGATGTGGGTCCAGATGGAGATGCGGAGGCAGATGCGGATATGGATGCAGATGCCGCTTCCATTATCGTGATGGCGAGCCCGAGGTCGGTATGTGCGTACCGCTTCAGCGTCTCCAAGCCCTGCTCTGTAAGTTCCAGGCACTCATGCCTGGCGATTCGCTTCAATACGCTGTCCATTGCCCCGCTCTTATCCAGAGGCTGGAAGTGGAGGTTCAGACACCTCGACCTCAACCCGGGTATTACAGGTGCGGGTTTCGTGGTGATGAACACGAATCTGCTTGTCCGACTGCTCCGTTCCATAATTCTCCTCAGCGCCTGCTGCGCATCCACCGGCAACGCGTCTGCATTGCAGAAGACCATCAACCTGAATGGGGCATTTATAGGTGCCAGTGCTGCATACTCCCTTATCATACCCTTGAAGATGTCCATCGCAGATTTGTGCTCGTCATAGTAAGCTCTGAATCTCATGTCATCACGTAGCCACCTCTTCCGCTGCTCACTAAAATTGTGGCATTCCATGAGAACCAGGTTATCCTCCCAGGAGTGAGAGCCATAGAGTTCAGAAGCCAGAGCTAATACAGCGGATGTCTTACCCACACCCTCTGGACCCCATAGCAGCAGATTAGGCAGCTGTTTACGCTTACTAAAACTCACCAGCCTCTTTACCACCTCACTCTGCCCTTCTATCTCCCTCAGGCTCCTGGGTCTGTACTTCTCAATCCACATTATTTCTTTCTCTATTCAGCTCCAGCTCCAGCTCCAGTTCCACTATCTCCACTCTCAAATCCAGACTATCCGGGTCCAGATATAGAGTGAGCGCCTGTGGTGCTAATAAGGGCTCAGCCACCCCACTTACCAGTCTTAACAGTGCAATCATCTGAAAAGAGCGAGCAATGAGACCCAATACAGGCGATGGAGGATAAGAGCCGGCAGGGAAGACCAGCTCATCAAATGGGATGCCATCCGGCAGTATCGTGGTGACAACGGGGTATGTGATGAAGGGCATGCCAAGTTCAGACGCGGCTCTCGCAACTTCTCGCTGCTCCTCATATCCATAGCCCCCTATTACCACGTCACTTCCACTCAATAACCGTTTAAGCGCAACCAACCCTGCTACTGATGATACTCCATTGGAGAGCGGGGTAGCAGATATTGCCCTCACTTCCTTCAATCTGTAGCTCCTCAATAATTCCACCATCACACCTTCCCGCCTATCCATTACGCTCACCTTCAACCTCCTCAGGTTCGCCTCCAGTCTCTGGCTTCTGCGCCCTGCATCAGGCATTTTCAGTTTTAAATAGCCGTGGTGACATAAAACATCTATGCCTGGGAATTCGTTCGGACACATCTTCCGGGTGACCACCTGGGGCGAGTCGCACGGTGAAGCCATAGGAGTGGTGGTGGATGGTTGCCCCGCGGGGGTTGAACTCTCGGTCGAGGAGATACAGCGCGAACTGGACAGGCGGAAGCCGGGTCTGAGCGAGATAACGAGTGAGAGGCGTGAAGCGGATGAGGTGCAGATACTCTCCGGGGTATTCAATGGTAAAACACTCGGATCGCCGATATCCATGCTCGTATGGAACAGGGATGTGGATTCCACGCCATATGAAGCGATGAAGCACATTCCGAGACCCGGTCAGGCGGATTATACTTATCAGATGAAGTACGGACTGCGTGATTATCGTGGTGGTGGACGTGCATCTGGCAGGGAGACAGTTGCAAGGGTCGCAGCAGGTGCAATAGCGAAGAAGGTCCTGGCATACCACGGTATCGAAATTGTGGGGCATGTGGTGGAGATTGGTGGTATAAGAGCAGAGAGGGTGGGAGGGGCAGGGGGAGTGAGAGTGGCAGAGATAAAGAGGAACGCAGCAACGAATGCAGTGAGGTGTGCGGATTTGGAAGCCGCGGTGCAGATGGAGGAGCGGATAAAGGAGGTGAAAAGGGAGGGTGATAGTGTGGGCGGGCTCGTGGAGGTGATTGCGACAGGTGTCCCGCCTGGACTGGGTGAGCCGGTCTTCGATAAGCTCGATGCGGAACTGGCGAAGGCACTTATGAGTATCGGTGCGGTGAAGGGTGTGGAGATAGGAGCAGGATTCGCAGCAGCGAGGATGCGAGGTAGCGAGATGAATGACGAATTTTACATAGGTGAGGGGAGGATAAGGACGAGGACGAACCATGCAGGCGGCATTCTGGGCGGTATATCAACGGGCGAGCCAGTGATATGCAGGGTGGCGGTGAAACCCACAGCATCCATTGCAAAGCCGCAGCGAAGTGTGGACATGGAGCGGATGGAGGAGGTGGAGCTGAGGATAAGAGGCAGGCACGACCCATGTATATGCCCCAGGATAGTGCCGGTAGCAGAGGCGATGGTCGCACTTGTGCTCGTGGATTACCTCTTGCAGATGCGAGCCACCAGTAGCAGCGATTGTACGCTCTGTGTGACGTGACAGAGGTAAGGTTGAGATGTTAGAACCGGGTTTTTTGTGCCTTTACCCTTTCCTCTCCGCGGCATCGGGCTATGTGAACAAGGCGGGACTCACCCTTGAGGACCTCATCAGCTCAGCTTCTGCGAGGATGCGGGCTAAAGAGCGAGTAATAGAAGCTATAAGAACGGGGATAATCGTCCGACCTGTGATAACACATGATGCACAGGCGCAGATGGAGCTGTTATCATACCCATTTGCCCGTATCCTCGTATCCTGCATCCATGACTCCTATCTCATCCGGAGATACGCATTAGCGGAGGCAAAAGGTGCGCATAAGCGTCTGCTGGAGGATTTGAGTGCCACTGCCGGTGGTATGAGCAGTGGTGCGGGCGCGGGTGCGGGTGTGGGTACCGGTACTGGTACTGGTAGAGTACTCATCCATGAGCTGGCGGAAGACCTGGGCATACATGCTGAATTCCTCCCACACCGGTCTGGGGTTAGGGTTCATTTCACCGATTATCTGCGACTATCTGTTAATCTCAGGGACAGGAGATGGAAACTCGTGAATCGGAGCATGGTGCGTGGCAAGGTACGACTCGAGATGGGTGAATTTGTGCGGATAATCCAGGAAGCGATGTACGAGCGGATAGTGAAAGACCTGCCGCTGGATGTCCCCGCTGAGATCTGCGATTCACTGAAGGAGCATATCGAGCATATAAAGAATGAGCTGGCGCTCAGGCGTAATAAGCATGAAGAGCTCCGTGGTCCATCGGGTGGCGACACGGGCGCGTTCCCGCCTTGTATGATACACATCCTGAACAATCTGAGGGAGGGTGTGAACGTACCCCACAGTGCACGCTTCGCTGTCACCGCTTTCCTCTTGAATGCCGGGCTGTCTGTGGATGAGGTGATAGAACTATACAGGAACTCACCCGATTTTGACGAAGCACGGACGAGGTATCAGGTAGAGCATATCGCAGGTACCAAGAGCGGCACCCGATATACCGCTCCATCGTGTGCCACGATGCGTACGTATGGCAACTGTGTGGGCAAAGATGAGCTATGTGAGAAGATTTCTCATCCACTGAGCTATTACAGACTGAAAATAAGATCGAAGTTGAAGCAGGGGGAGAAAAAATAGAAAAGCTTATATCCCTGCTCGCTCCAATCCCTCAACAGATAAACAGATATAAGGAATAAGGAATGGAGAGAATAGACCTGAATCGGGTGGATGAGATAATAGATAGATATAGTGGTGAGGAGGGGGTATTGATTCAGTTGCTACTCGATTTGCAGAGCGAGTTCAACTGGATACCAAGAGAAGCAATTGCACGAATAAGTGAGCGATTGCACGTTCCAAAGAGTCAGATATACCGTATAGCGAGTTTTTACAAGGCGATGAGCCTCATCCCTATTGGGCGGCATGTGATACAGGTGTGTCTGGGTACTGCGTGTCAGGTGCGGGGAGCACCCCGGATTATGAGCCGGATAAAGGAGAGTCTGGGTATAGAAGAGGGAGAGACGACGCCGGATATGAGATTCACACTCAGGCGGGTGAACTGTCTGGGTTGTTGTGCCATGGGACCGGTAGTGGTGGTGGACGGAGAGTACCACGGTAAAGTAACGCCTTCGGATGTGAAGGAGATTCTGGAGCGATACACGTAGTACAAAACAAAACAAGATAGAAGAACCGTAAAGGATAAATGCCTCGAATAAGGAGTAAAGAGGACCTTTTGGCGTTACAGAGGGAGTTACTATCGAAACGCGACCCGAATAAAACACTTATAACACTCTGCTCCGGTACTGCATGCCGGGCTACCGGTAGTGATGCCGTTGCCGCTGCTATAAAGACCGAGCTGGAGAAGCAGGGCTTAACTGATAGAGTGAGTTTCAAAAGAACCGGCTGTCATGGATTCTGTGAACGCGGACCGATAATCACCATCCATCCCAGGGGTGTATGTTATCTCAATGTAAAGCCAGAGGACGTACCGGAGATAATCGCCAGGAGCGTAAAGGGGGATGAGATCATTGAACGTCTGCTCTATAAAGATCCCGCTACCGGGGAGCGAATAGTGGAGGAATCGGAGATTCCATTCTATAAACATCAGACCAGACTCGTATTCGGCGATAACCCCGTAATTGACCCCACGAATATCGAGGATTATATCGTAATCGGGGGTTATCAGGCACTGGCTAAGGTGCTGGAGGAGATGACGCCGGAGGAGGTACTGGAGGAGGTGAAACGTGCGAATTTACGTGGTCGAGGCGGGGGTGGCTTCCCGGCGGGGCGGAAGTGGGAGTCAACGAGGAACGCACCGGGCGAGCCCAAGTATGTGATTGTGAATTGCGATGAAGGTGACCCCGGAGCTTACATGGACCGCTCACTCATGGAGGGTAACCCGCACAGGGTTCTTGAGGGTTTGACCATCGGTGCTTATGCCATAGGCTCGCATCAGGGCTTCGTCTATGTGCGGGAGGAATACCCACTGGCGGTGAAGAACCTGAATATTGCGCTTGAGCAGGCACGTGAATATGGCTTCCTCGGCGATGATATCCTCGGTTCGGGCTTCTATTTCGATGTGAAGGTGCACAGGGGTGCGGGTGCTTTTGTATCCGGAGAGTCCAGTGCATTGATGAATGCAATAGAGGGAAAAGTGGGCGAGCCGAGACCGAAGTACATACATACCTCGGAGAGTGGAATATGGGAGAAGCCGAGCGATTTGAACAATGTAGAGACGTGGGCGAATGTACCACTGATAATCGAGAAGGGGGCTGAGTGGTTCAACTCCATAGGTACGGAGCATAGCAAGGGTACGAAGATCTTCTCGCTCGTTGGTGTGGTAAATAATACGGGGCTGGTGGAGGTGCCGATGGGGACCACGCTGCGGGATATAATATACAAGATAGGGGGAGGTATTCGTGGAGGTAAGAAGTTCAAAGCAGTTCAGACAGGTGGACCCTCAGGAGGAGTGATTCCGGAGCAGTATCTCGATACCCCGGTTGACTTCGACGAGCTCACGAGATTGGGCTCGATGATGGGCTCGGGTGGTATGATAGTGATGGATGAGGATACCTGCATCGTGGATATTGCACGTTACTTCGTGGATTTCCTCTGTGATGAGTCCTGTGGTAAGTGCGTGCCATGTCGTGAGGGTCTGAAACGTCTGCGTGAGATACTGAATCGTATAGTTTCAGGTAGGGGAGAGGAGGGAGATATAGAACTGCTGGAGGAGATAGCACAGGTGATGAAGAAGGCGTCATTATGTGCACTCGGCACGACGGCAGCAAATCCCACTCTGAGCACTATTCGATATTTCAGACCGGAATATGAGGCGCATATAAAGGAGAAGAGATGCCCTGCACTGGTCTGTAAAGACCTGATTGCTTACTACATAGAGCCAGAGAGGTGCATAGCATGCATGAAATGCCTGAAGAATTGCCCTTCTGGTGCCATAGATGGTGGGAAGAGGAGGATACACGTGATAGACCAGGCGAAATGCATAAAGTGCGGCATCTGCTATGATGTATGCCCGCCGAAAGTGCATGCAGTGACGAAGATCTCAGGCAAGCCGGTGCCGCCACCTCTACCTGAATCTGAGCGGATGATTGAGAGGAAGGGTGGAGGAGGGAGATGAGGATGAAGCTCACGATAGACGATAAAGAGGTGGATGCAGAACCCGGACAGACGATTCTGGAGGTGGCTCGCCTCAATGGTATTCACATACCTACGCTATGTTACCATCCCGCATTAAAGCCATTCGGGGCATGCCGGCTATGCTCGGTCGAGATAGAGAAGCGTGGTCGTAAGAGGATTGTCACCGCGTGCAACTATCCGGTGGAGGATGGTCTGAATGTGCGTACAGAGACGCCGGAGATTATAGAGATAAGGAAGATGCTGATCGAGCTGCTACTTGCACGGTGCCCGGGTGAGAAGCGGATACAGATGCTGGCAGAAGAATATGGTATCTCGAAACCACGTTTCCCGGTGGAAGAGGAGCACTGTATCCTGTGCGGGCTATGTGCGCGGGTATGTGAGGAGCTGGTGGGTGTCTCGGCGATAAACTTCATAGCACGAGGTATCGAGCGTAGGGTGGGGACGCCCTATGAAGAGCTCTCAGATGATTGTATAGGCTGTGGTTCGTGCGCTCTGGTATGCCCTACGGATGCGATCCGGCTGAATAAATGCATATACCCCACGACGGATGAGGATGTAGCCGAGATAGAGGCGAGGTATCTGGATAGAGGTGGCGAACGAGACGCCGATATAGGAGTTTATTCACGGTTAACAGGAGCGAGATCACAGCTCCAGGGTCAGGATGGAGGAATGGTCACCACTCTACTCATCACCGGCATTGAACACGGCATCTTCGATGCGGCACTCGTTGTAAGACGAACAGAGGGTTACAAATCAGCCGCGATTATCACTTCGGACGTGGAGGAGATAAAGGAGGGAAGGGGTACGAAGTATCTACGTGTGCCGATGATACCGCAGATTGTGGATGCATTGCAGTCACATCCCGAGTGGAGGCGTATCGGGGTTGTAGGGACACCGTGTGAGGTTCGAGCAGTGAGGAAACTCCAGATGCGGCAACAGCTCGGTGATGACGCCGGTGACGGAGGTGTGGATGTCACACTTCTTGGGCTGTTCTGTTTCGAGAGTTTTGACTACGAGGGTTTGAAGGAGTTCACAAGAACGCGGTTCGGTATCGAACTCGATACGGCGGACAGGACGCAGATAAGCCACGGGCGATTTATTATCGAGGCTGGTGGTCGTGAATACACATGTGACGTCCGCGAGCTTGCGAGCCACGTACGTGAAGGCTGCGCATTCTGCACCGATTTCACATCACGACTGGCTGATATCTCCGTAGGCTCGGTTGGTACACCGGATGGTTATTCCACCGTGATTGTGCGGTCTAAAGAGGGTGAGAAACTCCTCCAGCTGGCTATGGAGGAGTCTGAGTTCCGCATTGAGACTGCAGAGGTGGACAAGCATGAGCTTGTGCGAACAGCGAGGCTGAAGCGGAGGAGGGCGGAGCGTAATCTGGCGAAGATACTGGAGGGGCTATCTGAGGAGTAAGAGCAAGGAGCAGGGCAAGGCAATTATAATTAGGTGAGTATGAGTAAAGAGTAATGTGTAATGTGTAAGTGATTATCACCCCGGGCTGGGGGTGACATGGTAATGAAGCGAATATTCCATGTTGCGGATACGCACATAGGCTATTCAGCATATCGGAAGATGGATGAAGCGAGCGGGCTGAACCAGAGGGAGGTGGATACCTATGCAGCATTCAGGCAGTTTATTGACTGTGCAGTGAATGAGAAGCCGGATGCTGTCTTGCATGCGGGCGATCTGTTCGATTCGGTACGCCCGACCAATCGCGCCATATCGTTCGCGCTCACGCAGATATTGAGATTGAGCGAGGCGGGTATACCGTTTGTGGTGATCTCAGGCAATCACGAGACACCACGGTTGAAAGAGACAGGCAGCGTTTTCAGCCTGTTCGAGCATATTCCGGGTGTGTATGTGGTGTATAAGAACATGTATGAGCTCGTTGAGCTGGATGGCATTACGATTCATGCAGTTCCGCACTGCGAAGATATAGAGCGAGAGAAGGACAGGATAGAGATAGGGAATGAAGGTGAAGGTGAAAATGAAGGTGAAGTTTTTAATCTGGCAATGCTGCATGCCGGTATCAGTGCTGGCGGTAAGACGGAGCCTGCATTCATGATGGGTGAGATAAACGAGCAGATAGTCAGTATAGATAACCTCCTCGATAAGGGGCTTGATTACATCGCTCTGGGGCATTATCACAGGTGTACAAAGGTGGCAGATAACGCTTATTATTCAGGCTCAACAGAACGGTTCAGCTTCAACGAAGTAGCCGATACAAAGGGGTTTCTTGATGTTCAGCTGCACAAAGACAGGACAGTGGTTAAGTTTCGCCCGCTACATATAAGGGAGATGGTGGACCTTGAGCCTGTGGTCTGCGACGGTCTCAATGCACAGGAGCTCACACAGGTAATCAAAACCCGAATCAATAATTGCCACCCGGATGGTAAGATAGTGAGGTTGAAAGTGCTCGGGATACCGTTTCACGTGTATCACGCACTGGATTTCGATGAGTTCAAACGCTTGACGAGGAATGCAGTTCATTTTGAGCTGAGGTATGAGTTCAAGCGAGAGGATGGTGGACCCTACACATCAGCTACTCAGAGCTCCGTCCGGTTTCAGGCGCTTCATACCGAGTTTGAGAAGTTTATTGATGGTTACATAGAGGTAGCAGCGGGAGGAGGTAGTGACCCGGACCAGGGTATAGACCGTAAGCGATTGAAGGAGCTGGGATTGAGATACATGCGCGATTGGACGCGGGGAGATGAAGAAGATTGAGGAGATTGAGGAGATTGAGATGAATTGAAGTTTTAAATAGCCCGGATGTATAGTGATGTATAGATACAGATTACAGGTAAGAGGAGATGGCGGATACACCACAGACCAGAATTAGAGTGCCAGCAGTGGAGAAGATAGGTCTGGCGATTGCTCTATTCATTGCACTAATCCTGGTGGGTATTGCTCTCTTCTCACTATTTGTCGATCTGATTCTGAAATTCAATATCTACGGCATTATGGTGGATTTGATAGTCTCAGGAATAGGGATTCTGCTGGCTTATTTCTCTATACGGATATACAAGAAGTCGGCATATTATGAGAGTCTGGTGAATACCGCATTTGACCGTGGGATATATGAGCGATTGGAGCCGGTATTGAGGAAGGTAGCGGAGACGCATGTGGAGATGGAATCAGTGGAGGGGCGGCTGAATAAGATTGACCGGATGGTTCAGACATTGATAGAGGAGCATGTAAAGAGGGGGAGTTCACACATTGGATATCCGCAGACGGCGGGAGCGGGAGCAGGAGCGGAAACAGGAGCTGGAGCAGGAGCGGGTGAGGCAATTGCACCAGGTACGTCGGTGGGATTTATAGCCAAGGTCATTCTCCTGACGGTGGTCTCTATGAGTGCTTTTATAATCATGGTGGAGACTTCATTTGGAATGGCACATCTCGCAACTCTATTCCTCTTCATCCTCTGGTGGTTGCTCATCACTTCCGAGTACAACGTCTTTGATAAGAATACTGCGTGGCTCGCACTCTTCCTGCCCATCATCCTCGTACCCTTTAGTTTCATGTTCCTCAGCATTACCGGAATACTGGGATTGAATAATCTGCTCGGTATCTTCTACTCATGTCTGGCGTTATATGCATTCCTGTATTATACGTGGGCGGTATATGAGACGGCAGGCACACTCCCACTCCACATGGATTATATACGGGGGAGTAGGAGTAAGAGTAGGAGTAAGATTAAGAAGGAATAAGCGAGACTAC
>JAODGR010000050.1:22598-23440 GCA_025464275.1 Methanosarcinales archaeon
TTTAATGCATCGTTTGAGAACTTTTTTTGACGGATAGATCAAAATCCATGGCTATGAGTTATTCATCTTCTTTCAACAATTACTATGTGTTCATTCCACATCGTTTTTTCAACTTTCCCGGGTTCGTTAGTTGGACTGTTTTTCAAGGGCATGGTTTTATTAGGAATATCTCGGATAATCGTCTCTCGGTGCTCAAACCCAAAACGTTCAAACATCTCTACAAGTATTTCGTCCGTAGGAATCGTTACGCTTTTTACTGTTCTATTACCAATAACAAAACATATCCTACCCCTCTCTTTCATAACTCTATCTAATTCTTCCATGCAGAGAAGCATATCATTGTAAAAACTTAAGACATCTGAAGCTCTTTTGCTATCCTTCCTCTTAATTTCCTCCCAAACTCGTTTTAAATTTTTTGACACTTGAAGAACGGTCTCATCTTCTGGAGAATTCCCGCCCAGAGACACTCTGTCAATTGACCTGCAAATTCTGTCTTCAAAATCAAGCCATTGAAGTGAGAGTCTTGAATACTGCCCATAAGCAACGGTAGTTTTTGAATCGCCATATGGTGGTGAGGTTACAATCAAATCAACACTCTCATCTGGGATACTGGTCTTAAAGCGAGTATCCTCACCTAAAATGTGCACAGGGACATCTAAATACTTCCTATCACTTAATTCCTTATAATAATCTCGAAAACCTTTGAGATTTCGTTCAGCTTTTTGTAAGAAAGTAGCGAGGACGTTTGGATTATAACTTCTCAATTTTTCCGGGGGTAATCTAAATAATTTAAATTCACCGCCTCGCACATTAGAACATTCTCGCACGGTCTCGCTAAATAC
>JAODGR010000008.1 GCA_025464275.1 Methanosarcinales archaeon
TGTGGAAGAATATGGAGAAAGCTTCCTTCGTCGCTCCCACTTTCACCGGGTTCCGTGAGCCAACCAAGACCCTCATCTCATTCCCTCCCTCAGCCTCATGCAGCACATAGAAGTAGGAATAGAGGAGATATAAGTCAGAGGGGATGATATATATAATGCATCATGAACAACCGCATGGGAGGCAGGCTTGTAATCATTATCGCAGCAATATGCGTATTCAGTACACAATTTGGTGTTACGGCAATTGCTACTCCACTTGCATGGTGGGTGGTGAAGCGATTTGAGACCACATGGCTTGTATCTTCACTGATATTCTCGGCGTTTACCATTGCAAGTACACTGCTGGAGTTCCCTGGAGGGGTGCTCTCAGACAGAATAGGGCGGAAGCCACTGATCATCGGTGGGCTTATCCTTTATGCCGTGGCATCGGTGCTCTTTCCTTTCTCACGTGCACCTTCTGAGCTGATACTGGCGAGGTTGCTGCAGGGCGCAGGTGCCGGATTGTTCTTCCCAGCTATCACCGCTCTTATCACAGAGACGACGAGATACGAGGACAGAGGAGAGGCAATGTGCATCTACAACATCGGTATGGGCGCAGGCATGGCAGTGGGACCGGCAGCAGGGGGGTTTCTATTCACCATCTTCAATATCTTCGTGCCCTTTTATCTCTGTGCCGGCTTCGCACTTCTCAGTCTACTCCTGGTGCTCTTTCTTGTATATGAACCCACGAGAGGGGTGATGGGGAGGATAGAGGCGGATATAGCTTCTGTCTCTGGTCCATCTGCAACAGTGCTGAGTGAGAGGGGCAGGCAGGCGCTGACACTCGCCTGTGTGATTATCTTCTTTGGCATAGGGGTAGCATCGATAATGACACCCATATTCGCGCCTTTCGCGGCAAGCGAGCTCATGCTATCATTACCATTCGCAAGAAGACTGGATATCATTGGTCTAATTCTATCCACGATGCTCGCAGTCTTTGCGGTCTTACAGGTATTTTTTAACCGGGTGATGCAGCGTACAGGTGAGATAAACCTATCACTGCTCGGACTGCTACTGTGTGCACTGGGGATGCTATTCCTCTATTTCGCAACTGCACCTGTTGAACTATTCGTGATAAGTGGGGTACTGGGTGCCGGTCTCGGTGCACTCTCACTCGGTACACTAACACTGGCATCGAAATCGGCGGGAGGAGGTGTGATAGAGGGTCATGAGGGAAAAGTGATGGGTATCTACTACACCTTCTTTTATGCAGGTCTCGGTGCTATTCCACTCCTCTGCGGCTGGACAGCAGATATCTCTGGTTCGGGTCCCAGGATGGTCTTCCTGAGCTATTCACTGCTACTCTTCATCCTCTGTATTGTGTTGCGTATTGCGATATGGCGGATGCAGAGGGGAACTTAAACAAGTTTGGTATTTATCTTCTCAATGTCTGACAGTTGAGTTCAAGATAGTAAAAACTTTTACTTTTGGCAATGATGAATATCAGAGAGAAATAAGAAATGGGGGATACATCGCTCTCTGCTTTAGTAACGTGTATATCATTGTTTGTAATGCTCCCGTTACTGCTCTCACTCACATCCCCGGCGGTGAGCTCCACGGCGGGTGGAGGTCCAATGGCACCTGCGATCGATGAGCTACAGGAGCGGATAAATAATTCAGGCTTTCACTACCGAGTTGCCAGTAACTGGATAACTGCACTGCCTCCGGATGAGATACAGGAGCTCATGGGCTATAGACCCCCGAGACCTCCTGCTGACATTTCAGCATTACCCAGAAATGTCGCCTATCGCTACGTGGATACCGGCACTGGCACCGCATCTACATCGGTGCATCGAGCTGGAGCAGTCCCATCCGTTAGAACGAGTTTGCCCTCTTCCTATGATGCTATGGCACTTGGATATGTTACACCGGTAAGGAACCAGGGTAGCTGTGGTAGCTGCTGGATTTTCGCCGCTATTGCCGACCTCGAATCGGACGTGTCAATAGTAGAGGGCTCAAATCAGAGTGATTTCTCAGAGCAGGAAGCCGGGGACTGCAATATCTGGAATCATTTTTGCAATGGCGGGGATTCACTCATGAGTACGAACTATCTCACGAAGTGGGGTGCGGCTAATGAGTCCTGCCACCCCTACCAGGGTAGTGAAACAACCTGCCAGAACTGCTCCATCCTCTGGAATGTGGATAACTGGCGGAGAATCACGGGGAGTAATGGTGAAAGCCAAATAGAAGAGATTAAAACCGCGATATTGAACTACGGACCTGTATACTCCACCATCTATGCCGGTGACAGTGGATTCCTCGCCTATGACAGTGGTGTGTATGAATACTGGGGTACAGAAGAGCCCAACCATGCGATACAGATAATCGGATGGGATGATTCGCTGGAGCATTCAAGAGGTAGTGGTGCATGGCTGATAAAGAACAGCTGGGGGACATCCTGGGGTGCTCATGGACCCTACCCCGGGTGTGCATGGGTCGCCTACGGCGCGGCGAATATCGGGGACTATACCTCCGCGATTACTTCTTATATCGATGACACCGATATGGTACTGTATTATTATGATGAATATGGGTGGATGGGATACTGCTGTGGTTATGGAACGAACACCGCATGGGGTGCAGTACGATTTGTACCAGCAGAGAGTGGGCAGTTACAGGCGGTTGATTTCTGGGCGGTTGATGCCGGTATGCAGTATGAAATCAGGATATTTGATAATATAAGTGAAAGTGGTAGTGGCTACACATTCTCCGATCAGCTGGGTTATCAATCAGGAACGACAGAAGAGAGTGGCTACTATTCGGTCAACCTGAGCACGCCAATAACGGTGGTGAAAGGTAATGATTTTATAATCCAGGTCAAATTCACCACCACCTCCGGCTATGAATACCCGATACCGATAGATTATCTCACACCCGGGCATGAATATTACAGTGACTGGCAGCCCACAGCTTCGGGTGAGAGTTATGTGAGCGGGAATGGGGTTACATTCACAAAACTCAGTATCGATGGCTCACTCACAGATATCGGGATAAGGGGGAGGATAAGAGAGAGTCCAGAGGAATGCCGCGGTGACTGCTACGCCTATACCAACTGTACAGGTAGCATATTAGCCACGAATGTATCATGTTATGAATGCATGAACCCGAATGCTCTCGGAGGTGAATCCTGGTGCAGCACACACGAGGGTGGGATGTGCTTCAACGACTGCCCGGCATGCTGTGACGGGATAGATAACGATGGAGACAGCCTTATTGATTACCCGAATGACGGTGGATGCAGCTGCTGTGTTGATTACACGGAGACTGAGGATAGTGCAGTACCATGTATCCCGGAAGAATCCTCGTTACTGCTGCTCTCCACGGGTTTGATGATGCTGTGTCTGTTTCTGGTGGTGATAGAGTGGAAGAGGGGATGAACACCGTCAAGCTTCTGCTGCTTCTCAGCGTGACTGCGGGTATCCTTATTCTGTATCTCCCAATCATGGCATGGCTGGTGAATAGCTGGCTGAATAACCCTTTCTACTCGCATGGGTTCCTGATTCCCGCTGTATCCGCGTTCATTGCATGGAGGAACCTCAGCAGTCTCGAGCGGGCAGATGCGGTGAGCGGGAATTTTGATTTTTACAGTCCTGGATTCGGCATCCTCTCCCTCGGGCTCGCACTCCTCGTGCTTGGATACCTGAGGGGAGTGCCATCTCTGGGTGCTCTATCGTTCCTCTTCACCATGAGTGGAGTGGTGCTGTATCTGTATGGGAGGGGTGTGATGCGTTCCGTCTTCTTCCCCATCGCGTTTCTCATCTTTGCTATTCCCCCACCCGGGGTATTGCTCGATGCAATCGCTTCCCATCTGCAGACCATCTCAGCTACTTATTCAGCGGCGATAGTCATGCAACTCGGCATTCCTGTTGACCGGGTGGGAGCAGAGATACACCTGAGGAACACTTCTCTGGTCGTGGGACTGCCATGCAGCGGTATGAATTCAGTAATTGCCTTACTGGCATTATCCGCGCTCTTCGTTTATCTCCTGAAATGCAGCTGGTATAAGAAGACCGCTCTCGTACTCGCATCCATCGCTTTCGCCATCTTTGCAAACATCCTCAGAATCGTATTCCTCCTCCTGCTCGGTAACAGTTACGGTGCAGAGACCGCAACCGGGTTCTTCCACACCCTCTTCAGCCCCCTGCTCTTCATCATCGCTTTTTTATTCTTGATTCTGCTCAGTATAGTAATAGGGTGTAGAGTGAGGAGGGGTGCACCGGATAACGGATAATGGATAGGGTAGGGGAAAGGGTAGAGGTGAGGGTAAGGGTAAGATAAGGGATAAGGATAATGGAAGGTGATAAGAGCGAGGAGGGTAGTAAGAGGAGGTTCAGCGCCAGTGCGTATGCGGGCTACTGGCGGGTTATAGGTGTACTGCTACTCACGTTCGTACTCATAATGCTCCTCTCTACACCGTCCATGATCTTTGCTAAATCGATCACCACGATAGGTGCAGAGCTCTCGCAGAGTGGAGCAGGGGATACATTTGTGAGAGCGAAGCTGGATTTCGGGAGCAATGAGCACATGCAGGCATTCCCGCGTAAGATAGGCAACTGGCGTGGCAGTGACTACAGTAAGGTAGCGGCACGACTTGCCAGGGTACTGCATGCCGATGTGATGCTCATACGCGCATATTCCAATCCTAAATTCTATCAGCCCATATTCTTCCTCATTGTGCAGTCAAATAATCGTTCGAGTTTTCATCCCCCGATTGTCTGCTATCCCGCACTGGGCTATGAGATAGAGGAGGTGGGTAAGGTGGAGATACCGATTCGTAACGCGAGCTGGGTGGAGGAGCCACTCTTTACCGAGCCCCTGAACAGGACCCGCATTGCGGAGTACAAGGCGATAACGGCAAAGAAGCTCATTGTCGCGAAGGAATCGCCGCGTGGTGAGATAACGGAGAGGAGGGTGGTGCTGTACTTCTATGTGAATGAGAAGCCGGTCTCGCAGAAGGTCACGATGGTGCGGGTATCGGCGCTGGCACCGATACACGGCTCCTGCAATGACACCCTGAACATGACCGCCGAGTTTATGAGTGAGACCATCCCCTATATGTTTGAGCTAAAGGAGGAGGGTCCGCCGATTATTTACACTCTCGCCTCCTCTGGCATGGGTAAAGTAGCTGTTGTACTCATTCTGCTCTTCCCTGCTCTAATCATCTTCTATCCAGAGATCCACACCCTGATATTGAATCTGAAGCTCAGAAACAGGCAGGTGCCACCATGAATAATATGATATTGATGAGCCCGTGAGAGAGTGTTATCCCGTATAAAGAGCCCGTCTTCTCACGTACACATGAGAATATAAAACCCGCGGAGAATGCGAGCAGGCAGTCCAAGGGGGAGAGGTTACCGGCGTGCATGACACCGAAGATGAGAGAGATAAACAGGATTCCATGCCATTTGCTCATCACCCGCATGGTGTTGAACTGAATCAATCCCCGGAACACAATCTCCTCCAGGAAGCCCGTGCAGATGATGAAGATCAAAGCTACAACGATGATGTTGGGGATAGTCAAGCGTAGTGGGAGGGGGCTGGGTCTCAATATCTGGTATTCCAGTATTCCAAAGGGTATACCGAGGAGTATGACGCCGGTTTCAAGTGTCAGATGATAGTATGAAGCGGACGCGCGTAGCCCTATTCTCGCAGGATGGAGCTCCTGCAGCCACATACAGGTGAATACCGCGATGAATATGGGTATGGATATAATGATAAACCAGAATATACGGCTGAATTGCAAAATAGGTGTTGATAAGCTGAGCATTCGGATGAGGGGTGCAAGAGTGAGGGATATGAGGAAATAAGCCAAGACCCTGCTGTATTCATATTCCTGCGCCGCATAGATGAGCAGGATGAACAGGGTGCATATATGAACGGCGATGCCCAGTTTGGGCTTGAATACGGTGACCACCTCGGCTGAAGTGACCAGAACGAGATAAGCTACACATATAGCGGACAGATTACTTCTGGTTAGTGCTCTTCGCCCCTTCGAGCGCGGAACGGATTTTGATAAGGGTGGAGATGGGTGCATAGTAGATCAGTCCTCTTAAAGCCAAATATAATCGCCGGAACTTAATTTATTATTGTATGAGTGCAGTGGATGAAAAGAGATACGAGGAGATGATAGAAATCCCTTACGGCACCGGGCAGGTGGAGGTGCAGTTAGGAGTGGAGATAGAAGGAGCAGAACTGGAGCTGTTAGAGTGGAGCAGCACCGAGCGTATCCATACCGGGGCGGAGACTGACGCGGATATGGATATAATACAGAGAGCTGTGCGAAACCCTATTGGCACGAAGCCACTGGGCGAGATATTAGCTTTGGCATCGAGAAGTCGAAACAGCAAGAGCAAGAGCAAGAGGATAGTGATTGTGGTGGACGACCACACGAGGAATGCACCAACCGAGCGGATGCTTGATGCATTGTATGAGGAGATAGAGCGTCAGGAGCAGGAGTGGGAAATCATACTGCTCGTGGCCTGTGGCACGCACCCGGCACCTTCCACTGGAGACCTGCGGCGTATACTGGGTAAGTATTATGACCATCGGGGGTTCAGGGTAGTGATTCACGACTGCGACGCTCCCGAGCCCGATCTGGTATACGTGGGTACCACCACCAGAGGGACACCGGTGAGACTGAACAGAATATACAAGGAGGCAGACGTGCGAATTCTGACCGGGGATATAACACTGCACTACTATGCAGGCTTTGGCGGTGGGCGTAAGAGTATCCTGCCGGGCATATCGGCACGCGAGACGATCATGAAGAACCATGCACTTCTGGTAGACGAGCGGGCGAGGACAGCGAATATAGAGGATAATCCCGTGCATCTGGACATGAGCGAAGCTGCTTCGTTCGCACCGCCTGATTTCGTGCTCAATACCGTTGCCGATGCCGCGGGGAATATAGTAGCGGCATATGCCGGCGAATTGAATGCGGTCTTCAGCAAGGGTGCGGGGATAGCAAAAGGACTCTTCTGGCATGAAACCGGTCTGTATGATGTGATAGTGGTGAGTGCTGGCGGTTTTCCGAATGACAGGAACCTGTACCAGGCGACGAAGGCGATTCAGAACTGCTATCAGGCGGTTCTACCGGGCGGTAGCCTGATACTGGTTGCGGAATGCCGTGAAGGGGTTGGAGACATCTATTTTGAGGAGTGGATGAATGAATACAAGAGCTACGAAGCGGCAGAGGAAGCGGTCAGGACGAAATTCCTGCTCGGTGGTCATAAAGCATTTTACATGCGAAAGCTGATGCGGAGGGTCAGGCTGTCCATCGTCTCTGAACTCGACCCGGATATGCTGACCGGGTGGGGGATTAAGGCTTACAGGTCGCTCAGGGCTGCGCTGGATGGTGAGATAGGGGCGAGGGGAGGGGGGCGAGGGAACAAACTTAAAATAGGTATAGTAAGGAATGGTTTAGATACTTTATTAGTGCCAGTACCAGAGTTAAGTTAAGGATAGGTTAGAGCGATGACGAACCTTGCAAAGCAGCGGCGAATCGCAGCCACGATATTGAAGGTGGGGGAGGGTAGAGTATGGATAGACCCTGAAGCTACCGATGATGTTGCAGAGGCGATAACGCGGGAGGATATCAGGGGGCTGATAGAGGAAGGCGTGATAAAGAAGAAGCCGAAGAGGGGTGTGAGTCGTGGTCGTGCGAGAATAAGAGCAATGAAGAGGGCACTTGGACGCAGGAGGGGCTACGGCTCGCGTAAAGGTACAAAAAACGCACGTATGAAGAGGAAGAGGCAGTGGATAATCCGGATAAGAGCACTGCGGCGTAGATTGAAGGAGCTGAGAGCGGAGGGAGTGATCGATAAGAGCACTTATCGGAGGTTATACACGAGGGCGAAAGGAGGCGATATCAGGAGTGTTGCACGGCTGGAAGGGCTGATAAGGCATGAGGAGGGCGAGATAGAATAGGGGAGGATAGAGGATAGAAGCGATGCCAAGAAGGAGAGCGGTTTGCGGACCTATGTATGTGGTTCCCTTCAGGAGACGGAGGGAGGGTAAAACCGATTACCGGAAACGATTACGGCTCCTGATGTCACATAAGCCGCGGATAGTTGTGAGACGGAGCAATAAGTACGTGCGGATACAGCTGGTGGAGGCAGCCAAGGGTGGAGACAGAACGTTCGTGGACGTGACATCTGCGGAACTGAGGAGATATGGATATGAAGGCGATGGGAAGAACATACCAGCAGCCTACCTTACAGGCTTGTTATTCGGTAAGAAGGCGATAGAAGCGGGATTTGAGGATGCTATCCTCGATATCGGACTCCATACACCTGTGCATGGTTCGCGTGTTTTTGCAGCGCTGAAAGGTGTTGTTGATGCGGGTATGGATGTGCCTCATGACCCTGTTGTGTTCCCTCCGGAGGAACGTATCAGGGGGGAGCATATTGCATCTTATACCGGAGACACCACAATCACAGATAATTTTGAGGAGATAAAGGAGAGGATAACAACAGATGGCAGGGATAGGGATAAGGCGTGAAGAGGAGGAGGAATGGAAGCCGGTCACGAGATTGGGCAGGCTGGTGAAGAGTGGTGAGATAAAGACGATAGAGGAGGCGCTGGCATCGAGGTACCCGATAAAGGAGTATCAAATAATAGAGACGTTGATGCCAGACCTAAATGAGGAGGTCCTGGACATAAACATGGTGCAGCGGATGACCGATTCAGGACGGAGGATAAAGTTTAGGGTGTGCGTAATAGTGGGTAATAAGGATGGCTATCTGGGGATAGGACTGGGTAAAGATGCTCTGGTACGTAACAGTATATTGAAGGCGACGAGGGCTGCGGAATTGAATCTCCGGTATATAGAGCGCGGTTGTGGGTCCTGGGAGTGCAACTGTGATGAGAAACATTCGCTGCCCTTCGCAGTACGTGGTAAGTCAGGCGGTGTGGAGATAGAGCTCCTGCCGGCACCGCGGGGACTGGGACTCGCAGCGGGGGATACACCGAAGAAGGTACTGGAGTTCGCGGGTGTGAAGGACTTATGGACGAAGACGAGGGGCAGTACCCGCACAACCTTCAATCTCGCTATGGCGACCTTCAATGCACTTGTGAAGACCTCAACGATAAAGAGATAGAATAGGGGAGAGGAAGAGAGAGGGGAAGATGTATGCAGTAGTGAAATTAAGGGGTAGCGTGGGAATAAAGCCGGATATAAAGTATACACTCCAGCTGCTGAGGTTACACAGGGTGAACCATTGCGTGCTGGTGGAAGAGAACGCCTACTACAAGGGGATGCTGAACCGTGTGAAGGATTATGTTGCCTGGGGAGAGGTCTCAGAGGAGATGCTGGCACTGTTATTGAGGAGGAGGGGCAGATTAGAAGGGGGGAAGAGATTGACAGAGGATTATTTACGAGCGAATACACCTTTCGAGTCATTTGATGCGCTGGCACATGCCCTGTGTGCAGGTGAAGTGAGGATGAGGGATTTGATGCGATATAAGATCAAACCGGTATTGAGGCTGCATCCGCCAAGGAAGGGTCATCGGGGCATTAAGAGGAGTGTGAAACGAGGCGGTGAGCTCGGGTATCATGGTACCGGTATAAATGAGTTGCTGTATAAGATGCGATA
>JAODGR010000007.1:0-1572 GCA_025464275.1 Methanosarcinales archaeon
GCCTGTGTTCAGGTTCGTTATATTAACAGCGGGGTCATTACACTTGCTGTCATTTTCATAAAATACATGTCCGTAAATCAAGAATGGAATTGATGATGCTTCGATTTCTACTGTTCCATTATTAACATCAGGATAGATTGCCCCTGTATCATTAACTAATATTACGTCGCCAAGTTTTAAATTACTTACACCAGATGTTCCGATCACTTCAAAAGTGACAAATACGAATACACCTGGATTAGTTACACCTTCATCACCCATTATAGCTTCTCCATAATCTACCATGCCGGCAGTGTTGTTTATTCCTTCTCCGAAAGGCATGGTGCTAAAACCACTAAAAAACGTACCTGGGGTTAATGAAGTTGCGTTCAATAACGCATTATTGAAATATAACTTAAATTGAGCACCATATATCTCTTCATCAGCAGGATTTATAGTTATATTCACTGTAAATGTGTCACCATGTGATACTTTTAGATATTCCGGTTCAACACTCACTGCCGGATTTGCTTGTGCTTCATTCGCCGTCAGTACGGGAAAGCCAACCTGCGCAAAAACAAATATGGCTAAAATACCAATTGCTGTGAACAAAATTTTATTCATTTTTTCTATCACCTCCTTCTCTACTTTTTAATATCAAATATGCTATCACGAGCAATCCTGCTATTACGAACACTGTTTCAAAACCTGATAATTTCTTATTATTTTCTGGTAGTAGAGGTGTTGAGGCTGCTGGAGATGGTGATATAGCTGTGGTTGACGATGACGGTGGAGATTGCGCTGGTGTTGAGAACTGTGTTTGCGCTGGTGAAGGAGTAGAAGTTGAACCCGGTATCTGAGCCGGCGTTACAGATGCTCCCTCATTACCGTTATCCGCACCATAAGGTAAAGGAGTTGGTGTCGGTGTTGGCGTTATAAAAGTGTCTCCGTTACTGCTATCTCTGCTTCCAGAAGCTGGTGCTGGACTCGGTGTTTGAGTTGGCGTAGATGTCGGTGCTGGACTCGGTGCTGGCGTTGCTCTTCCTATCTCGCATGTCCCGTTATTGACCGAAACGCCAGAAAATTCATAACCGTCAGGGTCGCTTAAAACCACATTATCCAATTTGAAATCACACATCCCGTATTTCGTTGCATTAAAGGTTATCGTTGCAAGTACACCGGGAGTGGTAACACCATAATCAACACCTGTTCTCATTTCGCCATACTCCACTTTGCCAATAGTGTTGTTGATTACATTCATTATTTCCATCGTTGATGCTCCATCCTGACTGAGAAATGAACCTTTATCTTGACGTAGCGCCTGCAACAAACTATTATCAAAAAGTAAGGTGCATTGAGCACCGGATATCTCCCCGCCATCTGGGTCTACCGTTATGTTCACAGTGAACTCCTCACCTGTTGAAACTTCCTGATATGCTGGCTCGACACTTATCACTGCTGCAAAAGCTGTCTGTGTAAGGGAAGAAATATATACGGCAGCAATGGCAATCGCTGTGACTATACCATTGTTCATTCTTTAATCATCTCCTCCTTCTCCTTTTTATGACGAGATATGGGATTACGAGCAATCCC
>JAODGR010000007.1:1592-18841 GCA_025464275.1 Methanosarcinales archaeon
TATTGCCATGATAGCTTCAAAACCGGGTATTCCCCGATTTCCTTCGGGTGCCGGAGTCGGTGCAGGCGAAGCTGTTGGTGAAACCGCAGGGGTAAGATAAGGCGAAGGCGATAATGAAGGTGACGGAGTTACCGTTATTGCGGGTGTGGTTGTAATCAGCGAGGTTACAGGGAAGTAAATCTTCCATTCTTCTATCCCGCCAAGCATGTTATACACGACGAAGCCATGCTGCGCGAGCATTTCGCTTGCTTCTCGGCTCCTTCCACCGCTCTGGCAATATACAATGATTTTTTTGCTCCGGTCTAACTCACCAATTCTGGTCCCTAATTCACTCAGAGGTATATGTTTGGCTTCAGATATGTGCTCAGCGTTGTATTCCTCTTCCGTTCTCACATCCAGAAGAGTGATTTGCGCCGGGTTCTCTTCTAACATTCGATGTGCATCCTCGGCACTAATATCGGTATAAGCCGGAGCTGGTGAAGGAGCAGGTGCACCGGAGACGATGGTGCAGGTCCCACTCTTAATTGTGGTCTCAATAGGTTCAGCTTCTGAGTCGCTCAATATCACATTGCTCAACTCCAGTACGCTCGTACCCGATGCCCCCACCACTTTGAATGAGATAGAAGCCAGCACACCGGGTTCAGTTGCACCATGTTCCGCACCCATCAGCGCTTCACCATATACTATCTCTCCGGTGGTATTATTGAGTACATTTTTAATAACGGTAGTGGTTACACCAGCTTCTGCGAGGAAAGAGCCCTGGGTTTGTGAAACAGCCCTGAGTACCTCCGGGTTAAAGAAGAGATAGTATTGCGCACCGTATATCTCTCTCCCCGCAGGGTCGATGGTGATATCCACCGTGAAGGTGTCACCCTGCGATACCTCTATGGTTGAAGGCGATACGCTTATACTCGGCCCGGTAGTTTGCGCCTGCGCCTGTGCTATCGAGCCAAATGCAAACGCCAGGATAAATAACATCAATAATCCCATTCCTCTCACGATTGCCATTTCTTTCTTCATCTTTTATCACTCCTTCAACTTCAGGAGGGAAGGATTATAAAAGCTTTTCGGTTTTTGCGTTTTTGCTTTTCTCTTGCCTCCCATCCCTCCCTATCATTATTACCATATCCATATCATTATCCTATCTAATCCTCACCTACAGAATAAAATAAAAGGATATGATAAAGTTACTTATGGTTAGATTATGAGATAAAACAGAAGAATCATGAAGAGGCATGCGGTAATAAAATTTGGTATTGCATTCGTATCACTCTGCGGTGTATTTTACTGGCTAACCAGCAGGGGTTACTTCATCTTCCTGGACAATTATACCGCTGCGATGCTGGGTTTTCTACTGCGAGTGGTGGGAATACAGCCCACGGTGGAGGGGAATATGGTAATACCCGGCTCTGGTATTCGACCCTTAAAGATCGTCTCCGAGTGCTCACCCACCTTCATCCTCATCCTCTTCTCCTCGTTTGTACTCGCATATCCAACTACATGGGATAAGAAGGCTATCGGGCTCTTCTTTGGCATTCCAAGTCTATTCACGGTCAATGTCCTCCGGCTTGAGGTCATCTCCCTCACGCTGGTGCACTACCCCCGGTATTTTGAGTATGTTCATACCTACTTCTGGCAGACGTTTATTGTGATTATCATCTTTGTGGCGTGCCTGATATGGTTGCGGCTCGTGGTGGAAGTAAACACCATGAACACGCCAATGAACTTTCTGGTGCGGTTCATAGCGATCTCAAGCGTACCATTTTTGGTATGGCTCTATCTGGATAAGGGCTATGCAATTTTGACACTTCATATAGCGGAGTTCTTTTTACACCTGATGGGGCACCACATACATCTCATACCCAGCCCGGGCACAATGGTTTATTCATCAACCTTCAATCTCATCACTTTTGCATCCCTTATTCTCGCCACGCAAGCCATAGGAAGGAGTGAAAAGATAAAGGCACTCATGATTGGACTCCCTCTTATGATAACCATCGAGGTTGTGCGTGTGACATATCAATTTCTGGCGCAGTTAAATGTGCTCCATGCATTTGAAATTATGTTTGCTGCACAGCATGTCAACCAATACTTCCTCCCTTTCGCACTCTGGGTTGCATTCACCTATAAGGATGTGTTTAAGAGAGCGGGGGCAGTGATTTGTCCGATTTGCGGCGAGGAAGTGGTAGGGATAGCGGAGCACGTGAGGAAGGAGCATGGGAGGAGGGCATTGAAGAAAGAGGCAGTTAAGGCACTGATAGAAGCGGAGGCGGAGGCGGAGAGAACGAGAACCACGTTCATCGCCAGGATGAAGAAGAAATGGCATCTGAAGTTGAAGGAGCTCGTGGAGCGGATAAGGAGAGATTGAGCGAAAGCGAAAGAGGAGTGAATACACACAGGGAAGGAGCCGTATTCGTGATATGCGTATCTATTTTGCTTATCGAGATGATTTATGCCTGCAGTGATAACTCCACAGTAGTGGCAGAATTGAATTTGACCCCTGACCATGAGAACGCAGTTCCCGGGGAGGTGATCGTTGGCTTCAGAAGTGGTCTAACCCCGCATGAGCAGGAGTCAATAATTAAAAAGCACGGCGGTATCTTCATTGAGCGAGAGCCTGCACTCGATACGGTACTGGTGAAGGTGAACAATCTCCAGGCATATATATCAGAGATAACAAGAGAAGCGGCGGTGGAATACGCAGAGCCAAACTATATCAGGAAGTTGCTTTTTACACCAAATGACCCCTTCTGGAGCAGGCAATACAATCTAAAGCTGATCAACGCTGACGACGCCTGGGAGTACGAGCGGGGTAAGAAGAGCATCAAGATTGCCATTGTGGATAGCGGAATACAATATGACCATCCTGACCTTAAAGCCAACTACGTACGTGGTGGTTACGACTGGGTAAATGATGACCCTTTTCCTTATGATGACTATGGTCACGGGACACACTGTGCGGGGATCGCTGCTGCAGTCACGAACAATAGAAAGGGGATTGCTGGAATCGCACAGGTTAGTTTGATGGCAGAGAAGGTAGCAAACGCAAAGGGCTACGCAACTGTCTGGGACACCTCCCGCGGGATCATACACGCCGTGGATGAGGGTGCCAGTATCATCTCCTTCAGTCTTGGTAAGTATTCACCCTCGAGCACTGTGGAAAAAGCTTGCCAGTATGCCTGGGATTCGGGCTGCCTGCTCGTTGCCGCAGCCGGTAACGATGGAGAGGACTCGATTGCATGCCCTGCGCGATACGATAGCGTGATTGCCGTCGGTGCGATTGACAGGCACAGACAGAGGTGGTACAAGAGCAACCATGGTCCTGAGCTGGAGCTGGTAGCCCCGGGCGTTGAGATTCTCTCCACTTATACCTATGAAACAGGCGGTGGATACGCCACCGGTAGTGGTACTTCAGCGGCATGCCCCCACGTCGCAGGTGTCGCCGCTCTTATGTGGTCCAGATGCCCATCCCTGACTAACCGGCGAATCAGAGATCTGCTGATGGAGAGCGCGATAGACCTGGGTACTCCAGGCTGGGACGAATATTATGGCTGGGGCATGGTAAACGCAGAGGTGGTTTACAGTATGCTCTGTGATGTGATTTACGTACCTGACAACTACACCACCATCCAAGCTGCGGTAGATGCCGCGGGTCCTGGTAATATCATAATCGTGAGGGATGGCTCTTACACAGAGAACATAGATGTGCACACGCCTGGGTTGACCATCAGGTCAGAGAGCGGACCGGGAAATTGCATTCTCCATGCGGCAAGACCAGATGACCACCTCTTTGAGGTGACCGCATGGGGAGTGAATATCTCGGGATTCACGGTAGAAGGAGCAACTGGAAGCCATAAAGCGGGGATATATCTCGATGGCGTGGCTTACTGCAACATCTCCGGCAACATTATAAGGCATAATTACTACGGCATCGCCCTGAATGATTCCTTCAGCAATATCATCTATAATAACTACTTCAGCAATACCCACAATGCCTATGACAATGGGGACAATCTCTGGAACACAACCAGAACCAGGCTCAGACCGCCTGAGATGAATATCGTTGGTGGCTCTTTCATCGGGGGTAACTACTGGAGTGATTACACGGGTGAGGACGTGGATGGAGATGGAATCGGGGATACCGCTACCCCCTATAATATAGGAGGTGGAGCAAACAGGGATTATCTCCCGCTTACTGTGCCTGTGCTTGATACCGGTCACGGTACCTACCCGAGCATAATGGGGACATACGAGGGCAAGCTCATCCCTTCTCTCAATCTCTCCATCAATAGATTGTATACCTACCCCTGCCCGGGCACGGGCGGGCATACCGAATTCATCAGGATATACGAGGGCGATAGGCTGATAGCCAGTGGTACCTGGAATGGGTACAGAGGCGACTGGCATAACATCACCATTACCCCTACTGTCAGGCTCCTGCGTGGTCATGAATACCGCTATATCATAAAAACAGGTTCATATACACAGGTTATCCATAGAGGGACCTCAGCACTGGCAGGGAGAAGCGGGTGGATAAATTGCACACTGTTTACCGATGCCAATGGGGAAGTCTATCATGACTGGATTCCCGCGATTAAGCTCTTCCTTCAATTCCTGTGCGCCTCACCCACCAGTTCGCCTATGTTCTTATAACCATGTGTGCGAAGATACTCCTTCAAATCCTCCTTTATTACTCTGAAGATGCCATAACCTTGAGTCACCAGCGCACTGCCTATCTGGAATAATCTCGCACCGTTCCTCGCGTAGTCGATTATATCCCGCGCGGAGAAGATACCGCCAACTGCGATTATCGGTATCTTCAACTCCTCATACAGTGAGAAGACCACCTGCTTGCCACCCGCTGTGAGTACCCGCCCTGATTTACCCCCATAACCCGTAGGATTGCCAAGGACAGGGATATCAAGCGTGGGTTCAATCGGTCTGCTCATAACAGTATTAATTGCCGTGATCGCATCTGCACCTGCCCGTTCCAGTGTCAGTGCCAGCCCCGCGATATCTCCTATATTCGGGGATAGCTTAACTGCAACCGGTATAGGATGTGCAACCTCGCGTATCGCCTTTATTATCTCCCGCAGTAGCCTGGGATTGTTCTCCATGGCTACGAAATCGCTATGCGGGCACGAGGCATTGAACTCCAGCATCTCTATCGGATACTCCACCGCGAGCTTCGCCACTGCTCTGCTCTCCTCCACATCCCTGCCAAAGATGCTCAGTATCAGTGGTACATTCGCTCGCTTTGCATCTTCTATCTCCAGGCGATAATCGCGTATACCTGGATTCGGTAGTCCCATCGCATTCACGTAACTCTCACTATGCGGTGTGAGCTCAAAGAAGGTGGGATTAGGATAGCCACTCTGCTCTCTCATTCCTATCGACTTGGTCACGACCGCGCCGGCGCCGGCTACCGCGTACCGATAAAGCTGTTTACCGGAGATGCCAAATCCGGCAGCATTCGCAATTGGATTGGTGAACTCAATCCCAAAGAGGCGCGTTGCTAACATGGGTTCATATTCGGGCGTGAAGGGTGGAGGTGGGACCGAAGAGAGTGATAAAGAGGTGCGTGCTCCTTCGATCTTTATCCTCTTTCCGCTCGATGCTCGCTTCCAGCAGCCAAATTCCGTACCCGCCAGCTCTTCTGCATTGAATACCGGTCCCTCGGTACATACCCGGTATCCACCGAGGTCGCATGAGCCGCAGGCGCCACATCCACACTTCACTATCCGCTCGACCGCGATTTGGGTGGGGATTCCTTCTCCCTCTGTTATCTCACATACTCGCTTCATCATCGGTTCAGGACCGCAGACGAGTACCTGTTCAAAGTCTTTCTCCGCCAGTGTCAGTGATAGCAGTTCGGTTACCCTGCCTCTGAAACCTCGTGAGCCATCTTCGGTGGCTACCCGCACATCACAGCCGTAAAGCCGGAATTCATCCTCGTACAGTAGTTCTGATTCGGTGCTGGCACCCATGAGTACGGTTATTTCCTTATCCAGCTCTCGGGCACGCTTCGCTGCGAAGAGCAATGGCGCTGTTCCATAACCGCCACCAACCATGCAGATTCGACTGCCATGGATGCTGAATCCTCTCCCGTAGGGTCCCCTCAGTCCTATCAGATCACCCACGTGCTTCTGATGCAGGCTGTGGGTGCAGTCACCCCTGTCGGCAATCGCAAGCTCTATGAGCTCACCTCTGATATCTGCAATGGATATCGGTATCTCATCCACACCAGGGTTCCAGACCATAACGAACTGCCCTGGTTTACTCTCACGCGCTATCGGCTCTGCGTGGAATGAGAAGGTCTTTACCTCCCTGTTCGCTGCTCTGATACCTGCGATCGCGTAGAGTGTGGGTGCAGTGAGTGGCATCTGTATCTGTATCAGTGACAAGAGATAAGAGAAGTTAATCGTTAATCTAATTCAATCTGAACTTGAACTCACCCGAACTCGAAGCTGGTATGCTCGTAATTCTCCGTCGCCAGCCCTTTCAGCTCCACTCCTCCCTCAACTGCCAGTATCTCCACACCCTCAAACTCGGGCATACCACATAGCAGGTCCTGTTCCGGGTGCGTCCCTGGCTTGATTCTGCAGCTCAGCCTGACTCGTCTGCCCGCGGATACGACAAAAATGAGGCGAGAGGATGCCGGATGCTCCGGTGGCAGTACAACAAATGGTGAATTCAACTCCCTTATCATGTAGAGCACGCACCTCAATCCCCTCACTATCCGGTCGCCTGTACCGAAACCAGAAGCCACAATTATGTCTTCCGGCGCCAGCGCAAGCACGTACTCGCCTCCAGGTGTATCAACAAAGAACTGTCGCCTGATACCTGCTTTGACCACCCCTAAGGTACCACTATTGCCATGTACAACGAGCATTTCCGCTCTACCCAGTGGGAGAGGGAGCGGAGTCATATCTTCTCTACATTCTCAGATTGGCAAGCGGGGCAAACTACCTTCTCACCAATCGCATCAAACTTGTTACCACAGTCATTGCACTTGTAACGCTCCACTTCCAGC
This sequence comes from Methanosarcinales archaeon, assembly GCA_025464275.1. Lineage (GTDB taxonomy): Archaea > Halobacteriota > Syntropharchaeia > Alkanophagales > Methanospirareceae > G60ANME1. The sequence goes on from JAODGR010000007.1 coordinate 8,626, forward strand.
TCTTCTATCTCCAGGTCGAAACTCACATCCCCTACACTACACATAGCTATTCTATCACCTCCGTATCACATTCTTATGTACGTGTGTACGTGTGCGGGCGCGCTCTCGGTCGTCACCTTCGCCGTCAGCCAGACCCTCGATACCTTCCTCCACACCGCTACCCTGCGAGCGCCGACTGTCCATGGTAAGTCTGCTCCCTTCCGGGCCTGAACCGGTATCCATGGCAGAGATAGGCAACAAACCCTCCAGCTTGCCACCTTATCACCAGCGACCCCGCAGGACGGTGTTTCATCGTATTGCATCGAGCTGGAACTGACAACTACAGTGCCTCCCTCGAGCTTCGCCTCTCGCATATCGACGATTTCGAGTGGCAGAGGACGCCGAACCCTCCAGGCTAGCCCGCACAATAATTACTTGTCTATCCTGATATAAATATCAAAATCAAATGAAAGTCATGAATTGGAATTGATTCAGGGTGAGCCCAGTGCGCACATCTTCTTATCCCCGTGTACTGAACCTGTACCTATCTCCAGATCCAGTTGCTTCTCCAGTTCTTTATACCTGTTCCTTATGGTAATCTCCGTGGTGCCCATAACGCGGGCTATCTCCTTCTCGGTACGATATTCACCACCCAGGATGCCGGCGATATAAATTGCCGCCGCCGCTGTACCTATCGGACCCCAGCCTTTCGTTGCAACCTCCACATTCTTGTCATTCTTTATTATCTCGATTGCCTTCTCCCTGATTGCTGGACTCAATCCGAGCTCGGAGCAGAACCTTGGTATAAAGAGCGAGGGGTCAGCAGGTGCAAGCTTGATACCCAACCTACGGAGGAGGAAGATATACGCCCTCCTTATCTTCTTCAGCGGTATCCTCGAGACTTCTGCTATCTCTTTTAACGTCCTTGGGACATTATATTGGCGGCAAACGATATAAAGCATGGCAGAGACCAGCTCTTCTATACTTCGCCCCTTTATCAGCTTCTCCCTCGCCGCCCTCCTGTATAAAACCGATGTAGCCTCTCTGATATTCGCTGGTAACTTCAGTGCACATGCCATCCTGTCAATCTCCACAAGAGCAAATGTAAGTGTCTTCTCGTTACTATCTATATTTACCCAGCGCACCCGTCTCATCCCCGGGGGCATTACCGGCGCTGGTGTACTTAACCCCTTATCGTGTATCCGGTAGCTCATGCCAGGACCCGTTCTTATCCGCCTGGACGCCTGCTCGGCATCGAAGACACGCCACTCGGGTCCCGTATCCACCAGGTTCTCCGCTATTACCGTGCCACAATCAGCACAATAAAGCTCTGCATGTCTCGAATCAGAGACCACATTCGTGGACCCGCACTCAGGACAGTTCCTTATCCTCGTCATCGCCCTCACATTCACCTCTGTCATTTCTTTTCCCCCTCTGCCCCCTCTCTCCTCTCTTTTATACACACTCACGCGTGCGCGACATGCGTGACATTACATATATGTTCCCCTACAATATAAAATAGGTGGGGATGAATGGGTGTTGGGATTTCTACCTGTATAGCAGATGACCTTTTGATTGGAGATATGAGATGATGAGATGACCGGGAAAGGGAACAACTCTTCCTCGAGATTGAAGTCAAGATTTCGGGGTGCACTGATAGGCAGTGCGGTGGGTGATGCACTGGGCGCACCGGTAGAGGGTTGTACGATGGAGGAGGTCAGCTCGTTTTTCGGGGGTCGCTGGGAGCTGAAATCCGCTCACTATACCGACGATACCGAGATGATGATCGGGGTTGCGGAATCCCTGATAGAGAGGAGGGGTTTTGACGCCGCGGATATGGCGTGCAAATTCTTGCGGAATTATCATGCCTGGCGCCACTACGGACCGGGGACAAGAGCAGTTCTGGAGCGGCTTAAAGCAGGTGAGAGCTGGGAGGAGGCATCAACGAAGGTATTCAATGGTGAGGGCTCGTACGGCAACGGAGCGGCGATGCGAATCGCACCCATTGGGCTGTTTTACTATGATGACCCGGATACGCTCTGGGAGGTGGCATATAAAGCGAGCCATATCACACATTCGCATGTGCTTGGCAAAGAAGGAGCAGCCATACAGGCTTATTCCGTCGCGCTCGCACTTCGTGGTGAGAGAGGGGGGATGTTAACCTACCTCGGGGCGAGAATAAAGGAGGAGAGATACCGGGATAAGTTAGCGAAGATAGAGCAGTTTATGGGTATGGATGCGGATCCAGGTGCAAATAGCTATAAAAAGGCGCTGATAGAGGAATTGGGCAATGGAGAAGCGGCTTTTAACTCCGTACCCACTGCTATATACTCCTTCCTCCGCTTCTACTCCTTCTCTGATTCGGTCATCTATGCTGTCAGTTTAGGTGGCGATACCGATACCATAGGTGCGATGACAGGTGCGATAAGCGGTGCTTATTACGGTGAAGAGGCGATTCCCCCTGAATGGCTGAGGGCACTGGAGGGTGGCATGAGGGGGAGGAGATATATAGAGTGGTTGGGGGATGAACTCTACCGGATTAAAATTATTCATGATTCTTATTAAATGAGAAGATGAAGTCAAGGATAAGGAGATGTGATATATGTGGAGAATATACATTGAAGGAGGAGTGTCCGAGATGTGGCGTCCCGACGAGGAACCCGCTACCTCCAAGGTTCTCCCCTAAGGACCCGTATGGTAAATATAGAAGGATGATGCGATATGGAAGAGATAGAAGTGCATGAACTGAAGCGTGTGGAGATGAAGGAGCCGATATTGATAGAGGGGCTCCCGGGTGTAGGGAACGTGGGTAAATTGGTAGCTGAGCACATGATCCATGAATTGCATGCCGAGCGGATCATCGAGATATATTCATGGCATTTCCCTCCACAGGTGCTGGTGAAGAACGACGGGACCGTTCGGCTGTGCAAGAATGAGATATACGCATGGAAATCAGAGAGGCATAACCTGCTGATTCTCACCGGAGACCAGCAGAGCGTAACGAACGAGGGGCATTATCTCATCGTTGAGCGATTGCTTGATATTGCACAGCAGTATGGGGTGTCACGCATCTATACACTGGGAGGATATGGTATAGGTCAACTGGTGGAGCATCAGGTGGTACTGGGAGCAGCGAACGAACCCGAACTGGTGGAGGAGATGAAGAGATACGGCGTGGAATTTAGGGAGGAGGAGCCAGGAGGTAGTATCGTTGGCGCTTCTGGGCTACTGCTGGGTCTTGGTAAGTTGCGTGGTTTCCCCGCTATCTGTCTGCTCGGTCTCACTTCAGGCTATCTGGTGGACCCGAAGAGTGCTCAGGCGGTGTTGAAGATCCTCTGTCAGGCATTGGACCTTGAGATAGACATGCAGGCTCTTGAAGACCGTGCGGAGGAGATGGAGAGAGTAGTGGAGCGGCTGAAGGAGATGGAGCAGGCACAGATGCCGAGGCGGAGGGAGGAGGAACTGGGGTACATCAGATGAGCAATCAGATAGACTCAGGTGTGAGAATCTTGAGTGATGTGGGCATTTTTACCACATCCCCAACCTTTATTCCCACCACATAATCCATATTCTTCTCCTTCGCCAGATCCACTATCCTCTGTGTGATCACACCATCGAACACCACACTCTTGGCTCTCTCGTCTGTATCCTTCAGCTCAGTTGCGAGGTCCCTTACCGTCGTCTCTTTCAGGATGTTCCTGTTCTGATCCAGGAATCGTGCTTTAAATGTACCCTCAAGTTCATGTAGAAGCGTCTTGAAATAATCCAGTGCCTTATCCTCCTCTCTCGTCTTCTTTCGCTGTATCACCTTCACCTGGGGCTGCTCTTCCGCCTGTGGCTGTGCATGCGGCTGTGTCTCCTTGAGGTGATTTAACTGCTCAACCGGTGTTTTGTTGTGCAGCGCTTTTGCGATCTCCTTGTACGTCATGTCCTCCACACTCCTACCCTCAGGTGAGATAGCCACGTAATCGACATCAGCCACCTGTAACAGCTCCTTCAGGATGAGCTCGCCTCCTCTATCGCCGTCAAAGAACGCGGTTACCACCTTCCTCTTGCTCAATTTCGATATCACAGGCGGTATATTTGTACCTTCTACCGCTATTGCATTCCTGATGCCATACTTGAGCAGATTCAATACGTCCGCTCTACCTTCAACCACGATAATGGCATCGGAATCTTCTATGTTCGGTCCCGCGGGCAAGCCCTTATATGTCGTTATCTCTTCTATCCGCACTGCCTGCTTCACCTCATTCACCATCGTATCACTGTCTATACTCTTCTCCATAACCTCCCGCATTATCTCCTTCGCTCGCTCCGTTATTCGCCTCCTCTTCGCCGCTCGGATATCCTCGACCCTCGTCACCACCACGTGTGCCACGCAGGGTCCCACACGGTCTATGGTCTCGAGCGAAGCGGCGAGTATCGCCGTCTCCACCTTGTCCAGACCCGAAGGGATGAGGATCTCACCTGACGATTTACCACCCTTCGACTGGATATTCACCTCTATCCTCCCTATCCGACTGCTCTTCTGCAGGTCTCTCAAGTCCAGCTCTTCGCCCAATAGACCCTCTGTTTGCCCAAATATCGCACCCACCACATCAGATTTCTCAACAAAACCTTCAGCTGTGATGTTAGCGTGAATTACATACTTCGTTGTGTCTATATCATGCATTTTATAACCCTCCACAAAGTCCTCCTTGTCTTTCTCCCTTTCTTCCGTCATTGCCTCGTTGGGTTAGAATTCCTGCTTAAATTTATTAAGCAGGTCACGATAAAAGTTACTGTTGTAACTATAAGATTAAAACCTATATATCGCCCACTTATAATAACATATGGGTGTAAGTGAAAGAAGATGGCGGAAATATTGCGTGTTGAGGGGCTCTGTAAGACCTATAAGCTGGCGGAGATAGGGAGAGAGGTGATCGCCCTGGATGACGTATCCTTCTCGTTAGATAGGGGGGAGATACTGGGGATAATAGGGAAGAGTGGCGCAGGTAAGACAACACTGCTTCGGGCACTCCGTGGTTATGAGCGGTTTGATGCTGGGAGCATAGAGCTGGACGGTGTGAATGTAAAGCATGATTCTCCATATTCCGAATTCAGGAAGTTACAGAAGAAGACCGCTTTTCATCTCCAGCGCTCCTTCGCACTATGGAATCAGTCGGTGGTGAATAACATCATCTTGAAGCTCAGAGCGGCACAGGTAGGGTTGGAGGAGTTACCGCAGTATGAGGATGAATACGAGGAACTAAAGGAGCAGGCACTTGAGATCCTCGACCTCGTGGGGATGCGTGAGAAGTACAATTATTTCTATCCGATATTGAGTGGAGGAGAGAAGCAGAAGGTCCTCCTCGCTCGTCAGCTCGCGAAGTCCCCCTCCCTCCTCCTGCTCGACGAGCCCAGCACGATGTCCGACCCGATAGCACGTGCAGAGTTGCTTGATAGCGTGAAGGAGGTGAATGAGTCGACGGGTCTCAGCATGCTCATCGTCTCACACATGCCAGAGGTGCATAGAGCACTCTCAGACAGGCTTATCTGGATAGAGCGAGGTAGAATAGTGGAAGAGGGAGATGTGGAGGAGGTGACAAGGAAATTCCTGGCTCAGCTTGAGCCGATGGAGCCTCTCCACCCTGTGAAGAACCCGCGGGAGATCATGATTGATATCCATGGTGTGTGGAAGAAGTACGTGATATACACAAGCAACACACTGATAAAGACGATAGAGATGCCCGACCTGAACCTGAGAATCCCGCGTGGTGAGATACTGGGCATAATCGGTCCCTCCGCGATGGGCAAGACGGTATTGATGAGGATGCTTGCGGGGATTGAACAGCCGGATAAGGGGCAGGTCTTATATCGGATAGGGACGGTGGATTTCGCGAATATCGCTGCACTTGGGAGTAAGAGGGCGATGGAAGCCAGGACAAAATTGGGCATCCTGCACCAGGAATTCACGCTCCCGCCCTATCAGCTCGTTCAAGACGCATTTGCGCAGAAGCTGGGTATAAAGAAGCTTGAGATGGTGAGACAGGCGATGAAGAGGGCGGAGGAGATGGGGATAAGCAATGTAACATTCGATGCACTCCTGAGAATAGCAGATATGTCTGAGTTAGAAGCGAAGCAGAAACTGGAGGGTTTGGGATTGAGCATGGATATCTTCGAGAGTCTGTTCCCGAAGTTCCCGCCAAGGGAGACATTCGAAGCTGCCAGACCGTATCTCAAAGCTCTGGATCTGCCTGAGGAGATATTTGAGCGGCACAATGCAGAGGTGAGTGCAGGCGAGAAGGTCAGGCTGGCGATAGCCATTCTGATGTCGGCGAAGCCGGAGGTGCTCCTGCTGGACGAGCCGTTCGGTGACCTCGACCCGGTCTCCATGCGAAAGATCGCGAATTCGATAAAGAGGTTAAATTACGAGTTCAATACGACTATATTGGTAGTGAGTCACCAGCTCGAGGTGGTGCGTGAACTCGCACATGAAGCGATAATGATAGACGAGGGCGAGATAGTGATGCGCGGTGATCCGGATGAGGTATGCGATGCGTTTATAGCGCTGGGTAAGCCAGAGCAGTAGCATACAGGGTGATGGAGGAGCGGTGCAATAGGTGTGCTCCGCTGGTGTAGTTCGGCCAAGCATAAGGGCCTCTCGAGCCCTTGACCGGGGTTCAAATCCCCGGCGGAGCACTCTTTCATTGAGGTTCAGTCCGCGAGAAGAGGAGTGGAGTGTAGCGAAGAGGGGATGCCCCGATGAAGATAAATGATGCGTACCGGATACTGGTTTTAGACCCCATTCATGGTGCCGAAGTACTCGCCCGGGAGCTGAGAGAACTGGGTAAGGAGGTGGATATCTTCAATCCATATAGAGAGTCCAGCTTCAGGGGTGATTTGGACCATGACCTGGTTATCTCACCGGTTCACCTGAATCCGAACTTCGAGATAGTGAAACAGGCTACGGATGCACACATACCCATTATCACCCATCATGAAGCGGTGAAGGAGCTTGTCCGCATGAGCAACCTCTTCGATGGCGTGAGAGTGGTGGAAGTGACAGGGACGGTGAAGAAGACGACGGTATGCGAGCTGATGAGTCAGATGTTAGGTTTTCGTGGCAGGAAACTGCTTATACACACCAGTTCCGGTACCAGGTACAGGTCAGCGGAAGGAGAAGAGCAGAAACTGCCCAGGCTCAGTGGTAGTGGTACACCCGCGAATGTGATAAGGGCAATGCGGATGGCGGGAGATAAAGGGCTGGAACCCGATATAGCGATCTTTGAAGTCTCACTCGGGCTGACCGGCTCGGGTGATGTGGGTGTGATAACCAGCCTTGAAGAGGATTACAAGATTGCAGGAGGTACAAAAGCGGCTTCTGCTGCAAAGATCGCTTCCATCAGGAATTGCGATGGTATCCTGGTGCATCCCGGGATTCACTTCTATCCTCATCATCCCCCCGCCCCCGGGGGTGAGGATAAGCACAATACCTATGGCGATAGGGGAGAGAATCTCAGGATAGAAGTGGGAGGTGAGAATATGATGAGGGCGGTTTTTGAGGGGTTGAAGACCATAGATGGCAGGATTATCAGAGGAGAGCTGAACTTTGCTCTTGACTGGCGTATGGGGAATGATTATTACCGTAACTGTCTGGAAGCTGCATTATGCGCTTTATTGAGCCTTGGTATTGCACCAGAGGAGCTAAATACCGGTGATATCACACCCGTGGGTGGTAGAATGGAGATTAGAGAGCTGAAAGGGCGAATACTGATTGATAATTCCAATTCAGGCACGAAATTGAAGTTCCTCAATGCTGTGGTTGATACTGCGAGGCGACTCTCGCGCTCTGAGGGGGAGGGGCAGGGGATGATACTGATCATCGGTGAAGATTCCCCATATGTGTGTGAGGGAGTGGATGAGGAAGAGCTGAGAGAGGTGGTGAAGAACGGGTGCGAGTCCGGGTCCAGGTCCGGGTCCAAGTCCGATTTCAAGGAGATAATAATCGTGGGTGAGAGGTTCAGAGCCGGGATTGAGGGCTTCTCCTCATCTGATGTGCGTGTCTCCCTCGCTACCGACCTTGATACTGCCCTGAACAAGGCGATTGAGGATTCGAGAGAGGGGGAAGTGATTATATCCAATGTGAAGATATGGAGATAGTGAAGCAAGCAAGCAGGCAGGTGGTAAGATGAGCGAGGAGCACGAGCAGAGGGTCATAGAAGTCAGTGTAGAGGAGGAGATGAAGACCTCATACATAGATTATGCCATGAGTGTGATTGTTGGCAGGGCACTCCCTGACGTTCGTGATGGCTTGAAACCCGTGCATCGACGTATATTGTTCGGGATGTACGAGCTCGGTGTCACGCATGATAGACCGTATAAGAAATCAGCGCGGATAGTGGGGGATGTACTGGGTAAGTACCACCCGCATGGAGACGTTGCGGTCTATGATACACTGGTGAGGATGGCACAGGACTTCTCCTGCCGCTATCCCCTGATCGATGGTCAGGGCAACTTCGGTAGTGTAGATGGTGACGCACCTGCCGCTATGCGATATACCGAAGCGAGGCTGTCGAAGATAGCCGAGGAACTCCTTGTGGATATAGATAAGGATACGGTTGACTGGGTTCCCAATTTCGATAATACATTGAAGGAGCCGCAGGTATTACCCGCGAAGTTACCCAATCTGCTGCTAAATGGCTCCTCCGGCATCGCGGTGGGGATGGCAACGAACATGCCGCCACATAACCTGAATGAGGTGGTGGATGGTATCATAAGAGTGATAGACGAGCCGGAAGTGAGCATAGAGGAGCTGATGGGGATAATAAAAGCGCCCGATTTCCCCACCGGGGGCATCATCTCCGGCTATGAAGGTATAAGGGATGCATACAAGACGGGACGGGGGAGTATAAAGGTGAGGGCGAAGGCGGCGATAGAGAGCAGCAGTAGCGGGAGAAGAGAGAGCATCGTCATCACAGAGATACCGTATCAGGTGAATAAGAGCAAACTGGTGGAAGAGATAGCGGAATTTGTAAAGAAATTCAAGATAGAGAGCATAAGTGGACTGAGGGATGAATCAGACCGCAGTGGGTTACGGATCGTGGTGGAGTTGAAAACCGGTGCTAATGCCTCCATCATACTGAACAAGCTGTACAAGCATACACAGCTGGAGACCACCTTCGGTGTGATCAACCTCGCACTGGTGGATGGCGTACCGAAGGTATTGACACTGAAGGAGCTGATCGAGTGTTACATAAAGCACAGGAAGGAGGTAACCAGGAGGAGACTCCAATACGAATTAGAGCGTGCGGAGAAGAGGAAGCACATCTTAGAGGGGTTGATTATCGCAATATCCAATATAGAAGAGGTAGTAGAGCTGATAAGGGGTTCAAGAGATACGAAAGTGGCAAAAGAGGCATTGATTGCTCGATTTGAACTGAGTGAAGAGCAGGCTAAGGAGATACTGGAGATGCGACTCTCGAAGTTGAGTGCCCTGGAGCGTGACAGGATAGAGCGTGAGCAGAAGGAGCTGATGGAGCGGATAAAATGGCTGAATGAGGTTCTGGCATCTGAAGTGCGGATACTGGGCGTGATAAAGGATGAATTAAGAGAGTTGAAGGAGAAGTACGGTGATGCACGAAGAACACGGATAGAGGAGACGAAGAGGGCACTGAGTGAGCGTGATTATATAGAGGAGGAGGAGATAATCCTCTTCTTCACCGGGCGTAACTACGTCAAGCGGATATCCGCGAGTACGTTCAAGCGCCAGAGACGTGGAGGGAAGGGGATATCGGTGATAGAGAAGAAAGAGGAGGATACAATTGTCAATTTCACTTATGCATCCACGAGGGAACGTATCCTGCTATTTACCCGGTATGGGCGGGTATATCAGGTGAATGCATATGATATACCGCCAGGCAGTCGCCATGCAAGGGGTAAAACACTGCTCAGCATCCCGGGACTGAGCATGAGCGGTACAGATACGGAGGAGTTTGTAGCTGCTCTTCCTGTACCTGAGCGTGTAGATGGTGCAGTGGAGCGAGGCGAGTCATTTTACGTCGCCCTTGCTACCGCGCGGGGTGTGGTAAAGAGGGTCTCACTCGCAACACTCAGGTCTATACGCACCACCGGTATCGTCGCCGCGCGGGTGGACCAGGATAGGGGCGGGGCACTGGTGGATGTGGCGTTGATAGGTGATGAAGCCCATACAGGCATATTACTGAGTTCACGGGCGGGTAAGGCAATACTGTTCCAC
>JAODGR010000071.1:0-323 GCA_025464275.1 Methanosarcinales archaeon
TGATGCCATCTATAACTTTACTCAACCAGACATACACCTTCCGAAGACCATCAGAGATATATGAGTTTCTCAGTGATAATACATGAAAGAATCACATTCACACCCCTTTTATCAACCCCCGATCCATGAAACTCACATAATCATCCCTATTCTTACCTATCACGATATGGTCTAAAACTTTTATACCCACCAAACTACAAGCCTCAACCACCCGTCTCGTAATCTCTATATCCTCCTTAGAAGGTTCAGGCTCGCCTGACGGGTGATTATGCACCATGATAATAGCAGATGCCGTCTTCCTCGTCGCCTCTTTTATTATCTCC
>JAODGR010000071.1:406-1070 GCA_025464275.1 Methanosarcinales archaeon
TTCCTGCCATCTAACAGAATAATATTGAAGAACTCCTTCTCCCTGTCCCGCAGATAAGGCGCATAGTAATCACGAACGTATTCAACCACATCCTTAGCCGTTCTTATTTTCGTCTTCTTCTCCGCTTCCTCACGCATCAGCCGCTTACCTATCTCAAACGCCGCCTTTAACTGCGCAGCCTTCGCCACTCCAATACCCTCTATCGCCTCCAGGTCATGGATAGACGCAGAATCTATCGCCCTCAAACTACCAAAATGGTTAAGTATCCGCCTCGCTAAATCTTCCGCACTCACACCCTCACTGCCCGTCCTCAATATAATAGCTAACAACTTCGCCGGCGTGAGCGTCTCCGGACCATGCCTCACCAGCATCTCCCTCGGTCTCTCCTCTTTTACCCATTCTCTTATGGGTCTGGTCTTCCTCCGTCTTGCTAATTCCGCTTTTATAATCGCCCTTACGGTCTTGCAATCCTCTTCGGTCTTCAATCCCAGCCCTTCTATGATTCGCTCCTTCTGCGCTTCTAAACCCTCATCGCTTCCTGACCTCATGAAGAATATCTTACCCGACCTGCTACAGACCGGATAAGCCCTCTTCTCAACCAAAAGCTCTATTAGCTCAGCCTTATCATCCATCACAGCGAGAATCCCTCCCTCTCTCTTTACCC
>JAODGR010000071.1:1103-25328 GCA_025464275.1 Methanosarcinales archaeon
CCGGCAAGTGTGCGGGGAATTATTTCTTTAGCCACCAAAAATTTAAAACCCGAAAACATTTAAATGTGCAGCCATTCATCGTTCATATGTGAACGAAAGAGTGAAAGAACAAACTTGAAAGGAGGTGTAAAGTGGCAGTAAAAGAAATCCACCCTTCATTCCAGCACAGGCAGTACCTGTTCCGGAGGAAGGTGCTCAAGTTATTTGGAGGAGCCTTTCATGTGTATGATGAGAGCGGGAATCTGGTTCTCTATTCGAAACAGAAGCCATTCAAATTGAAGGAGGACTTCCGCGTCTACTCAGATGAACATCAGACAGAAGAGCTCTTGACTATTAAAACCCCACAGATTCTCGATATCGGTGCCACGTATAACGTATATGATACCACTACAGGCGAAGCGGTTGGTGCCATAAGACGAAAAGGTCTTAAATCCATTGTTAAGGATGAATGGATATTCCTTTCCAGCGCAGGTCGAGAAATCGGGAAGCTAACAGAGAGCAGCATAGCAGGAGCTATATTGAGCAGGTTCTTTAACTTAATTCCACAAACATACATCATCGTCTCAGCAGATGGCATAAAAGTCGCGGAGATCAGACAACATTTCAATCCATTTGTACTCAAGTATAGCATGACAATAGAAGATGCGAACCCTCCAATTGATAGAAGACTCCTGATCTCCGCGGGAATTCTGTTAGCCGGTATCGAAGGCAGGCAACAATAGTCTCATCTTGAAAAAGCAGCTTGGAGTAAAAGCACGATCGCGAATTCTCGGTTCCAGATTGTTAGCAACTATATTTAAATAGTATAAAAATCTCACTACTTATGAGCTCAAATTATTAAATAAGAGGAGGTGAGAAAGGAGATGATGGAAGGAAGGAGAAAGATGACTACAATAGCAGCCTGTCTTCTGGCAGTGATAGTGCTCGCAAGTGCGGCGGGGGTAGCAAGTGCGCATTTTACGATGCTCTTCCCGGGGAAACACATGGACGTAACACCAGAGGATTACATCGCGAATCAGGGCGAGACAAAAACGATATGGATACTGTGGGGGCATCCATATGAGCACATACTTTTCGATTGCCCCGAAGAACTTGATGTTTCAGTCATGGACCCTGATGGTAAGCTCACAGAGTTAACGCCGTCCGAGATAACGGTAGAGGGAGTAAGGGCGTACGAAGTTTCCTTCACAGTGGAGAAGCTCGGCGATTATGTCGTCTGTGCAAGGCTGAACGCATCGGAAGAGCACGGGTTGATAGACTATACGAAAGCGGTTATACACTGCGGAGAAGAAGCGTGGTTCGGCTGGGATGCCGAAGTGGGGCAGGAAACGGAAATCATCCCGTTCACGCGACCTTACGGCTTAGAAGAGGGGTTTGTCTTCTCTGGAAAGGCTTTGTACAACGGAAATGCACTCCCTGATGCGGATGTGGAGGTTGAGAAGTACCACACGAAAGCAGCAGGAGGCGAAGTGGTAGAGAAAGCGAAAGAGATGTTCCCTTACGACCCGCCAATGATGTTCACCCGCGTGACAAAGACGAACGCTGCTGGTGATTTCGTTTACACGCTCGATGAGCCCGGGATATGGTTCATCGGTGCAACGAAGGAAGTAGAAGGCGGATTAGCGAGACGAGGTGTATTCATCGTTCCTGTACTGGAAGCATTCCCCGCGAAGCCAGAGACTGTGCCACCCGTGCTCAATGACCTGAAGAGCAGCATCGAGGAACTGAAGAGCCGGATACAATCACTGGAGGATAAAATTGAGACACAGAAGCAGCCAGCTGGAGCACCTGGATTTGGCATGATAACCGCTGTTACAGGATTGCTAATTGTAGTGTATCTGCTAAAAAGGAGAAAGAGGTAGATAAGCGCAAGAACGAAGATGGTGCATATATCCGATGGAATATTATCTCTGCCAGTACTGGCAGCGGGATGGGCAATAACTGCTGTATTAATTGCAGTAGCGCTGTGGTGGAGTAAGAGAAAGGGCAGTATAGCGGAGGAGATACCAAAGTTATCGGTGATGACAGCGGCATTCTTCGTCGCTTCCCTCGTTCATATAGCAGTGGGACCGACGAGTGTGCATCTCATACTCTGCGGGCTGGTCGGGATAATGCTTGGAATCCTTGCCTATCCCGCCATTTTTATCGGGCTTCTCCTGCAAGCTTTCCTATTCGGGCACGGTGGCGTAACTGTGCTCGGAGTAAATACAGTGGACATGGGCATCCCGGCACTTGTGGCATATGGTATTTTCAAAGCAGGGAATAAACTGACCCCTTCGAAGTCAATGACGAGCAAAGCGAGCATATTAGGAGCGTTAGCGGGCGGAATCGCTGTGGCTCTGGCTGTTTCCCTCACCGCCGGGATGTTATATACCCTGGGAGAAGAATATGCATGGGCAATAAAAGCATTGATACTGTACCATATCCCGATAATAGTAATAGAGGCAATAATTGCTGGCTCCGTGGTTGCCTTCCTGGCAAGGGTCAAGCCAGAATTGATAGGAGGTTAGGAGGTGATAGGAAATGAAAATAAGAAAGGTCATTGTTCTCTTTGCGGCGCTTATGCTGCTATCCTGCCTGTGCTTGAGCATAAGCGTAAGCGTGGTGAGTGCGCATCGCTTGCATGTGGTTCATAAGATAAGTGAGATAGAGATAGAAGCTTACTTTGGTGGTGGCTCTCCCTGTCGCGATGCAAACGTAACGGTGTACGATAATGAAGGCAATCTGTATCTGGAAGGGAATACAGATGAAGAGGGTAAGTTCCGTTTTCCACCAAAGATGGGTATAAACGAATACCGGGTGGTCGTGGATGCAGTTCACATGCCGGGTCACAGAGCGGAAGCCGTAATAAACCTGAGTCAGGAAACTGCAGGAGGTGCTGCTGGCGTAATGGGAACGGAAATGCCTCTATACATGAGAGTTATCGCTGGATTTGGTTACTTAACGGGTTTAGCAGGGGCTGCACTCGCATATACCGGCTGGAAGCTGAAGAAGAAATACGAAAATGAAAAATGATTGAATATCCGGAGATTGACAGGTATGCATCGCTTGACTCGCCATTACACCGGTTTGACCCGAGGGCGAAACTGATCGCGTTCCTCTCTCTTATCTTCTCCATTGTTCTTGTACCGGATCTAAAGGTGGCTTTCATCGGTCTGCTGTTTGCTGTTTTTATGCTCATTCTCTCCAGAATCCCCCTCACATTCGTGTTTCACTACCTGGAATGGGTCGCTATCTTCATTTTATCCTTCTTCGTGATCCTGATATTTACTTTCCCCGGTGAAGAGATTGCCAGATTTTATCTCCTGAGCATCACGGCAGAGGGATTATATACGGGGTCTTTGATTACCGTGAGGGCTTTTTCTGCCCTCATTCTCATATTTCCGATGATTGGGACAATGAGATTTGACACGACGATAAAAGCGCTGTACAGGCTAAGAGTTCCGGGTTCGCTGGTTCAAATGCTCATGTTTACGTATCGGTACATCTTTGTACTCATGGATGAATTTCAAAGTATATGGACGGCGATGGAATCACGGGGCTTTCAACTGAGGAGCAATTTTTATGCGCTCAGTACGATAGGGAAGGCGCTGGGAATGCTATTTGTCAGAAGTTACGAGAGAGCGGAGAGGGTATATCAGGCGATGTGTTCCCGGGGCTACACGGGTAATCCAAGAACTCTGGTTGAGTTTGATATTCGCATGAAGGATTACCTGCTGGCAGTTTCTATCATGGGCTTTGCCGTTTCTTTGCACATTGCTTCCTTTACAGGGGTGATATGAGTAGAAGATGAGCGTAGCGATAAGCGTGCAAAATCTCGGTTATGTGTATTCAGATGGTACAGTGGCGCTGGAGGATGTGAACATGGAGGTGTATGAGGGAGAGCGGGTAGTGATAGCTGGACCGAATGGAGCGGGCAAGACGACCCTCCTGCTACATCTTAACGGGATTCTCCGCAGCACCGAGGGGGAGGTGGAAGTGTTTGGCAGGAGTCTGAAGAGACTGAGAAGGGAAGAGATAATAAGGGATGTGGGGCTTGTCTTTCAGGACCCCGATGACCAGTTATTCATGCCCACGCTCTTCGACGACCTCGCATTTGGTCCCGTGAATCTGGGTCTAAAAGAGGAAGAGGTCCGTAAGAGGGTAAAAGAGGCTCTCTCGATACTCGGTCTTTCTGGCTATGAAAACAGATGCCCACACCATCTCAGTTATGGCGAGAAGAAGAAGGCATCGCTGGCTGCTATTATCTCCATGGAGCCGAAGATACTGGTGCTCGACGAGCCGACCGCCAATCTCGACCCGAGGAGCAGAGCCGAGCTGATTGAGATTATAAAAGAATTGAATGAGCGTGAGGGAATTACCATTGTGGTCGCCACGCATGACATAAATGCTGTTCCTGAACTTGCAGACCGTGTATATGTGCTGAACAGGCGGATAATTGCAGAAGGAACGCCGGGTGAGATATTCAATGATGCGGCACTCCTGCGTGATAACAATCTGGAGGTGCCGGAGGTGTACAAGCTCTTTGAGGTGCTTCGCTGTTTCGGGTACCCGTGTGAGGAATTACCACTCTCCATAGACGATGCCGTGGCGGAATTGACTCGCACGATAAACGAGAGGCATATCCACCTCCATATCCATGAGCATACACACGAGGATGTGAACCGAATAAGGAGCAAGTATGAACACCACGGATGAGCCAGAGCCACTCACATCTCATATAACAACCTTATGTGCTCACATATCTCATTGAACTTGCGGTGTCTCCTCGTGGGCCAGTAAGAGATCATAAACCTCGTACTCCTGCCTGAAATCTCCACTTCTAATACCTTCCCCGCCACGCTGGATAAACTCCTCCCTCCTTTCAGGCTACTGGCGCTGCTACCACTCATACCCCAGTGATTGAGCAGAGTTAAAAAGCCATGTAGCGCAGTCCTGCCCAGTAAACAAACACCTTCTGGCTTTATATACTCGATTTCACGCTTGAGATGCCGCTCGGCACAGAGCTTTATAACACCCGCCGATGGTGCTGCATTTCGACCATCTCGCGCTGTTGGACACTTTACTGTGGGTAACAGGAAAAAGCCGGCATCTATAAAATCGCTTATGGTGCTAATTCCATGCTCAGACTCACAGCTCATAGCACTTCTTAATAGCTCAAACAGGCTATTTCGTAATCTGTCATTTGTATTCTCATAATAGAAGTAGTACTGGCTGTTCAGAGGTGGTGCTTCGGAAATGAAGAGGATTCTCACTCCCCTGGGCCTGGGTTCTACTGTGGGGATTCTATCATCAGGGCATTTAACTCCGTCAAAACCCTCCTCCTTGCATCTCTTGCACCGCTTCACCCCTTCCTGTATCTCCTGCCAGCTCATATTATGACTCTATGACTCGACTCGCCACTTCAGCAATACACCCTCGCCCATCTTATCCGCACTTATGAGCTCCAGCTTCACCAGTTCCTCATTCCTTATGAAGCCCTGACCGCCCACAGGCGTAGGTGCACCCTCACCCCCTATTATCACGTTACCCACGTAGATATAAATCTCATCAACCAGCCCGTGGGATATGAGTGACCAGTTGAGCGTTCCGCCACCCTCCACCATCAACCTGTTCACACCACGTAGCCACAACAGATACAGGAGCTCTCTCAGGTCCACTTCCTCTCTGCCACAGACCATGACCTCTGCTTTATCACCCAATCGCGCCACATCCTCCACAACCGCGCGCTCTGAGACCGCGATTATTCGCATGCCTGCACCTTTATTCAGCACTTCAGCATCTATTGGTGTTCTCGCCCTGCTGTCCACGATTACGCGTATCGGATTCTCAGATTTACCCTCTTTCCTCCGCTCTTCTCTCCTATCCTCCGATTTCACAGTGAGTGAGGGATTGTCAGCCAGGACAGTACCCACACCTACCATGATTGCATCACAGCCCGCTCTCAGCGAATCTACCCTCTCAAAGTCATCCACACCACTTATCCTGAGCTGTTCTCGTCTCACTGTGGACACTTTACCATCCGCACTCATTGCCATATTTATGAATACAAAAGGTCGATGCCGGTTCTGAGCTTGAGCCTGAGCCTGAGCTCGGGTCTGGGTCTGGGTCTTCATGGGCTATCTCCTATCCTAATCTATATCATCTATATCCACCTCACCAACACAGTTGGGGCATACAACCTTCTTCCTCATCGCCTCCCCTGTAATTCCAGGTGTTGTAATACCCTTTATCCGGTGTGCAGGATGCGTATCTTCTATCCTTATCTCAATTGCACAGGTATTGCAAAGAGGAATGCCACACTTACTGCACCTTGTCGTTGCTCTTCGCTCCCTGCATATGCCACAGATCTCATCCCCTCCTTCCCCTCCATTCTCCCACATCTTCTATTCTCACAGATTCTATTTTTTGTTCTTATTTTATAGTTATGGAGATAGGAGACGGGTGATAGGGGATAGAGGATAGAGAGGAGAGTGAAGCAGATGAAGATTCGTCCTTCACTGACGGAACTGGAGGAATACAGACCTGGGGAACTGATAGAGGGTGCAATAAAGCTGAGCTCGAACGAGAACCCGCTGGGTACCAGCAGGCGTGTAATAAGAGCGATAGTGGAGGAGATAGAAAGTGGAAAGCTGAAGCTGAGCATGTATCCATGGTCAGGTGAGGAAGCAGAACTCAAGAACGCAATTGCAGCGTATCTCGGTGTAGATGCGGATAGAATAGTGATAGGTGCTGGCATAGATGGCGTGCTTGATACACTGGTGCGGATATTCATCGGTGAGGGGGACGAGGGAGTAATCCCCGTTCCTACTTTCTCCCTCTATGAATCGCTCATAAAGATAGCGGGTGGAAGACCACGATACGTGAACAGAGATAGAGGTAAGAACTTCTCCGTATCTGTGGATGCAGTGACCGGAGCATGTAACGCCAGAACAAGGATGATATTCCTCGCATCGCCGAACAATCCCACCGGTAACTCCATTCCCGAGGATGATGTGCGTGCAATTGCGACTTCCGTGCCTGAAGCACTGGTCGTGATAGACGAGGCATACGTGGAATTCGCACCTCATTCCTCTATGGTGAAGCTCGTGCAGGAGCAGGATGGGAACATAGTTGTATTGCGAACCTTCTCAAAGGCATTTGCACTCGCAGGTCTCAGAGTTGGCTATGCTGTGGTTCCGAGCTGGCTAACCGGGATTTATAAACGTGTTGCATTACCTTTCTCCGTCAATAGGGTCGCCATCTCTGCTGCTATCGCGGCACTGAGTGACCTGGAGCACCTTCGCAACACCATCGAACTGGTACGTGAGGGCAGGGAGTTCCTGTACCGGCATCTGCAACCTTTGTTCCATGTCCTGCCCTCAGATGCGAACTTCGTGCTGGTGGATGTCTCACCAGCGAAATCACACGCCGTTTACAAAGCTCTGTTACGCGCGGGGATAGTGGTGCGGGATTGCTCCTCTTTCCGTGGCGCTGGTGACTCGTTCATCAGGATTACCGTGGGTACAGCGGAGCAGAATGCGAGGGTGGTTAATGCAATGAAGCACATTTATGATGTGATGATGTAAGTATAGTATACACGGATAAAGATGAGTGAGAGCGAATATAACATCGAATACCTGATAGAGGAGGGGTTTGTAAGGAAGGAATGCAAGAAGTGCGGCTCCTGGTTCTGGACCAGAGATAGGGACAGGGCTACATGTGGTGACGCACCATGTGAAGCCTACTCGTTCATTGGTGCTCCTCTATTTACCGAGCGGAGTGCGGATGAGATAAGGGAAGCTTTCCTCTCTTTCTTCGAGTCGAAGAACCACACCAGAATGAGGCGATATCCGGTAGTGGCACGCTGGCGTGATGATATCTATCTCAACATCGCATCCATCGCCAACTTCCAGCCGCTGATCACCTCCGGCCGCGTTCCCCCTCCTGCAAATCCACTCGTCGTCTCGCAGCCATGTATAAGGCTTGAAGACCTCGCATCGATAGGGAGGAGTGGCAGACACCTCACGATGTTCGAGATGATGGGGCATCATGCGTTCAATAAGCGAGGTGGGGAGGAGATATACTGGAAGAACGAGACTGTGAAGTACTGTGATGAATTTCTGAAGCGACTGGGCGTGGCTGAGGAGTGGATAACCTACAAGGAGGCGCCATGGATGGGTGGAGGTAACGCGGGACCATGTCTTGAGGTGATTGCAGGTGGTCTGGAACTTGCCACGCTGGTATTCATGGACCTCGAAGCGGTTCATCATCCACCACGGAACGGGCTCGATGATATGACCTCAATAGGAGGGCAGTGGTACAGGAAGATGGAGATGTACATAGTGGATACCGGGTATGGACTGGAACGATTCGTGTGGGCATCAAAAGGAACACCCACAGTGTATGATGCGATATTCCCGGAAGTGATAGACGAGCTGCTCTCTTCCATCGGGATGGAACATCCCATGGAGCGGTACAGGAATCAGCTGATAGAAATAGCCAGGCTCTCGGGTGTGATGAATAGGCGTGAGATAGCGAAGA
Organism: Methanosarcinales archaeon; assembly: GCA_025464275.1. Taxonomy (GTDB): domain Archaea; phylum Halobacteriota; class Syntropharchaeia; order Alkanophagales; family Methanospirareceae; genus G60ANME1. The sequence continues at coordinate 9,627 of JAODGR010000071.1, forward strand.
AGCTACGGCTACAACTACCTGAGAACTTCTTCACTGCGGTCATGGAGCCGCTGGATACGATATATGCGATAGCAGACCACACAAGGTGCCTGGCTTTCATGCTCGCTGATGGTATAGTGCCCTCGAATGCGAAGGAGGGCTATCTCGCCAGGCTGGTTATAAGAAGGACATTCAGGATGTTGAAATCATTGCAGTGCGATATACCGGTGGAAGAGCTGGTGGCTATGCATATAAAACTGCTGAGTGGAGCATTCCCTGAGTTGTCGGAATCCATGGACAGGATAAATGAGATACTGGCACTGGAGAGGGAGAGGTACAGGGAGACCCTATCACGTGGTGAGCGAATAGTAAAGCAGCTGATAAAGGGAGGTAAGGAGATATCGGTTGACACGCTCATCAACTTGTATGACACACATGGTATACCGCCGGAATTTACAGGAGAGGTCGCTTCCAGATTTCACGTGCCTGTGGAGATACCCGAGGACTTCTATTCCAGGGTTGCGCGGATGCACGGTGAGGAGCGTAGAGAAGTAGCAGAAGTGGACCAGGTGGTGGCGAATTTGAGAGAGCGGACGAGATCACTCCCGAAGACCCAACGATTGTACTATGATGAGCCCCGGTCGTACGTTTTCAATGCCACTGTGCTGGATTATTTTGATAAGTTCGTCGTGCTTGACAGGACACTCTTCTATCCAGAAGGCGGCGGTCAACCCGCTGACACTGGTGTTATACTGGCTGGAAGCGATGAATTAAAGGTCGTGGATGTGAAGAGTGTGGATGGTGTGATAGTCCATGAAATAGAGCCGGAAGCCAGGCTGGAGACTGAGCTGAAACGGGGGATGGATGTACGTGGCTGTATCAATTATCAGCGCAGAATGGCACATACAAGGCATCACTCCGCTACACATATCGTAATCTGGGCAGCAAGGAAGCTACTGGGTGAGCATGTGTGGCAGGCGGGAGCGCAGAAGGGTGAATTAAGGTCCAGACTTGATATAACCCACTTCAAGCGCATCACGGATGATGAGAAGCGGGCGATAGAGATGCTCGCCAATGAGATGGTGATGCGCAATGAGGATATAAGCGCCTCCTTCCTGGACCGTAACGAAGCGGAGAGGAGATACGGGTTCCGTATCTATCAGGGTGGTGTGCCCCCGGGTAAGGAACTCCGAATCGTGCGAATAGGGGCAGATGAAGATGTGCAGGCATGTGCAGGCACTCACTGCTCGAAGACCGGGGAGGTGGGTCCCATAAAGATATTGCGTACCGAGCGAATACAGGATGGAATTGAGAGGATATGGTATTCCGCAGGTGAAGCAGCGGTAACGGAGATGCAGGCACGTGATGAACTGATAAAACAGGCGGCATCGGTGCTCAGGATACCAGAGAGCAGACTGCCAGAGACGGTGAGGCGGTTCTTTGAGGAGTGGAAGCAGTTGAGGAAAGAGAATGAGCGATTGAGGGCAGAGATAGCGGGATTGCAGCTCGATATCCTCAAAAACAAGGCACAGAAGATCGATGATATAGAGGTAATTGCTGAAGTCATCCATGATGCGATGAAAGAGAAAGAGCTGCTGAGAATCGCATCGGAGTTATCCAGCGCGGGGTTCGTAACTCTACTGCTATCAAGGACAGGCGATCGCGTGGCTGTGGTCGCATCTGTACCCGATGAGGTGAGCCAGAAGAATGTAAATATAAATGCAGCCACGATAGTGAAGCAGGTGTGCCATGTGGTGGGAGGCGGCGGAGGAGGGACTGCGAAGATAGCTCAGGGTGGTGGTGAGAGGATAGAGAAGATGGAAGAGGGAATAGCTGCGGGTCTGCAGCTGGTGAATGAATGGGTGAAGGTATTTAAAGATAGAGTGGATAAGAGAGATTAAAGTCAATGTATCTGATAGTGGTGGGGCTTGGTGGAATAGGTAAGAATCTGGTGAAGATTGCAACAGAGGAGAAGAATGACGTAGTGGTGATAGACCAGGATGAGAAGAGATGCCGCGAGATAGCGGCGAAATACGATGTCCTGATGATAGTAGGGGATGCAACGGAGAAGTCCACCCTGGAACAGGCTGAAGCCAATAGAGCACATGCATTGATAGCCACCACTTCAGACGACTCAGCGAATCTGATGATGGCATTAACTGCGAAGGGAATGGGTACAAAGAAGACGGTCGCGGTGGTGAACCAGGAGGAGCATGTGGAGATGTTCAAGGAGGCTGGTATATACATGTATGAGAATCCAGATATGACCGTTGCCCGGCATCTCTATTTCTCGGTGAAACGTCCACGGATAAAGGATTTCCTGCCTGTAAGTGGTGGTAAGGCTGAGATCTTTGAGGTCATGGTCTCCGATAGATCGAAGGTAGTGGGTAAGAAGATATCGAAGTTGCGTATAAAAGAAGGTATAATAGTGGCGATAGAGCGTGATGGTGATATTATATTACCAAAAGGCGATACCGTGATTAAACCCCATGACCTCGTGACGATATTCGCAAAGGCGAAGAATGTGGAGAAGATAAGTTCCATGTTCGCACCTTAGCTTAGCTTCTAAGGAAGAGTCTATTTATTCTGCAAACACCGGACTCTTTACCGCACTCTACTCATCCTATACATATCCACGTGTATCAGCTTCTTATCCTTCTTATGGAACCAGAATCGCCTCCTGAGATTGAGTGTGGTGGGGAACCGTGTGATGGCGACCCCAGCGGGCTCCAAAATGGCTCTCAGGAAAGGCTCACTACCTGCATTGTGGATGGAATACACAACCGGTGCGAGCACAAATGCCTTCTTCAGGAACAGCCTATCTGCATGCCTGTTAACCCTCTGTGCACCAAAAGGAGGGTTCATCACCACCGTGTCTCCACTCATATCCATCCCCTCCTCACGTTCACGTATATCACGCACATCACATCTCCTGAATTCCACCTCAACACCCAGCTTCCGACTGTTCTCCCTCGCCACTTCTATCGCATCACTGTCGCGTTCTATACCGATTACCTCCTTTGCACCCAGTAGTTTCGCACCTATTGCCAGTATCCCGTTCCCGGAGCCAAGGTCGTAGACCACATTACCCGCTATATCACCATGCAGGAAGGCAAGCGTGAGCAATTCCGCAGCCAGCGCAGGTGGAGTACTGTACTGCTCCTCAGCCACTGAGGGTCTCTTCAAATCCTCTACACGCTCCAGCAGAATCTCCAGCTCCTTCTTCATTCTCCACCTCCCTGCCTGTTTTTAACTCTGTCTATCAATAAATAAGATAAGTGTAGAGATAGCTTATAGTTTGACGTATGGAGATAAGCAATATAGAGAGGAATAAGGCTGAAGTATTGAGGATACTGGAAGAGAATGCGAGGCTGAGTGACAGTGAGATAGCCGTTCGTGCAGGACTGGACGAATCAGAGGTGAAGAACATCATAGGCGAGCTGGAGGAGAGGGGGATAATAAGGAAGTACAAGGCGATAATAAACTATGAAAAAGCAGGTATAGAGATGGTGCAGGCATTGATAGACATAAAAGTCGTGCCTGAGCGGAGTAAAGGTTATGACAGTATTGCAGAGCGGATATCCAGGTTTCCAGAAGTGAAGTCGGTGCGGCTGGTCTCGGGCGAATATGACCTCTCAGTCCTGGTGGAGGGTAAGACGATGCGAGAAGTTGCCTATTTCGTGGCGGAGAAGATAGCTCCCCTTGAACAGGTCCGTAATACCGTGACGCACTTCTTATTGAAGACCTACAAGGAGAACGGTGAGATGTACGAGGAGGAAGAATCGGGTCAGAGATTGGCTGTCACGTTATAGTTAGTCATGGTTAGCCATGGTTACTCTACATCTACAGGAAGGTTAATTCTATACCCGCCCGGCGTAGGTACTCCAGCCCCTCCTTATCACTGTATTCGCCCGACATCACCACCCGCTTTATCCCCGCATTTATTATCAGCTTGGCACATATCTTGCACGGGTACGCATTCACATATAACGTGGCACCTTCCGCATCTCTACCCGCCTGGAGCAGTGCATTCTGCTCCGCATGCACTCCAATGCACTCCTCATGCCTCTCACCCGAGGCGATATTCAACCTGTCACGCCTGCATCCCACATCGAGGCAGTGCGGGAATCCCCTGGGTGCACCGTTATAGCCCGTAGATATTATAATATTATTCTTCACCACCAGTGCACCTATCTGTCTTCTCAAACATGTGGAACGCGTCGCCACATCCTCCACAATCCTCATCCAGTATTCGTCCCATGGTATCCGCATCTGCTTTGATGCCATCTTTTCTTTGCCCTTTCTCTTATCCTTTATCTTATCCTCCTCCTACTTATTCCTTAGCTGGTTGAATGATAACAGAGGGTGATATTCCAATAGAAGAGCTCATAAATGAGCTGAAAGAGAGAGCAGGTACAGACATAGGTGCTATCGTCTCCTTCCTGGGTATTGTTCGTGGTAACGGGCGTAAAGTGAGAGGCATGGAAGTGGAGGTGACCACAGGTGAGGGCTACGAGAGAGAAGTGGAGCGATTGAAACGAGAAGCCATGGAACGGTTCCATATTAATGCGGTGGAGATTGTACACCGCAGGGGAAGATTGAAGGTGGGAGATGAGATCGTGCTCATTCTCGTGGCTTCGGAGCACCGTAAAGACGCATTCTCCGCATGTGAATTCTTGATCGACAGGCTGAAAGGATGTGCATATATAAAAGAGCGGGAGCTATCATGAGCACCACTGTTTCTATTCATATCTCTATCTCACAATACTATATTTATCTCATGTCCACAACCCGGGCACTTCCTGCCCCTCAGCCTCATCTTCACACGATAGCCCACACGCTCGATGAGTAACTCGCCACATTCTGGGCAGTAGGTATTCTCATATTGGTGCCCCGGTGTGTTCCCCAGATAGACATACTCAATGCCAGCATCCTTAGCGATCTCATACGCCATCTCTAAACTCTCAATGCTCGTGGGTGGTACATCGAGCATCAAATGCGCGGGATAAAAGCGTGAGAGATGTACCGGGATTGAGGCATTCAATTCGGTTACCACCCAGTCTGCAAACTCCTTTAGCTCCTCTCTTCCGTCGTTATAGCCCGGTATAATCAGGTATGTGAGTTCAAGGTGTATCTTCTTCCTGAGCATTCGCTTGCATGTCTCCAGAACCGGCTCCAGTCGAGCACCACAAACCCGCTTATAGAATGAATCACTGAACGCCTTCACATCCACATTCGCAGCATCCAGGAACGGCGATATCTCATCCAGTGCCTCTGCACTGATATACCCGTTGGTCACATACACGGTGTAGAGCCCCTCCCGCTTCGCCACTCGGGCACTGTCATAGGTGTATTCAAACCATATCGTCGGCTCGTTGTACGTCCATGCGATACCAGCGCAGTGATTTCGGTTCGCACGCTGGACTGCTTCTTCCGGTGATATCTCAAATGTGGGGATATCGCCCACCCGCGCTGTTGAGATATTCCAGTTCTGGCAGTGCCTGCAATGGAAATTGCATGATATCGTGCCGAGTGAGAAGACATAGCTGCCTGGATAGAAGTGATACAGTGGCTTCTTCTCCACCGGGTCGACATTGATGGAAGAAGCTTCAGCATAGATGAGTGTATACAGCTTCCCCGCTATATTCCGCCTTACATGGCATATCCCGATTCCCCCCTCCGGTATAAGGCAGCGGTGCGCACATACGTTACACCGCACCTTCTCAGCCTCACCATCCTGCGGCACATCCATATGCGTATACAGCATAGCTTCTCTTATCGATGCTGTCATGGTGATATGGAGAGAACCTCCTCTGCTGCTCTCTTCACTTCGGTACGATACTTTGAGGGTGTATAAATACCCAGCCTGCGAATATCATGAAATGCACTGTTGAGCATCCGTACAAGTTCAGAGACCTCACTCAAACTCCTTATCTCGTTCTGAATGACCACCCGCGCTTCCCCCTCCTTTATTAGTTCCCCTATACCCCTCTCGTCCTGGAAATCCACTATGAGGTATCTCTCTTCTATCCCTGCTCGCTTGCTTATCTCCTGCTCCAACTCCTTTATTCGCGCTTCTTCACTCAGCTCTTCACGGAGACTCTCCTCCAGGCTGTTCACCTTTATGTATACCGCTCGCTTGAACAATCGCCGCTCGTTTATCCTGGTCATCATCTCCCCCGGATAGCCACCGGCGTTACGCAGCGCTATATCTATCTCTGAATCGTCCATTGCCCGTAATCCAAGTGCGTAGTCGTGTGGCGAGTGATGCGACTCTATGAGGTATTCCACAGCTCGTGAGAACATCAGCTGCGCTATACGCGTGGTGTGGTGATTATAAACCGAGGGATACATGAGGAATCTTGAGAACAGGAGGTACTCCGCGGGTAGTATCCCCTTCTCGGTTATCACCAGCTGGTCATCGAAGAAATCCAGCCCCTGAATGAGCCTCATGTTGTCCACCACGCCATAAGCCACGCCTGTATAATATGAATCCCGCACCAGATAATCCATCTTGTCTATATCTATCTCCCCGTTCAGTATCTTGGAAAGGGGTCCTCTCGCTTCGCCCACTATGTAGCTCAGTATCTCATCCCTGCTCAGATGGTATTTATCCACCACATCCGCTATATGCACCGATTCCGGGTCTTCATCTCCGCACCTTATCCCTCCCTCGTGCCCGTGCCCGAGGAGTAGCTCCTCGATATCTTCGTGTCCTTTACCCGTGTACTTCTTTATCAATGGCTCGAGTACGTGCGAGTAAGGAGCGTGCCCCACATCATGGATGAGTGCTGCAACCAGGAGTTCCTGCATGGTCTCACTCGCAATACCGAGCCTGTCCAGGAGGAGGTTCATCAGGTGATAAGTACCGAGTGAATGTTCAAATCTTGTATGATTCGCACCTGGATAGACCAGATAAGAGAAACCCAGCTGTTTTATACGGTGCAGACGCTGCATCTCCACGGTGTCCAGTAATGCAGTGATGAGTTCGTCTATCTTGATATATCCATGTATCGGGTCCTTTATCACCTTATGCATTGGATTGCAATGCGATGCTACTCATATCTAATAATAAAGAAGAAGAGAAGATAGAAGATAAAAGAGGCATGTCGCATATCGCAGATCACATATCGAGTTCACAGCTCAAATCCACATCTATCACATCCAGCTCCTTCACCCTCGCCTCTATACCCCGCCCCAGCAAATCACTGAAGTTCGGTCTTGTTCGACCCCCATCACCTGAGATCAGCTCCTTCACGTATAAACCGCCATCACTCTTCACCTCCAGTTCGCACTCGCGTATATGCCAGTCCAGCAGTTTGCAGTTGTAGATTCGCCTGTAACGTATCAGATCTGCCCGCCGATGCAATACTCGCGAGGGTGTCCTCTGCTCTATCATCGCCCCTGCAAGCTCCTTCACTGCTCTCCTCAGGTCAGCCTCGGGCACACCCTTGCTCAACTCCACCCTCATGCGATACGTCTTCTTTGCGTTCGCACTCTTCAGCTGTGCAACTGCTCCCCTCCGGACATATCGCAGCCCGCAAACCTCTACTTTCGCTCTGTTCGCCTCATTCACCCTCTTCTCCACAGTCTGGAGGTCCACACGCCGCCGCCTCGGCTCTTTCAGCTCCGCCACAAAAGGGCGACCTGAGCCAAGCATTCTGGCATCTATGTCCTCCCTTCCGCAGCCATGCAATATCATATCCCTGGCACCGAACAGGTCCAGTATAGAAGCTTTTATCAATTCCTCCACCGATTCTGGATACATCTTACCCGTGAAGTTGCAGTGTGGACAGCCCTCACCATGACATTCACGGCAGAACCATCTCGTCTGGGGTATCCCCCTCTTATACTTCCTGTATCGCCCATAGATGAACACCGGGTTCACCTGTAACTCCACGTCACCCTCCCACAGGTTCAGTATCACCACCACCTCCGGCGTATCAAAATCCACACGCTTACCCGTCTCCTCCTCTATTCGCTTGCCCACCTCCCTGTTCAGCTCAGCCTTCAGTGGCTCGGCGAAGAGTGCACCCGCTATCTCCCACAACAATTCCTCGTTCTCGATGAGCATTCCACTCACTTTCGTACCCACGAGGAAGGTATTGCACTCATAGCATTCCAGCTTCTTCAATGCCAGCCTCACCCATTTATTCAGCTCCGTAAACAGACCGTTGCACACCCAGCATTTGCCACCCCCGCCCTCCATCCCTCCCTCCTCTCCTTCTGCTCCAACCCCGGGTCCGAGTATCTCTCTCAATATCTCGCCACGCCTCTCATTGGATATGCCGGAATATACCTTTGCAAATTGCCTGCCAAGGCAGTGATTACATATGGGTCCCGGTCCTTCGCGTATTATCTTCCGGGCTATCTCTAATATCTCCTCCCTCCCCAACTCCTCCTCAGCCCCTTCGTAACTCATTGCAACTCCACTCCGTTCCACTCTCTCATCGTGTGAGGCATCATAAAAAGGTGCTCCCTGATTCCCCCATTGATGGAGATGAAGACAGAGAAGGACAACCCCCGGGATAATGAGAACCGAGGTATTTTTATTTTATATTCTGCTTTTATATAAATATACGAATATATATTCATTTTATTGGTGCTGCGCTTGCAGGTTGAAATGAAGGGGAGGTGATAAGTAAGATGCCAAGAGGTAGAGGAATAGGATTCTGGAGAGGTTTTGGATTTGGTATCGGTCTTCTCGGCATTGGGGTTGGACCGGGAAGGAGAGGAGCGGGCAATCCGTATCCCTTCTGCAGGTGGTTCCCCTGGATGCCAAGATGGTGGTGGGCAGGAATATACGGACCTGGACTGATGCCATATTCATATTATATCACCCCTGGGTGGGGTATACAATAGAGACGAAGAGATGAGCGAGAAGAGCGGCGTAGGCATAAATAGAGAAGAAGGGACAGGTCAGGGGAGAAAGGTGGTTGAGACTGAGACTGGTAGTGGATTCACCAATTTGGATGACTTCCTGGCGGAAGTGGAGGAGGCGATAAGGCGAGAAGAGAGGGAGATATACACAGAGAAGACACTTGAGGAGGCATACAATCCGAAGAATGTTGGCAAATTGAGCAATCCTGACGGCGCTGCCAGAATCACCGGTCCCTGCGGCGATACACTCCAGATACACCTAAAAGTAGAGGGAGGTAGAATCACAGACAGTAAATTCATATCAGATGGATGCGGGCCTTCTGTTGCCTGTGGCAGCGTAATTACCGAGATGGTGCGGGGCAAGACGATCGAAGAGGCGTTCAAGATAGAGAGTGGGGACATCATCGCGATTTTGGGTGGCTTGCCCGAGGAGAGTGTTCATTGCTCCGTCCTCGCAGTGGATACTTTAAGGGCAGCTCTGGAAGATTACAGGAGCAAGAAGAAGGAGAATGGCAGGATATAGATACAGGAGCTACCGAAGGGGTGGAGGGTACAGACATAGAACCAGGTACAGGTATTACCACTACCCTACGGGATTGTTGCCGGGCGCAGAGCATCAAATACAAATACCGGTACCGATACAGATACAGACCCATACAGGTCAGATACCTATTACCACGGAGATGGGGGCGGCGACGAAGATAGAGACGGGGAGGCAGTCCGCACACACTCACAGCAACTGTGTAAACTTCATTCCCCCTGATAGATGTGCTCTTAAAGATATAGTGGTGAATCCCGCGGGTATGGCATGCCGGGATTTTCAGCCACGGGCTTCACCCGCAGTGCGGTACCACAGTGAGGTGATGAATGAGGAGGATAAAGGATGAAGATATCGGTCTGTGGTAAGGGAGGGAGCGGGAAGAGCGTGACGGTCAGTCTGATGGCAGCCGTAATGCAAGGTAAGGGTTATAGAGTGTTAGTAGTGGATTCAGATGAATCGAATTCAGGGCTATTCAATATGCTCGGTTTTGAGTCTCCCCCGGTCCCACTTATGGAGCTTGTAGGTGGGAAGAGGAGGTTGCAGAGGGAGATGAAGGATGCAGGATATCAACTGAACGTATTGGAGCGTGAAGAGATATCTGTGGATGAGATACCCCCGCCATACATAATCAGAAATGAAGGGCTCTGTCTTGTGAATATAGGTAAGATACTGCAATCCTTAGAAGGGTGTGCATGCCCTATGGGGGTTTTAAGCAGGGAGTTCCTGAAGAAACTCCGGCTGAACTCAAACGAGATAGCCATTGTAGATATGGAAGCAGGGATAGAGCATTTCGGTAGAGGTGTAGATACAAGTATAGACAGTATGCTCGTGGTTGTTGAACCTTCTATTGAATCCGTAACGCTTGCGTGGAAGGTGAAAGAACTCGCCAGCGATATAGGGAAAGAGAAGATATGGGCAGTTTTGAATAAAGTAACATCGGATGAAATGGCTTCGAAATTGGAAGGAATGCTGGAGGGGAAGGGGGTGGATGTGATCGGTTCCATTCATCACGACCCTGAGATATTTGAGGCTTGTTTAGAGGGGCGCCCTCTGCTGAGTCTGTTGAATGCGAGAGCAAGGGATGAAGTAGGTGAGATCTTGGACTCGCTATTACTCAGAGTGGGGAGATAGGAGAATGGGAGACTGTGAGAATGTGTATAGCTACTGTTTATATTGAGAATGGAGAAAAAGGGGAGAGGGAAGAGGTGATGCATGACGTGATATTTGTGGAGGCGGAGAGAGATGGCTTTCGTCTGACCGGGCTACTTGGAGATGAGAAATTTATTGCCGGGGAGCTAAAGAGCATTGATTTCTTTAAAGAGCATTCAGTGGTGATCCGTACGTGCGATAGATAGAGAGATGGAGCGATAGAGCGAGCAGAGTCAGAACGTCTTCAACTCACCATTGACCGCTTTGTCTGTTATCTCTCTTATGTTTGATAGCCATTCATCCATTATCCGAGCCACCTTATGCTCAATCGCTGCACTCTCGGCTCCCGCACTCTTCGGTATGATCTGTGCGGTTGCTATCTTCGGGTCATCTATTCGTCTGCCTATCTCAGATAGAATCTTTATATACACCTCCTGAATACCTTCTACCGTATCCACAATCTCATTTGCTATTTGAATAGCGAGCAAATTGTATAACTTACCCGTATGGTTCACTGGATTCTTTCCCGCTGCTCCTTCCATGCTTATCGGTCTGTTAGGAGTGATGAGCCCGTTACAGCGATTACCTCGCCCTGCTGCGCCGTCGTCGCCCATCTCCGCTGAAGTACCTGTCACTGTGATATAGACCGAGGTGGGAGTATCAGCCCGATTTACTGCCGTGGTGACCGTTCTGGTGGTATATTCCTCTGCAACATCGGTGACAAACTGTTTCAAACCCTCCTTTATCGACTCGTAGTGGTCATAGTCATCCACATACCTGGATACAAAAGCATCACCCACCGTGAGTGTTATTCTGTCGCCATCCCTGAGTGCCATCACCTTCATGTCCTCCCCTATCGCACTCTCCCGGTACCGATAATCGGACATCACCCTGGATTCTATATTGAGGGCAATGGATTCTATCTCAGATAGTGGTGCGTGAGCAACGCCGAAGGAGGTATCATTTGCCACGGGTATCTCACTCTCCTTCTCCTTGAATACCGTCAGGAGGTCAGAAGAACCCCTGCCCAATTTGCTATCCACCACCACGTACCTGTCAACATCGAGGTTACGCACATTCCTCCGCAGATATTCACGTGCTGCACGTAATGCAATCACATCCACGGGTATCTCCTCACCCTCGAATTCCCGTGTCGCTCTGCCACCCAGGAGGATGTAGATAGGGGATATGATCTCACCACCGCCGTATCGCGGGTTTGATCTGCCAGCCACGAGCTGTATTTTATCCGTGTTGTGATGCAGTATCATCCCGCATCTCTTCTTGTATTCCCTGCATAGCGCCACACTCACCGCATCAGCGATGCCATCACATAGACTATCAGGGTGTCCCAGCCCCTTCCGCTCGACTATCTCCACCTTCTGCTCCTCCACTGGCATTCGGCTTATGAACTCGACTCTAATATTCCGCTTCCGCTCCCCTACTCTATCTCTATCCTTATCCATATCTCATATCTCCATTATCGTCTCAATCAATTATTTACTATTTTTCTTACCCTTACTCCCGGTATTATATCGTATTCATCGTATATACTGCCCACAATCACCTCCAGCAGGTCTTCCAGACAGACCAGCCCCTCAGTCTTCCCCTGTGCATCCACCACGATAGCGATGTGGAACCTGCCACGCTGGAATTCCTTCAGCAGGTCGTCCACCCGCTTCGTATCCGGTATGAAATAAGGGGGTTTCATGAGCTCACGTATCGAGCTCGATGGCTTCCTGGTCCTCTTTCGCTTGCCACTGCTCACTCCACCCCCTCCACCCCCTCCACCGGCAGTGCTCAGCAAGTCCTTCGCATAGAGAATGCCCACGATGTTATCCTCTGTTCGCTCGAATACGGGAATCCTGGAGTAACCTGTCCTCCGTATCAGCTCTACTGCGTCATCTACACTCCGATTAACATCTATGCATACCATTGCATCCCTGGGTGTCATCACGTTCTTCACCCTGATCTCATCGAGCTTCAATACGCCCATCATCATCTCCTTCTCGTCCTCTTCTATCGCTCCTTCCTCCTCCCCTATATCCAGCATCGTCTCCATCTCCTCCTCGGTCAGTAAATGCCTCCTGTATGTGCCCGTGCCCATTCCCATTAATCGTTCAAAAGCGGCAGTAAACGCAGATGCCAGTTTGATGAACGGTGAGAAGAGGTAAGCCAGTATCTTTATCGGTCTGGATACGAGGATAGCGATCCGTTCTGCGTGATGAACCGCGATCGTCTTTGGCATGATCTCCGCGAAGGTGAGTATCAGGAAGGTCATCACTCCTGTTGCAACTGCCACGCCATAACTACCGAAGAACTCCATTGCGATGGATGTTGCCAGTGCCGATGCACCGATATTCACGATGTTATTCCCGATGAGCACCGAGGTGAGTACCGCTTCCTGTCGGTCCATCAGTTCATCTACATCCCTCGCACCTTTCACGCCCTGCTTCACCAGTGCTCTCGCTTTTACTTTACCTGTTGCAATAAGAGCGGTCTCCGAGCCTGAGAAGAAGCCAGATAGAAGCAGCAGTATGAAAAGGATGATGATCTTCAAACTGAGGAGCGATAATTGCACCTTACCCTTTTCCCCTCCATCAATATTACACTACTCTTACTAATTTATATTATATGATGTTGCATTAAAAAGTTTTCGGTACTCCCAATCTCTTTCTTACAGGTGCTAATAACTCATTCAAATAGCGTATGGCATTCTGCTTCACATCCTGCGGGTGTAGCTTGCCAAGCTGGTAATCGCGTTCAAAGTGCTCATAACTGTGATAGGTCACATCACCACCATATTCCGGCTTGCGTTCTATTGTGAGTCCGTTATTGGCGTCTGCAGCCTCGAAGAGGAGATACTTGTAGAGCTGGAGCATGGGGTTATCAGTAACCACTCTGGGCGGGCAGAATGCCGCCTTCAGCTTCCTCTCTATCTCCTCCTCTGGCTCGTGGACCGAGATATAATTGCCGAGTGAGGATGACATCTTTGCACCATCCAGCCCGATTAACAGTGGGGTATGAATACAGATGGGAGGTTTGAACCCGAGTTTTGGTAAACTCTCACGGGCAAGCATGTGTATCTTCCGCTGGTCTATACCCCCGACAGCTACATCTATATTGAGATATGCGATATCCATCACCTGCATCAGTGGATATAGCATCTGTGATACTTTGCGGTCTTCTTTACTCCGTGACAGTTCGTCCATGCTCCTTCGTGCACGCTTCTCCGTGGTCAGCGTTGCAAGCCTCAATACATCCAGCATGTAGTCCGCATCCAGCTGGAAAGAGGAGCCAAGGATGTACTCAGTCTCATCACCGAGCCCGGCAGCCGAGAAGCATCGCCGGTTGTAATCCGCCGTCTCCCTTATATGCTCAAAATCGCCTTTCTCATTCAGATATGCATGTACATCAGCGAGCAGCACAATGATATGGAATCCAAGAGCCTGCAACTCCTTCAGCTTGGTTATCAGTGGTAGATGCCCGATATGCACACTCCCACTGGGTTCAAAGCCCACATATGCCCTCAATTTTAATTGCCCCGCTGCCAGAGCCCTCTCCAGCTCCTCCCTCGTCACTATCTCCTCCACATTCCTCTCCAGTCTCTTCATGCGTGCATCCGCATTCCCGCTGTAGATGGATACCATAATGCGGAGGGGGAGATTCGAACTCCCGAACCCCTTCGGGATGAGGCCCTGAACCTCACGCCTTTGTCCAACTCGGCAACCTCCGCATTACTCCTATTCCCTTATTCCCTTATTCCTTCTCACTGTAATATAATATAAAATAATGTAGATGTAGATAGAATCGAGCTAAAAAATCAGAGCAGACCCTTTCTCCTCCGTCTTAATAGATAGATGAAGAAAGGAACGCCGAAGAAGGCGGTGATTATCCCCACCGGCATCTCACCGAGGGGGAGTATCATATCCAAGAACCGAATTCCTGCATCTGCCCACGCCATGAAGATGCCACCCACCAGAGCAGAAGCGGGGAAGAGAATTCGATGGTCTGGTCCAACGAAGATTCGTGTGATGTGGGGGATGATCAGCCCAACAAAGCCGATTGTTCCCACGAACGATACGGCAGATGCGGTAATGAGTGCCGAGAGGACCAGTAGAATCTTCTTCACCTGCTCCACATTTATTCCCAGTGTCTGTGCTGTCTCTTCACCGAGTAGCATGGCATTCAAGTCCTTTGCGAAGAGGTATATCAGGATGAAACACACAGCCACAGAGGAGGCGGTTATTTCCACTTTTAGCCAGTTTGGCGAATCTATTCGGCCCATAAGCCAGGAGTAAATATAACCCAGGTCATGACCTGCGAGATACATCAGGAAAGATAGAACGGCACCGAAGAACAAAGAGATCGCTATCCCGGTGAGTAATAAAGTATCCACCGGTATCCTCCCACCCACCTTCGCGAGGCGGTAGACCATGAAAGTGGCAAGGATAGCGCCCATGAAAGCCATGAGTGGGGTGGTGTAGAGGGAGAGTATACTTGAATCGGTATAGGGGAGTAAAGTTACAGATAAGGCTGCTCCCACACCTGCACCTGAGGCTATACCGATGATGTAAGGGTCAGCCATGGGGTTTTTAAACAAGCCCTGCATCGCTGTACCCGCAGTGGCGAGTGCGATACCCACCAGTATACCCATAAATATCCGTGGCAGTCGTACCAGGAAGATTATCTCTTCCCCTCCATAAGAGTGAAGAAGAGGAGAGCCCGCACATAGATGGAGTTTGCTCCCGAACAGGGCGACAATCTCCCCGGGTGGTATATAAATGTTACCTATTGTGGTGGTCAGTACGATGGTCAGGCAGAGGGTCCCAGTCAGGTAGAGCATGATCATCTTCCACTGGATGAATCTGTGCATATATCCGTATCCATATCCGTATTCGTATCCGTAGCCACTGCCTGGTCTCTTTGCTTCTACTTTTACCATCGTATCATTCGGTTTTTTTTACCGGGATGCACTCCACTCCACCTTAATCCACTATCATCCACTGTTATTTACTTTACTATTTACTATTCACTTTTTCACTTTTATTTTTACAATCTCAATCCCTATCGTGGCTGCCCAGGTGCGCATTTGGGTTTTGTAAGCCCTGCGGGATAAAGAACCCCTTTAGTTGCCACCCTTACCATAACCTTAT
>JAODGR010000031.1:0-4100 GCA_025464275.1 Methanosarcinales archaeon
GCTTCTCAAGCATCATGTCCTGTCTCCCTAACATCTTCAACCCAATCTGTGCTATCTTTGCCAGCTGCGAGACCATGAAAGACTGCCTGAAAGAATCAATGCTCCTTATCTCCTCTGGATAGTCCTCGACCACGATGTCGTGGACTTCAGCTTCGGGTGGATAGTTTGAGTGTACAAAATTCACAAATGTATTGACCCGCTCCCGTGGACCACGAACAAGAACAATCAATTGCTGTTCGTTATCCACGAGTGCATTTCTTGCGTCGAAGTAATCAATAAGCAGGTTCTCTGCCTCTGTCAGCAGAAATAACCTGTAACCCACATCATGGACTCTTCCCTTTATCGTTAGCTTCTTCCTCGCTTCCTTCATGCGTTTGATTATAAATCCGCTCAAATATAAAAAGGATGTACGATGTGGTCGTGGTAGGGGCTGGACCTTCCGGCTGTATAGCAGCGAAGCATGCAGCGGAGGGTGGAGCCTCCACACTGGTGATTGAGAAGGACCGGGAGGTAGGCATACCAGTCCGCTGTGCAGGACTGATAAGCAGGAGGGCAATAGAGGAGAGTGAGCTGAGGGAGAGAGAGGTCAAGCTGTTCACCGTGAACCGTATAAAAGGAGCAGTTATCCATTCCCCCGGTTATGACCTGCGGATAGAAGCACGAGAGCATGCGTATGTAATAAAGCGAGATTGCTTCGATAAGGCACTTGCAGAGGATGCGAGGAATAGCGGCGCTGAGATAATTACTGGCTGCAGGGTGGTGGGGATAAGGCACTCCAGCTGGGGGTTGAGTGTGGAAGCGGTTAAAGCCGGGGGAGGGAGAGAGGAGATAGGAGCGAAGGTGGTAATAGGAGCCGATGGTGTCAGAGCAGGAGTTGCAAGGCTGGCAGGGATAAAGCTCACGAGGAATTTATTGAGTTGTGCACAGATAGAGGGGTGCTACGATGGAGAAAGCGCTTATGCTGAGATCTTCGCGGGCAGGCGAATAGCGCCCGGATTCTTCGCATGGGCTATCCCCCTGAATGACCATACTGCCCGAATCGGGCTATGCATGGATGATAAATTCTCGTCTCCGCATTCAACACCGGTGAGATTACTCACCCGATTACTCTCTTCAGAGCCTCATATGGTGAAGAGATATCGAGGCTCATGCTCATCGCATCACGGCTACACAGGTGGTGCAATCCCCATTGCTGCTGGTTTAAAACTCCAGAAGACCGTGAAGCTGATGCATGGCAATACCAGTGGTATTTTACTGGTTGGTGATGCTGCTGCACAGGTCAAGCCGATCACCGGTGGGGGAGTCTATTACGGGCTGCGAAGCGGTAAGATAGCGGGTGAAGTAGCGGCAAAAGCGGTCTCAGCCGGTGATATGCACATGCTGAAGGATTATGAGAGGCGGTGGCATAAAGAAATAGGAAAGGAGATCATATTCGGTGCATGGGTACATAGATTGAGATGCGTGCTGGATGATGGAGACCTGGAGAGGATACTTCGTGCACTGGGCCGAGAGCGGCGGCGAGTGGAGGAGGGTGGAGATATGGATTACCCTTCCCGGATATTGGTAGGATTTATAAAGAAGCCCGAATTTATCATCTTAGGGATGAAGAACATCACAAGATATATATGGCAATTGTGGATTGATAAATTAGAATAGGGAGAATAAGAATAACAGGAGAATAGGAGAGAAAGGAGAGGCGATATGGCGAGGATGTATGCGAGGCGGCGAGGCAGGGCAGGTTCTAAGAGACCGTATCCTCCATCCCCAGCTCCGGAATGGCTGGATGTGAAGGCAGAGGAGGTGGAGAAGAAGGTAATAGAGCTGTATAAAAGGGGCTTCTCGACGAGCGAGATCGGGATAATACTCCGTGATGGCGAGGGTGTGCCACGTGTGCCGCAGGTGGTGGGGAAGAGGATAACGGAGATATTGAGAGAGCGGAACCTCGCACCTGAGATACCGGAAGACCTCCAGAATTTGATGCGAAGAGCACTCAGGATAAGCAAGCATCTTGAAGTGAATAAGAAAGACATGCATAACAAGAGGGCATTGCAGTTGACCGAATCGAAGATAAGGCGGCTTGTAAAATACTACACAAGGGAGGGGATATTACCCTCTGACTGGAGATACAAGCTTGAAAGTGCTGAATTTGTCTTGAGGAGGTGAGTATGATAGGATGAATGCATATATGGAGATACTGGCTGGGATTGTGATGGCAATAGTGGGAGTAGCGATGCTGGTGGTACCCCAGCTGTCCTTCTTCAGGGAGGATGTGATAACAGTGATACTGGGGGTGATTCCCATTATCGTACTGCTGGTGGCTGCTATATTCCTGATGATAGGTGTGAGTGATATAAAGGAGGGAGAGGAGGAGCCGGAGACAGGAGTAGAAACGGGAACAGAGAGGAAAGGGTGAGTAAGTGGTGGGTACGATTAAGCCGACATACATCAAGAAGCTATCAAGACAGCTTTTACAGGAGATACACGCATTTACAGACGATTTCGAGCGTAATAAGGAGCTGGTAGAGGAGTATACGAATATAATGAGCAAAGAGGTGAGGAATAGAGTAGCAGGGTACATCACCCATAAGAAGAAGAGGGGAGTGAAATGTTGAAGATAGAGGGGGTCTATCCTGCGCTTATAACACCGTTTACGGAAGATGACGAGATAGATGCTGAAGGCTTGAAGAGGCTGGTGGAGTATGTGGAGGAGGGTGGTGTCGCCGGTATAGTCCCGTGTGGTACCACCGGTGAGTCTGCAACACTCTCACATGAGGAGCATAAGCGTGTCATTGATATAGTGGTCTCGAATGCGAAAGTCCCGGTGATAGCAGGTACAGGCTCGAACAACACCAGGGAAGCGGTTGACCTGACGAGACACGCAGCCGATGCGGGCGCGGATGCATGCCTGCTCATCACCCCATATTATAACAAGCCGAATGTGAGGGGTTTGAAGGAGCATTTCCGAGCGATTGGCAATGCTGCTGAGATACCTCTGATCCTCTATAACATCCCATCCCGAACGGGGTTGAACATGAGTGCGGAGACGATAGTGGAGATAGCGACAGAGGTAGAGAGTGTAAAGGGCGTGAAGGAAGCTTCGGGTAATTTGAAGCAGGTGGGGGCGATTATAAAGTTAGCGAAAGAGCGCGACCTGGACTTCACCGTGATTGCGGGCGATGATTTCCTCACCCTACCGATAATGAGCCTCGGCGGTAAGGGTGTCATATCGGTGGTGGCGAACATAGCGCCGAGGGAGATGACCGAGATGGTGCGAGCGATGCTGGGCGGGGAGATAGAGAGGGCGAGGAGAATCAATCTCAGGCTATTCCCGCTCTTTGAAGCGATGTTCCTGGAGACGAATCCGATACCGGTGAAGTGTGCGGCGAGGTTGATGGGTTTGCCTGCGGGTCATGTGCGACCGCCGCTTGGTGAACTGAGCGAAGAGAACGAGCATAAGCTGAAGCATGTCCTTCATGACCTGGACATGATATGATATAGTGATAAAGATAAGATATTTCGGGTATTGGTATTTATACATCCTCCTTCTTTACTATTCTATTGTGTTGTAAAGAAAGAAGGAGGTGAAGAGAGATGGCAGAAGCGAAATATGGTGATACCGTCAAGGTGCACTACACGGGTAAGTTGGACGATGGTACGGTATTCGATACCTCGGTGAATGAGGATCCACTCCAGTTCACGATAGGAGGTGGTCAGATAATATCAGGTTTTGAGCAGGCAGTGGTAGGAATGAAACCGGGTGAATCGAAGACCGTCAGGATACCGGCTGACGAGGCGTACGGGCAGCGGCGTGAAGACCTTATACTGGAGGTTGAGAGGAGTCAATTACCAGAGGGATTGAAACCCGAGGTTGGACTCCAGTTACAGAGCCGCCAACCGGATGGGAGGATAATCGTGCTTACAATAACTGATATAACTGAATCCCACGTCACCCTGGATGCGAACCATCCCCTGGCTGGTGAAGACCTGACTTTTGAGATCCAGCTTATCGAGATACTCTGAGCTTGAGCTGCTGGTTAGAGTTAAATAGGTTAAATATATTTGAAAGGAGGTGAAAAATTATCCTCCTCTTTTTATTCTTC
>JAODGR010000031.1:4318-7664 GCA_025464275.1 Methanosarcinales archaeon
TCGAACTTCGATGCCACATCTGCTATCACCGGATGCTCCCACTTGCAGTGTGGGCACCCTTCGGAGCCGAAGAAGTAAATAACCGGTTTGCCATCCTCCGTACAGACCTCATCACCACTCCTGATGAAATTCCCGATGGTTCTTCTCCGTCTTTGCTGTTGCTGTTGCTGCTTCTGCTGCTCTATCTGAGCTTTCCGCTTCTCTATGTCTATTCCTTCAGGGAATAGTATCTTTCCGTCCTTCGTCACGTAAGTCTCTATCGCCCTGGAGATTCCACCTGCTGACATATTGACCGCGATTTTGTAGAGGTTTGCATCTTCCACTGCTTCCGTTACGTTTATCAATGTGACGTTCACTCCGGGAGGGAGCCCGCCGTAGTTGGAGATGAAATCCACCACCTTCGCACCCGCAGCTTCGGGTGTCAATATATCTGCATTTGTAGAGGTAGCGGGGAAATTGAGTATCTGATGCGAGACCATGAATGCTCCCACTGCACCTCCTGCCATCGCGCCTATCACCAATCCAATGACCAGAATGCCAATCGCTCTCATTTCTATACCATCTCCATGGTTTTTATTTTACCATGATTCTGGTTATATAAAAACCTGAGTGTAAGTACCGGTAACACAGTCCAGACAACACAGCAGATGAACAGCATGGAGTTCTCACTTTCATACCCGTATAACTTCGAATTGGAGCGGATAGTGGAGCATATAAAAGAGAATAGGGCGAGGAGGGTGGGTATTCAGCTTCCGGAAGGTGTTAAATCCATGGCAATTGAACTTGCAGATGCTATCGCCGCACGAACGGGTGCAGAAGTGATAATCTCGGGCAATTCATGCTATGGGGCATGCGATATTGATGATAAGCTCCTGAAGCTCGTGGATATACTCTTCCATTTCGGGCATACACGCGCTGAATTTGAATTACCGGGTCGACCGGGTCGAGAGGTATGTTTCATAGAGTTGAGAAGCGAAGTAGAAGTGAAACCCGCAGTGAATAAGGCGATAGAGGAGATAAGAGGCGAGCAGGTGTGTGTGGTGACCACGGTGCAGCATGTCCACAGGCTGAAAGAGGCGATGGCTGTACTCGCACAGGAGGGTAAGGAGGGTGTAACCGGGAAGTCACCCCGGCTGAGGTATGAGGGGCAGGTGCTGGGCTGCGATTTCTCTGCTGCAAAGATGCCCTGTGATGAGATCCTCTTCATCGGCTCCGGGAGTTTCCACCCCGCGGGAATTGCTTTGTACACCGGCATGAGAGTGGTCGCTGCTGACCCTTTCACCACACAGTTGAGGGTTTTTTATGGAGAGGAGGAGCGAAAGAGGAGGTATATCGCCATAGCTCGAGCCTGGGATGCCTCGACATTTGGTATTATTCTGGGGTTGAAGAGCGGGCAATGTAACCCGGGGGAAGCGAGGAGGCTGAAAGAGGAGGCGATACGGAGGGGATTGAATGCTTATCTGATAGCGATGGATGAGATAACGGAGGATGGATTGCTCGGGTATAAAGTGGATGCGTTTGTGAATACCGCCTGCCCGCGATTGGTAGAGGACTTCCTCCATCTTCAAGCTCAGCATAGGGGTGATAAGCAGCTGAGGATGCTCTCAGCTCGCGAGTTCGAGGTGGTAATCGGGCGGCGGAAGTGGGAAGAGCTCTACCCCTGAGTTCAGTCTCAGTGTGTGAAATACCCGGTATCAGAGACTCCGTTTGGCATTACCACCTTCAGCCATCCGGTGCTGTTCTCATCCATCGCGGGGTAGACCCTGATTCTGAGCCCCATCTGCTCATCAGGGTCAAATGCGCGCGGATTTATCTTATCTGGTGTGATGCCCAGCACAGTCCACTCGTTATCGCCCAGTTCGGTGCTGTTATTGGTGCTATACGGTATCCAGCGATAGAATGTACCATTTACGGACTCATAGTAGATGAAGACGTCAATGAACTTAAAATCCGGTGTGAACACACTCGTTGCACCTGTGTTGTTCATTCTCACATCTATCATACTCCGACTGTAATTGCCGATGTCCGTCACCGAGATATTCACTATCGCTATCCCCGTTCTCATCCGGCTGTTCTGCATCACACTGAGCTCCCTGAATGAGTGAGCCATGGTATCCATGGTGAAGAGCGTGCCGGTAACGAGCAGATAAGATGAGAGTCCGATAATGAGAATGAAGGCAATGCTCGCGAATACAGTACCGAAGCCCATTTTAATCCCCCCGGGCTCAAATCATCAGCCAATCGAGAACTCAGCCTCGGCGGATACACCGTTATAGAGCACCAAATTGAGATAATACTCGCCCGGTGTGAGTTCATTAACGTTATTTACCGTGATGTTTATCGTCTCACCCACATCCCATATATCGTTATCATTGTGATCGTTCTCTATCCGATAGTTCCAGCAAGGTGCCGCATCAGGAGTGCAGGAGGGGTCAAAGGGTATGCGGCGGAAATTACGCAATTCACCGAAGAAGAGATCACTCCTGTCTATCTGAGGTATCGCCCTGCTGCCGGTATTCTTCACCCATATATAGCACTGTGAAGAACTATTCGACGTAGCGATGATCTCAATGGAGGTGAGCACACGCTCGGCGAATATCTGATTTGCGGAGATGACGGAGGATGTGGCACGGTTCACGGCGGGGAAGATTGCACTTACGAGCATGGTGGCACAGATGACGCATGCGATGGTGATGATGGAGACGGTGATCACACTCTCAGCCATTTCTCAAGCTCCTCCTCTGATACCATGAGCGGTGCCTGCATCTGCGTCTCCCCGGTCACAATCCGGTCTAATTGATATAGCACAATGATACAATCCTTCATCTCTATCTCCCTCTCCCGCTCCCTCCCCCTCTCCTCTTCATCCGGGAGGTCAGAGAGGGATTCAATCTTGTATATCATCTCCTTCATATCCTTTGGTAAACGCCCGGTTCGGTCGTACAGGTCGAGAATCTTGTTCAGCTTCGACTTACCGATGTGCGCGATCGATGCATCAGTCCACCGCATCAATTGTGCGAGGGTGAGGATGTCCACCTCCGCTGAGCCACTCTGGCTGGCTGATGTTGCAATCAATGCCACCTTCTTTATATCAGCATCCTCATCCCCGGTCCTCAGCTCTTTGTCTTTATCCCTATCCCTATCCCTACTCCTCTCAGGTTTAAACACCACAGGGAGAGCACCGTCGAGGACTTCATCTCCACGCACCTTTGGCGTCACTGATTTGGGATTCACTGGCAGTTCCGCTTCCGGTGCTGTTGCTCCTGCTGCAGCTGCTCCATTCACCGCATGTGGATGCGTGTTGTTTACATATTTGGATGCGCGTTCTGGTTCGTGTTCGGGCTCT
>JAODGR010000005.1 GCA_025464275.1 Methanosarcinales archaeon
GGTAATACCACAATAGTTCCATCCCCGGTCTTTATGCGCGTCTTTCTGAGCGTGACATCGATGATCTCTCCCCTGTATTTCATCGTCTCAATTTCATCACCGATATTAAAGTGCCTGTCCAGCAGGAGAAATATTCCCGCCACCGCATCACCCAGGGCATCCTTGACGGCTAAGGCAACCGCAGCCCCAGCTAACACAGAAGCACCAATGAGGGGCATGAAAATCTCTTCCAGTTTCAGTTCATGCGTGACATAAATCAGAACAGCGAACCATAGAGCATAGACTACAACTCTGCGTAAGAGGTTCTGAGCATCCAGAGGTAGACCAGTAGTGCTTAGGAATCTCCTGATAAATCTATTAATTATGCCAATCACGAAGAAAGCGACTACTAAGACCAGTATCACCTTCAAATACGGCATAACCGCTTGAAATATACTCATTATGTACATATACACATATCCGTCTATCCTATTCCATTTCCCCCCGATGTGCACCCCTTACTCCCTTAAATTGATATTATCTTACAGGCATCATTAAGATAAAAATAATAAAATTGAAACTTAACTTAACTTTAACCTTCAATCTTAACAAAAACTGGGATTTCCACTCTGCCACCGCTATGATAGACCTCTATTGCACCTCTATAATCCCCGGGGGTAATATTCGATTGGAGACTTAAATTGACAATAATGTATGGTGTTTTATCAACATCCACAGTGATACTATCCTCAAAATCCTCGTTATTCTTGCTGAATTTTAACCAACTGACTATCGGTCCAGCTGCACTCAATCTCACTTCCCTCTCACCCATTCCAGTTCCAATAGCTTCGATTGAAATGGTTTTCACTGTGGAATTCCCGGGTGATAGTGATACATCCAATTTCTGGGGTTCAACCACCACAGTTGGTGGTGTAGAAAGGAATAACAAAATACCAACTACAGACACAACCACAACCACAACTCCAACTGGAACAATTATAACAGAAACATATAGCACCCTTTTACGTTCTTTATTCTGCTCTTTCCACCAATCGTGAATTTTATTTTTATCTATCATTTTTTCTTTTTCTCCTTTACCTCTACTTCGACATTACCAGAGATGAACCCTTCAGCAGATGCGGTCACAATCGCAATCCCGGGCTCTTCTGAGCTTAATTGCACTGTTGCTTCACCGTTTTCATCGGTTTCTTTATGATTATTACTGAGATGACCCAAAGTGGTCTCAAAATTTATGTTTATCCCTTCCAGCGGGCTCTCACTCCTCTTCCAGACTCTTAATTTCTTTAATTCCTCATTGTTCCACAAATTCTTCAAATCTGCCCCATGCAATGCTTCCTTATTCAATAGTTTCTCCAAATCGCTCTCTTCCAATTCTCTCAATTTCCATACCATCAATTGTGCTGTAATCTTTGAACACTTTGGACTCGGACTTGAAGTAATTTCTATGGAGTCTGGATCAGCAGTAACTTCTACGTACCTGGTAATCCTCAAAAATCCATAGATTAAATCTCTTCTATGTCGAGTATATGTAATGAAGGCATCATAGCCACTCCACAGGCAAAGCCCTGCTAAAACAAGTGGTACTCCCGATCCAAGAATAATAGACCACCAACAGGATATTTTCAAGATACGACATAGATAAAACGGGGATATAATAGAAAAAGGAATTAAGGAGATAAATATATTTGCATAGAATTCCGAATAACGATAATAGTTATCGGCCAGATAGTTAAAAGCATCCTCACCTATTCGCGTGAAATAATAAAAATGTTTGATATCGGATGAAGGGTATAAACTTTCTCGTTCTTTTTCAAGCTTATCGTATTCTAAACACTTTTTAAAGATGTGGTCTTCAATTACCCAGTGATGTACCCCATCAATGACCACTCCAAAAATAGTACCTAATAAGATAATGAACCCCATTACACTCAGAAAGTCTGTGATTGAACCAAACGCCAGTGAACTCAAATCGGAGGAACTCAATACATCAAGCAGCATAAACGCGCTCAATGCTGAGAAGAAGCCGGGAAATGTGTGCGATAGTAGCACTTCAAACCTAAATTGTGATGGTATCTCGGGCGGCATTTCTTATCACTCGTTGTTTTTGTTATTGCTGTAATTTACATTTTTGGTTACGGTTACGGTTATGGTTATGGATATAGATATATGTTTTATTGGCTTTTTGGGAAGTTTTGCATTATAGTGAGAGCAGTCGGGCAAGTACACCCTTCTTCCCCCTGTGTACCCCACTCTCACCCCTACCCTCACTCTCACCCCCATTCCCACCCTCACCCTCACCCCCGCTCTCACTCCCATTCCACTTATCATTCATACCAGAGATACCGGAACCAGCCTCTCCCACCGCTCTACCACCGTGCTCACTACGCCTCACACGGATATCCACAAGTACGGGCATCTCTATGCCTGGACTCGAGAGCAATGCCACACCCTGCGGAATCCTCTTTATCTCCTCCTCCATCTCACTGCTCATGAACTCCAGACCCTTGCTCAGTGCCTTTATATCATTTGGATTTGTGATACGCAGGATTATCTGCGTATTGCACTGCGAGATGACATTCTTATCCACCCGTGCGGGTCGCTGTGAGATGACCAGCAGTCCAACACCGAATTTCCTACCCTCTGAAGCGATGGTCCTGAGGATATTCGAGCTCACCGCCTTCTCGAACCCACGTTCAGGACAGAAATTGTGCGCCTCCTCCACCACAAGCATCAGTGGCGGTATCTTATTCATCTTCCTACCCTCAAATACCTCTTTACATATCCTGTAAACTATTAAGCGCTGCAAATCGGGGTCTGCACCCTTCATATCTATTATGGAGGCATGCCCCTCCTTCACCAGCTCCTCTATCCTGGTTGGGCTATCTGATAATATACCGGTCTCACGAATTCGCTCGAGGAAGTGAATAACCCGCCATCTCGCACTGCTCTTGCTCTCTGAGACCCTCCTGATGATGTCATCAATGGTGTAAAACTCCTTCTCCGATTTTATAGCATTTATGCTCTGATATAAAACGCCCAATTGCGCATCTGACATCGGGAACAGGTCATATAACTCGTTCACACTCAGGTTTATACCATCTATTCTGAATAATCTGTCCGCATTGGGATTGACGGAGAAGTTGGCGGGTGTATAGACGGTAACCCGGGAGGCATAGCCTCGTGGTGCAATCCTGTATTTCTCCATCTGTCTCCGCTCCCCTTCGCTCCGGTTCTCGTATTTCAACGTGATATACTCGCCATGAGGGTCTATGATGAGTAACGGCACATTCTTCTCCAGTAATTCCTCTATCAGTACACCCGCGGTATACGACTTCCCGCTGCCCGTCTTCGCCAGAATACTGCAATGCTTCTGGATGAGTTCCTCCTTCCTTATATAGACCGGTATATTACGACCCTCCAGTAGCCCCAGATAGATGCCCCCAGACCTCAATCCCAGTGTCTCAATGATGAATCCACGGTCAGCCTTGAATACCTTGCTATCTCGTGCGACCGTGCTATTTGGCTGCATTAAAAAGCCACGGTCATCCTTGTAACCTATAACCTCTGCAACTGCTCTCTTCTTGTCCGTATCGGTCAGCTTCACCACGCGAGCCAGTATCCACCCATCCAGCTCGTTCCATACCTTTACATATTCATTTATCCTCACCTCACCACTCACTATGAACTCGAACTCGTGCAACCGTACCTCGCCTGTTACTATCCCCGCTAACTTGTACATCTACTGACTCAAATCAACCTCGCATTCACTACTCCATCCTGACCCGGTCTGCTCGTAACCTCCGCATCGCCCAGCTCGGTCTCTATCACTGCACCCTTCGTCACTATGTTCCGCCTGGTGTAGAACTGATTGGCGGGATTGTTCTTCACACTGATGATTCGTGCCTTCTTCGTCGTACCGCTTCGGGGGTCTGCTACATTGGCATATTCACACCGCAGCAGTCGCACTTTTATGTTACCCCCTCTCGTCCTTATTATCTTCTGCTTCTCACCACCGATGACCGTCTCCGCAGCCGGGCGACCCGCCTCGTACGCCTTCTTCTTCCTCTGACGGTGGTATCTTCCACCTGTGTATTTCCGGTTCGATCTACCCTGCCATCTCATCTCTCATCACCCATCCTCTCTCACTCTCTCACACTCACGGCTCACACTCACGGACCCACGAATCCACACTCCTCACACCTGTATAAATTACCCTGCTTCCTGCACTTCGCACATCTACCTATCTCTACCTTCCCGCAGTTCGGGCACGGAAAGACCGTGTAGCCCTTCTCCAGCAGTTTCGCTCTGCAGGATGTGCAATATTCTATCATACTCCGCTCCTTTCCTCTCTATCCTTATCCCTGCCCCCCGCGCCATGTCTATTACCGTGGAGGGTATACCATATTTACATCTACCCCCGTTTATAATAATATCTGCCTTTATCTTCACTTCCTCTATGCATCTCGGTGGCTTCTCACCTGTAAGATTCGCACTCGTGGCTGTTATGGGTCCTGTCTCCTCTATTATTCGTGTTGCTATCCGATTCGCGGGGAATCGTATCCCCACAACCTGAGAATGCGCAGTTAAAATATCGGGTACTATCTCCTTCTTCCTCAATAATACCGTCACAGGTCCGGGTAAGAGCCTGGTCAGGATACCACGGTGTGAAGGCTCCACATGCGCCACCTCAGCCAGCATCTCAAATGACGAGACTGCAATTGAGATGGGTTTGGCTAAACTCCTCCTCTTTATCCTGTATACCTTCATTACCGCATCCTCGGATAGCGCTGCAGCGCCCAGACCATAGACCGTCTCGGTTGGGTAAATCACAGTCCCACCATTCTTAATCACCGATATCGCATCCCTGAGCTTAACCTCGAGTTCGAGCATAGCAACTGAAACTGCAACTGCATCTGCAACCGTGACTGTGACCACCACCACAGCCTTACTCCCTCAGCATGCCTATAATAGTTGAAAAGGATATAAAAATAAAGATGAGTATAACCTATATCTTATCTGTAACCATATGCAATATGCAAACCGGAGGTGTCAGTAGTACCGCTATCAATAGCAGTACCAGTACCAGCACCGGTGCCAGCACCACCACCGATGGCGGTGTAACCGTAACAGTAACCGCACCCAGCAGGCTTCACTTCTCCCTCATAGACCTGAATGGCGGACTCGGTCGGGTAGATGGTGGAATCGGGGTTGCATTGCTTGAACCCTCACTGAAGATAAAGGTCTCTCATGCCGATTCTGAGACGGAAAAGGAGAATCCAGAGGAGGTAACGACTGTATTAGAGCGGATAAGGAGAGGAATCCCTGAATTGAGGCATCACCACTATAAGGTGGAGATACTGAGGGCATTGCCACATCATGTCGGGCTGGGCTCACGCACACAGCTCGCACTGAGTGTGGCGAGGGCGATAAGTGTGCTTGAGGGCAGTGCTCGTGCTTTAAACACTTTTGAACTGGCAAAACTGGTAGGTCGCGGTGGTACTTCTGGTATTGGTACCGCAGCATTTGATTGCGGTGGCTTCATACTCGATGGCGGGCACCCATTTAGGAGAGATATGCGCGCGGATGAATCAGATGCGGTAAGGGTGAAGCACTCTTTCCTGCCTTCTTCCGCATCTAAAGTCCCACCTCCTCCCGTGCTCTTCCAGCATCCATTACCCGATGACTGGTTCTTTGTGCTCGCTATTCCCCGGGTGAAGAGGGGTGCACACGGTGATGAGGAGGTGGACATCTTCAAGCGGAACTGCCCCATCGCACCTACGGAGGTGGAGAAGATATGCCGGTTAGTTCTGATGCGAATCCTGCCCTCGGTGATTGAGCGTGATATCTACACTTTTGGGGAGAGCCTGAGCATGATACAGCAGCTGGGGTTCAAGAGGCTCGAGGTGGAACTCCAGCACAGCATAATAAAATCACTCTTCGAGTTCTTTGATGCTCATGCACTGGGTTACGGGATGTCATCCTTCGGTCCCACCACCTATGGTGTGGTAAGGGGGGAGAAGAATGCGCGAGAGCTTGCTCAGCTGGCATCCCGGTTCCTGGCTGAGAGGCATGTACCGGCTTCTGTATATTATTCCAGTGTGAACAACCACGGAGCGACCGTAGAACTAAAATGAGTGACTCAAACTCAAGAATACAGTGTGCAGAAGCAATCGTGGAGTTCAGGGATGAACTCGTATATAAGCGGCGGATACCGAAGCGGTATCGGATACGCGAGATAGACGAGCGAATAAGGAAGGAGAGGACGAGGGCAGAGGCGAAGATGCTCGCAGAAGCACGTAGATGTGGTGTGCCCACGCCCATCATCCTCGATATCTTCGACTACACACTGGTAATGGAGCGAATAGAGGGTGAACTGGTCAGGGATATCATAAGGGCGGTGCCACACCTGAGCGAGCGAATAGGTGAACTCGTCGGCTTGTTGCACAGGAATGATATAATCCATGGTGACCTCACCACATCCAATATGATTCTCAGCCGTGATGATATCCTCTATATCATCGATTTCGGTCTGTCATTCTTCGATTCGAGCATCGAAGCGAAGGGCGTGGACGTACATGTCTTCTTCCAGAGCCTGGCGGCAGCATGTGAGCAGGACTCTCGGGAGGAACTGCGAGAGTCATTTGTAAATGGATATACACGCTCATTCCACGATGCCATGCAGGTATTGAGGCGCGTATCGGAGATAGAGCAGCGTGGCAGATACGTGGTGCGGAGGAGAGAAGCGACTACGAACACGAGCCCGTGAGCCGCCTGGTAAGATACTTAGCCAGTGCTACGATGGTCAGGATAGGTGGTCCACCGGGCGCTTCCGGGAGTACCGACGCATCTACCACGTACAATCCCTCCACCTCCGTGGCGAGGTCCCTGTCAACAGCGACTCCAATCTTCGCCGTCCCACCCGGATGTGCACCCCTTAATGGCGTAACCACGAATGTTGCGGGGTCAACACCTGCCGCTTCCAGTATCGAGCCGGCGATGGACGCACCTTCTGCAAGGTTCGCAGCATCATGCCCGGTCACTCCCTTACTCACTACCTCTTTTACCTCACCCTGCTCCTCGTCCCTTATCTTCACCATTATCCCGATAACGTCGGAGCTTGAGACATCCAGTCCCCTCCCCCTGCCTTTACCTCCCTGTCTCAGCAGAGAGACGAGATGGTTGGAGAAATGAGGTGCGAGCATGAACTCCTCGAATCCTATGTAGCTGTTCATCGTCACCTCACGGTTGAGCCCTATACCACGGAGCACACCACCAATGGTTATGAAGGTATCAACGAATAGCGAATCCGAAGATGCGGGCAGTCCAGACTTCTCCAGTAGTCGTGGTGTATCCAGAGCGCCAGCGGAGAGAACCACAATATCATCTCTGATCATCTTCTCACCGCATCTGACACCCTTCACCTCGCCACCCCTCACCACCACTTCATCCACTGCTGTATTCACGACCACCTCTGCACCAGCTCGCTCCGCCTCACGAACGAACCGCAAAGCAGTCCATTTCGCACCTTCCGGACACCCGAACACGCATCTACCTCCGGGTTTGCACCTCGCACCATCTATAAACTTCGGCATCTTCTCCATAGAGAAGCCGAGACTCATCGCAGCATCCATGATGCGCTTCGTCCCCTCTCCGAATAGCACATCGGGTAGAACAGAGACCCCGAGCTCACGTTCAGCAGCATCTAATTCAGCCCGCAGGTCAATACCGTTACGCTCCCTCAATTCACTCTCCAGGCACCTCAACCTCATACCATTGCCGGCTGATACCACTGTACTTCCACCCAGGCAGACCGTCCTGAGGATTGCCACCTCTGTATCGGTCCTGGAATAGCACTTGAAAGCCTCTCTCTCCTCTATCGCCGGTCCCCTTTCTATTAATTTCACCGGTATGCGCCTGGCAGCCAGCTCCTTTGCTACCGTTGCACCACCCGCACCCGAGCCCACAACGATTACCATCCCCCGCCTCGTCACCTCTACAAGCCGGCTTTGCTCCTCAATCTCGCATAATCCTCCTCTACCCGTGCCTGTATCTGGTCTATTGCATCCTCGGAGAGATGCCTGAATCTGCCCTGGTGCTTCATGTATTCGCGTACCGGCTTCAATTCGGGCAGGTCGAAATTCAGCCGGTACACACCGTTGACCACCTCATAAAGCGGGAATACACCGGTCTCCACCGCCAGGCGACCCAGCTCCACCGTCATATTCGGCGGGCTTCGCCAGCCCGTAGGGCAGGGTGATAATACATGGATGTAAGCAGGACCTTCTATATTCAGACCTCTACGCACCTTATCCATCAAATCCAGCGGATATGAGGGGCAGCCTGTGGCTACATACGGTATACGGTGCGCGACTGCGATCTCAGGCATGTTCTTCTTCCATGTTAGCTGACCAAGGGGTTGCTTCGCACCAACAGGCGCGGTGGTAGTCCATGCGCCATAGGGAGTGGCAGAAGACCGCTGTATCCCGGTATTCATATACGCCTCGTTATCGAAGCAGACATAGAGGAAGTCATGACCTCGCTCCATCGCGCCGGAGAGTGCCTGCAGCCCGATATCGGCGGTGCCACCATCACCTGCGAAGCCGACGAATTTGACCTCCTTCGCAGCCTCTGGTAGCTTACCCTTTCTAATACGGGCTTTATACGCACTTTCTATACCCGCGACCACCGCCCCTACATTCTCAAATATGGTATGTATCCACGGAACACGCCATGAAGTCCTCGGCAATAGAGATGAGATGATCTCTATACAGCCCGTTGCATTAGCGATTATCACCTTCTTTCCCAGTGCTTTACATACCAGTCGAACCGCGAGTGCTTCACCACACCCGATACATGCGCGGTGCCCTGGTGTGAAAATCTCCTCCTTCGTTACCCGCTGTGGTATAAACAGCCCTTCCTCCATCATTCCCTCTTCTTCACTCCCTTATTCCAAATAGCTCAGGCTTATCCACCGCTTCACCCTCACTCACACGCTCCTGCGCTCTCTTTATCATGTATTTGAAGCCATCAACCGGGATACTCCTGCCACCAAGCCCGCCAATGAAGCTAATCACATCGGGCTTATCATCATCGTGAATGTGATACAGTGCAGACCGCACCTCTGAGCATACAGGTCCGCCCATGCCAAAGGATATTGCACGGTCCAGAACAACGAGGAGCTCTATGTCCCTTACTGCAGCTCTGAACTCACTGAAAGGGAAGGGGCGCCACAGCCGTAGTCGCAGGAGTCCCACATCCTCACCCTCTTCTCGCAGCTCATCCACCGCCAGCATGGCGGTCTCACCGAAACTGCCCATCGTTAACAGTGCAACCCGAGCATCTTCCATCCGATACTGCTCCACGGGTGAGTAATATCGCCCGAAAGTGCGTCCAAAGTCATCCCAGACAGCCCTTATCTTCGCCTCCGTATGCTCAAATGCCACCTCCTGCGCCTTCTTCGTCTCAGGATATATAAATGGCGGTGCATAGCAGCCCATACTCACCGGCTTATCAGGGTCTAACACGAAGGGATGCTCATACTCGGGTACAAAATCGCTCACCTCCTCATCTGCCGGCAATTCTATATCCTCTATCACATGCGAGAGGAAGAATCCATCGATATGCACCATAGCAGGAAACAGGACATCCTCGGCTATCCGATATGCACAGACAGTGAGGTCAAACGCCTCCTGATTGTTCTCGGCAAACATCTGTATCCAGCCTATATCCCTGAGTGACATCGCATCCGAATGGTCGCACCACACGGATAGAGGAGCAGACAGCGCCCTGTTCGCCGCGACTGCCACCACGGGCAGTCGCATTGAAGAAGGTATGTAGAGCACTTCATGCATCAATTCCAGACCCTGCCCCGCGGAGCATGTGAACACTCGCGCTCCAGCCGCAGAAGCACCTACACACGCGCTCATCGCTGAATGTTCACTCTCAACACAGATAAATTCAGCGTCCAGCTCACCATCTGCAATCATCTCCGCCAGCCGTTCAACGATATGTGTCTGTGGTGTGATGGGATAAGCAGCGATGACGTCTGTATTCACCATTCGAACCGCCTCAGCAACCGCGAAGGAACCCTCCAAACCCACTCTTCTCCCCATTCGCCCTCTTCATCTCCTTCCCTTTCCCTTATACTTCTATTATCTGACCATGCTAAAGAATAAAAAAGTTTTTGTATTCCTCCCCACATCATAAGGTGTGAAGGTGTGATTGAGATGGAGAAGATAAAGATAGGATTTGTGAAGTTGGGGAATATAGGGACTTCGAGGATTGTGGACCTCCTGCTGGACGAGCGAGCGGATAGAGAGGATATAGACGTCCGGGTACTGGGTACAGGTGCGAAGATGACACCAGATGTCGCGGCAGATACTGCACGATTGCTCGACTGGGAGCCTGATATGGTGGTGGTGATAAGCCCAAATGCAGCTCTACCCGGTCCCAAGCGTGCAAGAGAGATGGTAAAGGAGCGAGGTAAACCCTGCATCGTCATCTCAGATGGACCAGCGAAGAAGGCGGTGAACGAGCTGAAGGAGAACGGGTTTGGGTATCTGATAATCCCGGGTGACCCGATGATAGGAGCGAGGAGGGAGTTCTTAGACCCTGTGGAGATGAGTATCTTCAATTCCGACGTCCTCGCTGTTCTCTCGGTCACAGGTGTGATGAGACTGTTGCAGGAGGAGCTTGACAGGGTAATAGAAGCACTGAAGGAGGGTAGAGGGGAGCTGAACCTGCCGCAGATGATTGTGACTGCGGAGAGCGCGGTGGAACGTGCGAAGTTCTCGAACCCGTATGCAAAGGCGAAGGCAATTGCCGCATACAACATGCTGGAGCGAGTGGCGGAGATGGATGCTCGTGGCTGTTTCGTGATGAAGGAGCCTGGAGATTACATTCCCATGGTAGCTGCGGCACATGAATTGCTGAGGGTGGCATCAGTACTCGCATTTGAAGCGAGGGAGATGGAGAAGCAGATGGATAAGTTGGTTCGCGAGCCTCATTCGCGAGCCGGTCAGTTATTGCGGAAGGAAGGACTGTTAGAGAAGCCGGGTGCGTGATTACACGCACCCGTGCATTAATGCCTCTTCTTCAGTACCTCTATCCCCGGCAGGTTCTTCTCCAGCAGGTACTGCAGGAATGCACCACCCGCGAGGCTGACATGTGCATGTGGTAACTCGTTCTTGTTTATCCCGATGGTACTCAGTGCAGCGGAGGTATGCCCGCCACCGATGAGCGAGAAGGCATCGGAGGAGGAGAGAGCACGAAGTAGCTCCTCCGTACCTTTCCTGAATGCCTCATGCTCGTACCAGCCTGCTGGTCCCTTCATTATCACCGTACTCGCCTTCTTTATCTCCTCTGTATACTCCTTCGCCGTCTTCTCCCCTATATCGTATATCTTCTGCCTCGGCTTCAGAGATTCGATGGATATCTCCTTCCTCTTGCCCCCCTCCTCCACCGCCACGTCTACCGGGCACTTGATTTTGTCATCGCCAAGCTCCAGAATCCGCTTCGCTCTATCCAGCTTCGCCATGAACTCCCTGTCACGCTTCTCCTCCTCACTCGGCTCTATTGCACCTCTTGCATACAGGAAGAGTGTACCGAGAGCGCCGGCAGTGAGTATCTCGGTTACTTTACCTCGCTTCAAGGTGTGTTCCATTATATCAAACACCTCCTCGGACTTCACACCGCCGAGCACATAGATACAGGGTCTCCTTATGCTGTGTACCGCGCGGCGTAGAGCTCTCAATTCCCGCTCCATCAATCGCCCTATCCCCGCATCCATCACTGCGGGGAAGCCAACCACAGAGGCATGCGAACGGTGTGCAACAGAGAAGGCATCGTTTATGTAGATGTCACCGAGTGGTGCGAGCCTCTGCACGAATATCGATCTCGCATGCTCAGCCGGTGTCCGCTGAAGTGTCTCCTCTGCCAGTAGCCTGACATTATCGAGTAGCAGAACCTCGCCATCCATGAGCTTCCTTATCGCGTCACGTGCCGCAGGACCCATTATATCATCGATGTACCGGAGGTCAACGAACC
The DNA here is from genome assembly GCA_025464275.1 of Methanosarcinales archaeon. Classification (GTDB taxonomy): domain Archaea; phylum Halobacteriota; class Syntropharchaeia; order Alkanophagales; family Methanospirareceae; genus G60ANME1. The sequence goes on from JAODGR010000005.1 coordinate 12,046, forward strand.
GCTTCAATAATTCCGCATGCTGCTCCAGGGGCAGGAAATCCGCACGCCCTACACGACCCTGATGTGCAAGGATGACCACTTTCGCTTTCTTATCCGAGAGTTCGCGTATCGTCTTCGCATTCTCCTCTATCCGCTCCTTCATCTGCACTTCACCATCTACCACCACCGAGTTTATGTCAGCCCTGAAGAAGACCGTCTTACCCTCTACATCGAAATCGTCAATCGTCATGAACTCTTTCAATTCCTCATTCATCACTTATCACTCTTCTCCTCTCTTCAACTTCTCATCTCATCCCTTCTCCCTTCTCATCCCTTCTCATTCATTCCCGTCCTGTCTCATCTCGCATCTGAGAGGATGACTGATAACCAGATTCTGATGATCTGGTCTGAGTCTGAGTCTAAGTCCTGATATCGGTCTGTTAGAACCCTTCCTCTCCTATACGCTTCAACATGTCCACCACTCTGCATGAATAGCCCCACTCGTTGTCATACCATGCAAGCACCTTCACCAGGTTCCCGCCCTGGACATTGGTGTATTCCGCATCCACCACTGCGGAGTAGTCTGTGCCGATGTAGTCCACGGATACGAGTGGCTCATGACTGACACCCAGAATCCCTCTCATGGCATCCTGAGAGGCTGATTCAAATGCCTCGTTCACCTCACTCGCTGTCACTTCACGCCCAACCTCCGCCACAAGGTCCACTATTGAGGCATCGTAGGTCGGGACCCGGAGTGAGATACCGTCCATCTTACCCGCGAGGGAGGGCAGTACCACACCTATCGCTACTGCTGCTCCCGTTGTCGTCGGCACTATGGACATCGCTGCCGAACGTGCGCGTCTCAAATCACGGTGACGCCCGTCAAGCAGTCGCTGATCGCTCGTATATGAGTGGACAGTGGTCATGAAAGCCTTGGTTATCTCGAACTCGTCATCCAGCACCTTGGCTACCGGTGCCAGGCAATTGGTGGTGCAACTGGCAAGGGAGATGATGTTGTGTGCCGCGGGGTCATACATCTCATCATTGACACCCGGCACCACGGTCACGTCCGGGTCTTTCGCCGGCGCTGTGATCAGCACCTTCCTGCAGCCTGCTTCGAGATGCTTCGAGGCATCCTCCCTGCTCCTGAATTTACCCGTTGATTCCACCACCACGTCCACGCCCAGTTCACGCCACGGTAATCTATCAGGCTCCGTCTCACCGAATATCCTTATCTCCTTGCCCTCTACTATCAGTCTGTCATCCTCTGTCTTTATATCATAGTCGCAAGCGCCGTGTACGGAATCATACCTTAATAAGTGTGCCATCCAGCGCGCCTCACCCGCGTGAGTGTTTATCGCTACGAAATCTAAATCCCCTGTGTCGTTCTTTAACGCCGCCCTGAATACTATGCGCCCTATTCTCCCCCAGCCATTTATTGCTACTTTTATCATATGACATTATTCCAACTGCGTATTTAAAATATTTTTTAATGTGCGGGGTCTCATTCTAATGGATTGAAGAGATGGAGATAGCTTTTGATATAGCGAATATCCCCGGTCCGGAGGCGGGGGAGGTGGTATCACCAGAGGTAGCCGGGCGATATATCTCAAGAGCGAAGAGACCACTGCTTGTGGTTGGCTCTGAGATACTGCGTGATGAGTTCTTTGTAGCGATAGCGATAGAGATAGGCAAGAAGGGGATACCAATTGCGGCAACGGGGCACAGTATAAGTGGATTTGTGGAGCAGGGATATGAGGATGCCCGGTATTACAACCTGCATGAACTCACCAATTGCCTGAGGGACCCGGAGTGGAGGGGTATAGATGGGCAGGGAGGTCATGATATGGTGATATTCTTTGGCATCCTGTATTACTACGCATCACAGATGCTATCGTGCATAAAGAACTTTGCCACCGAGCCGCTGGTTCGTACGCTCTCCATAGACAGGTACTACCACCCAAATGCGCGGATGAGCTTCGGGAACATCCCACCGGGCAGGGAGGATGAGTACAGAGCAATGCTAAAGCAACTGGTGAGTGCGATAGAGAGATAAGAGGTAAGGGATAAGAGATAAGGGCACAGTGAGGATAGAGGATAGGACAGAGGGGATAACAGGATAGATATAGGGCGAGCAGTCGATTTTTAGGTTTTTATGCCATAACCGAACCTTTTTAGGGGATATTATTTATGTACCTAATTTTATAACCCCAATAAAGTTAGGTTAGCCTATTAACACAAGGAGGTGCTCAGATAGGAATGATAGAGAAGAAGAGGCAGAAGGGGAGGCGGATATGGGAATTCCATCCCTCCAGTATCTGTAGAATCCTGGGACTGACTTACAGTGGCGATGAGCTGGCGGAGCTGTGTAAGGATTTGAAACTCGAGCGGCGTGATGCCAGCTCTTATGAACTCCACCAGCAACTCTGCCAGCTCTGCCGAATGCAGAGTCAGCACGCACGACGTGTAGAGCGGCTACTGGAGAAGCAGTTTGCTCCCTACCGTAACAGGGTTGAGGGGTTAAGTGCGGATGAGATCTGCGAGATTATAGAAGGTAAGAGTAAGAGCAGCAGCAGCAACAGCAGCAACAACGGTGGCACCGCCGCACCGCCACTGAATGACGTCCCGCTACCTGCTCTTGTATGGTTCGCTCTACGCAACGGCGATGACAGCCGCGGTAGAGAGATAGAATCGCGGATAGCGAGTGCACTTCATCTGCTGGAGCACCGGGCATTGCGATTATACGACGAACTGGTACGTCTACGCACCAGCCCGGGAGTGAGGATAGCCATGCCGGAGGAGCTAACGAAGGAACTTCGTACAGCTATGAACTCGATAGAGAGACTGCAGCGGAGATGTGACCGCCTGGAGCATAAGAGGGATGAG
>JAODGR010000078.1 GCA_025464275.1 Methanosarcinales archaeon
AGACCGCTACGCACGAGCTCGAGCCCTAACTCCTCGGGTAAGTACTTCATGCCCGCACCACCTGGGGCTTTTTCGTCTTCACTTTTATCACGAAAGAGCCGTCCCTTAGATAATCTCTCTTCATATCCGGCGTATTCCCGGACAATGCTTTCAATCCCGGCTTCTGTAACTGGTAATATTAAAAGAAACCCCATGGTTTTCGGAACCTACTCTTCTTCAGCGCTGATAAGAGGAGGATAACACCCCTGAGATATGTATTCCATCACCCGTCTGTGGAGTTCAAGCAGTAGCTCACGCCTCGATTCCATCAGTACCACATCCGATGCCTGCAACGCCACCAGATTATGAGCAAAAGGCGAGGGAAAAGGCGTCTCTACTGCCACCACCTCTATCCTCCCTGCTTCTATCCCCTCTACCACCTCCTTCGCATGCCTGATATCGAATACCTCCTCCAGTATCTCTCGGTATGTCTCCTCCACAATGGGGAACCCCTCTATCTTCTTCGCTACATTCAATACCGAAGTGGCACTCCTCTGTTGCTTCCCCACCCCTATCTCATAACCCTTGTACTGCTTCAGCACCATCAATCCGCGAACAGCGCAATGTCTGAACCTCCGTTTGAATAATTCCGTTCTGCTCACACTCATCTTCAGTACCTCATCCAGTGTATCACTCCTCACCATCCCCGCGATGGCACTCACATCCACACGCTTATGTGGCAATTTCAGTATGAATCCGTTATCATTTATCGTCACCGAGACATTGGTCTTATACCTGCGGCTTATAGCGTACGCGTACGCTCTCGATAGTGCATCCAGTGTCCTCCTGCCGTATAACGCATGGAACACTATATTCTGACGCTCGAGTTCATCATAGTAAACCTCAATGAGGATGCGTCTGTGATTCGGTATCACGCCAGCATACCTCTTCTGCGCATCGAAATAGGAGTATATACTCTCTGCTGCGTTCCTATCCAGATGATAATCCCGCTCTAACCACTCCACAACCCTCTCACTCGCGGACTCTCCATCCCCTCCTCCCATCTTACGCTCCATCTCAGCCCTGAACTTACCCACCTCTATCGCGGAATCGTACTCCAGGGGGAGCATCTCTCCTATCCATGCTGGAATGGTGGGCATACCTTCGAATGGGTCCACATACACTCGCATCCCACGTACCGATACGAACTTATAAGTTCTACCACCGAGCACGAAGGTATCACCCTTCTCGAGCTTCTCCAGGAACGGCTCGTCTATCTCCCCTATCTTCTTCCTCGGCTCACGCTGGAATACCTGCACCGAACTCTCAGACGGTATAGTCCCCACATGTGTCATGTATATCCCGCGAGTGCTCCTCTTCCTCCCGAATACCCCCTCTTCCTCGTCATACCATATCTTTGAATATACCTTCCTGCTCTCCAGCTCGGAATACTCCCCCGCCAGGTACCGCAATACCGATATGAACTGCTCCTTCTTCAAACTCCGATATGGATACGCCCTCCGTATCACCCTATATGCCTCCTCCACATCCCACCTCTGCTCCAGTGCCATGCCCACGAGCTGCTGCGCCAGTACATCCAGTGCGGGTCCTATCACCTGAACACGGTCCAGCTTCTTCTCCCTCGCACATCGCGCCAGAACCGCACATTCCACCAGGTCATCCATGTCCGTCACGACCAGACATCCCCGTGCTATTTTATCCAGCTTGTGCCCCGACCTCCCCACTCGCTGTATCAACCTCGTTGTGCTCTTTGGCGAGCCTATAAGGATGCATAGGTCAAGAGCGCCGATATCCATGCCCAGCTCAAGTGAGGATGAGCACGCCACCGCCTTCATCTTACCCTCTTTCAGCCCCTCCTCCACTGCGAACCTCGTATCCCGTGAGAGCGAGCCATGATGTGCACCGATTCTGTCTCTATCCGCACTCATCAGCTTCCCCAATCGATAGGAGACGCGTTCCGCACCAGACCTCGTATTCGTAAAGATCAGTGTTGACCTGTGCTGCTCCACCAGAGCTCGCACCTTATTGTATAGCGCTGCTGTTGTGGCTGCGCCTGCACTCTCGCTCTTGCTCTCATCCCCTCTCGCACTCGCACTCGCACTCGCACTCCCACTCCCACTCTCCCACTCATCCCTGAAATTCACCGGTGAATGCACACTCACGTCCAGCTCCTTTGCAAATGAGACATCGGCAATCAGGCATGGTCTACCAGTGCCACCATCATCGAGTCCAACGAGGAACTTCGCTACCTCCTCCAGTGGCGATATCGTCGCGCTCATACCTATGCGGGTAAATTCAGAACTGCAGAAGTGCTGGAATCTCTCCATGGTTATACTCAGGTGTGCTCCCCTCTTTGAATCAGCAACTTCATGTATCTCATCCACCACGAGATACTCCAGCTCCTTGAGATGCTGCTTGAACTTCGGCGCATTCAATATTATCGCAGCACTCTCTGGTGTGGTTATCAGGATGTGAGGGGGTTTCCTGAGCATATTCTGCCGCTCCTTCTGCGTTGTATCCCCCGTGCGAACAGCCACACGTATCCTGTTCGTGATGCCCGCCTCACGCTCCATTATCTCCGCTATCTCAGCCAGAGGCTCCTCCAGATTCCTCCTTATATCATTACCCAGCGCCTTCAGTGGGCTTATATACAGGCAGTAGATTCTATCCTCCAGCTTACCCCGCCTGTTTAATTCGCATAGATGGTTTATAATTCCGAGGAAGCATGCAAATGTCTTGCCACTACCCGTGGGTGCGCATATCAATATATTCTGCCTGTTTATTATCTCCACAATGGCATATCTCTGCGGCGGTGTAAAATGATGATATTTATCCCTGAACCATCTACCTATATAAGGCTCCAACCTCCGGTATATCTCCTCCTCTCCATATTCCCGGGCACTCCTCAGTCCTCCACCCATTCCTCACTTCTGCTTCTCTTCTTATATTATATTATGTGGTAGGAGTATAGATAGGATAGGAGATAGGGTAATAACAAAGCAGGAGGAAGAACCACCCGAACGAGCCATGCAATTGGAGAAGAAGTATAAACCCCAGAAGGTGGAGCAGAAGTGGTTAGAGGCGTGGGACGACTCCATGTACTACTTCAACCCATCCTCGCAGGATAAAAAGCCCTTTATCATTGATACACCTCCACCTTATCCCACCGGCGATTTCCATATCGGTAATGCTCTTAACTGGTGCTACATTGATTTCATAGCTCGATACAAGCGAATGCGGGGCTATGAGGTGATGTTCCCCCAGGGCTGGGACTGCCATGGACTCCCGACGGAAGTGAAGGTGGAAGAGGAGCGGGGCATCTCCAGGCATCAGATAAGTAAGCAGGAGTTCAGAGCTCTGTGCAAGGAGCTCACCACGCGAAACATCGAGCAGATGAAGGTGATGATGCGTCGCCTGGGCATCTCCATCGACTGGAGCAGGGAATACATCACGATGGATGACTCCTATCGGAGATACACCCAGCAGTCTTTCTTGAAGATGTATCATGATGGACTGATATACCAGGCAGAACATCCCGTTAACTGGTGCCCCAGGTGTGAGACTGCAATAGCATTCGCAGAGGTGGAATACGAGGACAGGGATGCGTTCCTGAATTATCTCCTCTTCCGGCGGGTGGATAAGGACGCTGGTGGCGGTGAGTATGTGGAGATTGCAACCACGAGACCGGAACTACTACCCAGTTGCGTCGCGGTTGCTGTTCATCCAGATGACGAGCGATACAGGGATATTGCGGGAAAGGAGCTGGAAGTGCCACTCTTCGGGCAGCATGTGAGGGTATACGAAGATGAGGCGGTGGACCCTGAATTTGGAACCGGAGTGGTGATGATATGCACATTTGGAGACCGTCAGGATGTGAGATGGTGGAAGCAGCATAATCTCCCGCTCAGAGTCTCCATCGATGAGCGTGGCAGAATGACCGCGCTGGCTGGCGTATACGAAGGACTGAGTACCGAGGAGTGCAGGCGGCGGATAATCGCTGATATGGCTGATAAAGGACTGCTCAAGAAGCGTGAGCGGATAAAACAGAATGTCGGCGTTTGCTGGCGCTGTAAAACGCCCATCGAGATCATCTCCACACGACAGTGGTTCGTGCGTGTGAATAAAGACGAGATATTGACCGCGGCGAAGGAGATAAGATGGTATCCTCCTCATTTCCGCTCACGATTGGAGAACTGGGTCCAGTCCATGGAATGGGACTGGTGTATCTCGCGCCAGCGTATCTTCAGCGTGCCCATACCTGTTTGGTACTGCAAGCGCTGTGGAGCTTTGAAACTCGCTTCAGAAGCGGATCTGCCGGTCGACCCCACGGTCTCGAATCCCGGGTCGCCATGCTCCAGTTGCGGAAGTACTGAATTTGAACCCGAGGAGGATGTACTGGATACCTGGATGGACTCATCCTTAACTGCACTATGGACCGCCGGCTGGGACTTCCGTACCGGCACGTCCAGATTCGGATTGCCCGTGGAGTTAAGACCCCAGGGACACGACATCATAAGGACCTGGGCGTTCTACTCCATACTCCGCTCCCTCGCACTCACACACAGGATACCATGGCGCACCATCCTCATCAACGGGATGGTACTGGGAGAAGATGGCTACAAGATGAGCAAATCGAGGAACAATACCGTATCGCCCGAGGAGGTGATACAGAAGCACGGAGCTGATGTCTTCAGGCAGTGGGCAGCGATGGGCGGTGCCACGGGCTCGGACGTGCAATTCCGGTGGAAGGACATAATAGCAGCGAGTAAATTCATGCAGAAACTCTGGAGTATACTCAGATTCGCCATGATCCATCTCGCTGATTACGATTACCGTGACTACGAGGCTGGGAACGAAGATGAACCCAAACTCGAACTGGAGGTGGTCGACCGCTGGCTGCTCTCCAAACTTAGCAGGCTTGTTAGCTCCGTGACCGACTCGATGGAGCACTTCCAGTTCGACGAAGCGATGAAGAGCATCAGGTCATTCGCATGGTACGTGCTCGCGGATGATTATATCGAGCTGGCGAAGTCGCGGCTGTACGGGCATGGCGGAGGTGAAGGCATGGACAGGGGTAAAGAATCTGCCAGATACGCGTTATACCGCACACTGAAGACCCTGTCACTCCTACTCGCGCCTTTTATCCCATTCTTCGCGGAGGAGATGTACTCTTATCTCTCTCCATCGCCCGGCTATGAGAGCGTACACATGGCTGAATGGCCACTGCCGGGCAGGATAGATATAAATGCGGAAGAGGAGGGTGATTTAATCGCAGCTATTGTACGCGCAGTCAGGCGATACAAGTCTGAGCATGGCATACCGCTGAATGCACCCCTGGATAAGATAATCATATTCACCGGTGGTATCAGGATTAGCGTCCAGGATATAGAGAACGCTACCGCGACGGAAGTGGAGGTGAAGGGTGAAGATGTTGATGCCCTTGATTCAATCGCGAATGAAGAAGGGGGAGTATTGATAGATATAAAGGGAAGAGGAGCGAGAATAATGATAATTAACCGAACCACCAGAGGAGGTGAAGGTGAAGATGGCGAAGGGAAGAGGTAAGAAGAAGACGAATAAAGAGGCGAAGAGACGCGGTCGCAGGGAAGAGCGGGGGCTCATGTCCTCCGCGGGTCTGATGCGCTACTATGATGTGGAGGAATCAGCCGTTAAGCTATCACCGAAGGCTATCATCCTCATTGGCGTTCTCTTTGGCGCTACCGTACTTTGTCTGGAGATATTCTTTGGTATCTGGCCACCATCACCCTGAACGAGCGATATGCAGCGTATGGTGGATATAAGCGATAAGGAGAGGGTAGTGCGGATTGCTACGGCTTCCGGCAGGATAAGATTGAGAGAGGATACCGTTGCAAAGCTGAGGAATAAGGAGATAAAGAAGGGTGATGTACTCGCCTGTGCGGAAGTGGCAGCGATCATGGCGGTGAAGAAGACGCCGGAAGTGATCCCTCTATGCCATCCCGTGAATATAGATGCGGTGGAGGTCAGTCTCTCAATATTGGAAGGCGGGGTAAGAGCCGCGGTAACGGTGAAGTCGGTTGGTAAGACGGGTGTGGAGATGGATGCTCTCTATGGTCTATCCGTAGCTCTGCTTACCATCTGGGACATGGTGAAATCAGAGGAGAAGGATGAGACCGGTAATTATCCCCATACCTCCATCGAGGGGGTCGTGGTGGAGAGGAAGGAGAAACAACCACTACTCACTCCCGCGGAGTGACATCCACCCACAGATGGAGAGAGCGATAAGCCGGAGCAGTTTGATTGGTATACTGCTCCCGCTCCAGCTTATAGAGTAGAAATTCCAGCTTCTGGCTCGATCCACTCCTCTCGGGTTTGAAACTAAATGGCTGCTCCCATGTCTCATTGTCTGCCAGCCTGAGAATCCTCTCATACAGGGTGGTACCATTCAACTGCACCACGAGTCGATAAGAGACGGTGGCATACTCATGATTTACGACCCCTATTATCACCTCTCCCTGCTCTCCCACTCTCAATTCCGTGGGATAATCCGCAGCAGTGCCATTGCGCCCGAGTATATAGAACTCCGTGAACTTCTCTCCCTGCTTCGGCGATACTATCACATAGATGGTCATTGAGATTGCGGTGATGATAGCGATAACGAGAAGGATACTCAAAGCCAGGTCCAGCCTGCTCTGACTGCTGGTGCGGGTGCGGATGCGGATGCCGGGGTTGTACCTGGACCTCACCTCACCTTATTCCACCTCTCCTCTTCTCTCCTCTTCTCTCCTCTCTTATCCTTTTCTCATCCGGGTGTGGGAGTAGCACCACCGCCACTCCTGGAGACGAGCTCCTGCAATCGTGCCTGTAATTTCTGCGCTTCCTGCTCTATCCTCTGTAATCCTGTCATCAATTGCATCTGTGAGCCTTCCAATTCCTTCTTCTTCTCTTCCAGGAACTGTATAGAAGAATCAGGGTCCTTCTCCGCACTCACTCCTCCTCCTATACGCACTATTATCCGGTCTGTATTACTGAGAGTGACATAAATAGAGGAACTGGCTCCTATTGGCACTATCAGTTCATCGCCCGGTTTCAGGTTCTTCAGATACTTTATCGTCTCTATCGCCTTATCATGCTCCGCTATCGCCTGTTGAATCATAGCCAGCTCCTGTGAAGTCGTCTCCGCCTGCGTCTGGTACTGCCG
>JAODGR010000062.1:0-9440 GCA_025464275.1 Methanosarcinales archaeon
AGGCTCGAGAGCACCTGCCGCCATTCCTCCTCACTCAGTAGCGCAGTTACTATCTCCTCTATGCTCGCCTCTTTACCCATCAGCTTCTGATCAAGGTCATAGCCCGCGGAATCGAGATGACTGTGCCTCGCACCCACGAGGTTGTTCACATAACATGCAATCCCGGTATGGTATTCCGGCATCTCGTTACCGCCAAATGCGAGTGCGTAGTCCTGACCGCCATACACGCCCGAGGCATACTCCACACCCATCGCAAGGTTGCGGTAGAACTCATTTGGCATCGTGACTATCTTATTTATCGCCTCGTAATAGCCATTAATATCCCCCCACCGTAACTCGATGCCATCTGTATGCTCCTTTGTTATTAGCCCGTGCGCGTATGCCTCTGTTGCCCATGCCAGACACACACCGGTACTTATCGCATCCAGCCCAAGGCTATCGACGATGTTATTCAACCGCAGATAATCCTCTCCATGCTCGATGCCGAGCATGAACCCGAGTGAGTATATCGTCTCATTGTCGTAAGGAATGGTCGTGGTCTTGAAATAATAGCCTGGCTCGTAGAGCTCGCGCAGCGATGCCAGATGTATACACCCGACCGGGCAGTGAGCACAGGATACGCGACGTGAGAGCAGCCTCTGCGCAAAATTCTCACCCGATAATTCACGTGCTATCCTCTCGGGTGGGTGCCCTGACGCCAGATTCCGGTATGCCATACCACCGATTTTTGCCAGACTGTATATCTTGCCCGAGGTGCCCAGGTCATGATACTTCTCCATCGCATCCGTCTTCACCACCCTCTCATGTATCTCATCGTACACCCTCTTATAGGCTCTCCTGTCCGGTATATCTATACTCTTATCCGCGGAGACGACTATCGCCTTCAATCGCTTCGCTCCCATCACTGCACCCAGTCCGAGGCGCCCGAAATGACGATACGTCTCGGAGACCGCACATGCGTACCGCACGAGCCGTTCTCCCGCACGCCCGATCCGTATAATGGTCCTCATGCCCGCGCCAGGCTCCACTTCACGCAGTATCCTCCCAACAGTCTCAGAATCCACACCCCAGATCGAAGAAGCATCTTTGAACCTGACATCATCACCATGTATCGCCAGATATACAGGTATATCGCTCTTACCACGGATAACAATTGCGCCGTAGCCTGCGAGTTTTATAGCTGCGGCACTTCGACCGCCACAGTGGCTCTCTCCTAAATTCGATGTCAATGGTGACTTGAACATTGCCACGGTCTTGGAAGCGGCGGGATATAGGGCAGATATGCTACCAACTGCGAATATTATTGGATTGGCAGCACTTAAAGGGTCTGCTCCCTTCGGACACTCCTCCTCCAGCAGTTTTATTCCAACTCCCGAACCGCCGATGTATGCATCGAAGAGGTCACTTCTGTCCTCTACACTTATATCCCTCTTGCTCAGGTCTATATACAGTATCCTCGCCGTATCCTCGAGCTTCATCACTCTCACTCTCCCCTTCTATCCCTCACCCAAGCACTGAGAATATCGTCCGGAATGTATCCAGCCAGTATCCTAATAGCCCGCCAATGAAAAGCCCTACCTCCCTTGCCCCTATGCCCTCAGGTATGGGTGCTCTACCTGAGAGGATGGGTAATAGCAGGAATAATGCAATCACCACCAATATTATCATCGTCCCTATCCTCATCTCTCCATCTCCTTCCCCGCTTCGCTCACCTCACTATCATAGCCAGGGCTCAGGGCTAACAGAGATAGAAGTGCCCGTTCTATATTAATGTTTTGGTGTCATGAGATGTGGTATCACGGAATACCAGAAGCTTTTATATTATCTCCGTATTCTTTATTAAATTGTTAATAAACACATAAAAATTAGGAGGTGATGCTATGAACAGGATAATAACAGCTATGGTAGTCGTCCTGGCTATGGTCTGCACATCCTCGCTCTCGTTTATACCGGTACAGGCATCTGGACCATCACCCTCACCATCACCACCCACACCGTTCGTCATTTATGGATGGATTTACGACTCCGATGGCACACCGGTTAACAATCCCAGGATAACATTGATGAACAACAACACCGGTAAGCTGTATGATGTGGAGACCGACGCGAGCTCAAATTATTATCAGGTTGTACTTACAGGGGGCACCGATATCAATGCAAGTGAGCAACTCCGATTCGAGGTTGAGAACCAGGGTGGAGACCGGTCTGCAACGGTTGAACACACTGTGAATTCGACTGAACTCAATAATGGAGGGTTATTCAACTTCAATATCTCACTCTCAGCTCCTGGACAGGTATGGTACCTCACATCGGAAGGCAAGCCAGAAGGGGCACCAAAGGCAAACGATAACAGGACGCATGTAAAGGATAACCTGATGAACAAGGGTTCAAGAACTGGCTCTGGCAAATATTTCGATCTAAACTACACTGAAGTTGCGTGGTTCTATGCGAACACCGGCGCTGCTAATAACCTCAGTTTCGGCGAGCACGCGTGGAAAGCACATATACGAACAGAAAAGATTGACGGTGATGAGATCGGTCATAATCTCACGGTGGAGATCTGCAGGCTGGAGCGCCGCACTGGCAATGTAACTGTTATCGCCAGCAACAGGACGCAACTAACTGCAATGGCGACGAGTAAGTATCTGTGGAACCTTACGTGCGAGGATAACGAATCAACAACCCAGAGCTTCAATACCTGGGATTGGCTCGCGGTGCGATTATCGTGGGACTGCCCTACCGATGAACTCCGGATATTCTATGGAGCAGAAGCAGGCAATGATTCCTACATAGAAAGCCCATCTTCTGACCCCGGCTATCCNNNTGGTTCTGGAGGAGGAGATAGTGCAGGAGAGAGGAAGATGCTGCATTGCACACCGGAACGCTCCCCTCTCTCCTTTCACTTTTTGCATGGTAAACCTCTTCTTTTGAAGAAAAGTTTAACCTTAATACTGCATCATTATCATGACAGTTCTGACAGGTGAGGGCTGGAGGGATTTCTTCTTCCACTATTATATCAACCCTGTAATTCATGACCTGGGCTATAATCCAGTGAATACCCTGACCTGGGCTCTGATACTCGCTCCCCTCTCTATCATACTCGTGCTTAAACTACTCCGGAGATTCAGATTCGCGATGGATGATACTTTCGTCGGTACTGTATTGCCTTACATCCTCTTTGGTGCAACACTTCGCGTCATTGAGGATGCAGAGTTACTATCACCTCCGCTCAGCTATCTACTGATCAGCCCACTTATATATCTCCTCCTCATTGCTTATACTCTCTCATTACTCATCCTCACTTCAAAGCTGTGTACCCACACCCGCCATGTACCAGCCGTATTCGCATCCCTCGGCTTGCTCTCCCTCATCATAAGCCTGATAATCCTGTTCAGTAATGTAGAAGAGAAGCTCCCGTGGGTTATACCCACAGTATGCAGCATCGCAGGTGCCATTACACTTCTAATCTACCTGATGGGGTGGAAATTCCATCTCCGGTTCCTCTGCACCAAATTAAACCTCACCGCACTTGGTGCACACATGCTCGATGCCACCTCCTCCTATATCGGCATCGATCTCCTCCACTATCATGGCAAGCATGTATTAGAGAATCTTATAATCAATTACACGGGTACAGCAGCGGGTATGTTCATCCTCAAGCTCGGAGCGCTCATTCCCGGTCTATACATCATTGATACCCTCTCCGGGGGTGACGGGAGTGATAGAGAGCTGAGGAATGTCTTATTGCTGGCTATCATCATCCTCGGACTCGGTCCCGGTATCAGGAATACACTCAGGCTATCTCTTGGTATTTGAGGCAGCGAGGAAGATGGATGCTATGAGTGCATCAAGCTGGATTCGCTCATTTGCACCCTCTGTAATTCTGAAATCCGCCTCGCCTATTCTATCCATCAATTCCACCTTCTTACGTACCGGGATATTCATATTTAGCACCAGTCGATGCATCTGTGCCAGTATCTCATCACCTGAGATACCCCTATCCAGTAGTTCCCTGAGTTTATACAGAGCAGCTTGAAAGTCACCACTCATTGCACCCCTTATCAGACCTTCTATCTCCTCCGGTCTCGCCATCGCTGTCAATCCGTAGACCGTCTCCGGTCTTATCACTTCACTCAGCACTGCCGCACTCTGGAGTGCATTTATCGCCCGTCGCATGTCGCCCATCGCGACATAGGTTATGGCATCCAGAGTACCATCCTGGAGCTTCAAACCCTCTCTATCTGCAATATAACTTATACGCGCGGCAATAGCATCGTCGGGTAACAACCTGAATCGATACACAGAGCACCGTGATTGTATGGGCTCTATGATTTTGGACGAATAATTACAGCTGAGAATGAACCTGCATGTCCCCGAATATCGCTCCATTGTCCTTCTTAATGCCGATTGTGCCGCATCTGTCAGTGCATCAGCCTCATCAAGGAAGATTATTTTGAATCCCGAATCGCCGATCGGCATGGTTCGCGCGAAGTTCTTTATCGTATTGCGCACCACTTCTATACCACGCTCATCCGAGGCATTCAACTCCGTGAAGTTCTCTGACCATGTCTCACCGAATAGCTCACGTGCCAGTGCGACCGCGGCTGCGGTTTTTCCTACACCCGCAGGTCCTGAGAAGATCAGGTGTGGCAGATTCCTCTCTCGTACATACGATTTGAGGTTACGCATTATATGTGCCTGCCCCACCACTTCATCCAGTCTCCTTGGTCTATACTTCTCCGTCCATATCTCCTCTCGCTGCATCTACTGCTCACCGCTAATAATTAAGAAGTGTTATAATAACATAACATGATGGATATGAGCGTGGGTCTGAGCCTGAGTCATGGTCAGGACCTTCTAAAGGCGTTCATCATCCTGTTCGTGGTGATGGACCCCGCGGGGAATGTTCCCATCTTCATCGCGGTAACCAGGTCGATGGAGAAGGAAGCCCGTAAGAGGGAGCTTAACCACGCAGTCATGGTTGCAACCCTGCTGCTCCTCTTATTCGCATTCCTTGGCAAGTTCGTACTCGATGTGCTGAATATACGCCTGAGCAGTTTCATGGTTGCGGGGGGTATTCTGCTACTCCTCGTCTCTTTTGACCTCTTGCGCGAGCATAAATACATATTGGGTGAAGCGAGCAGGGGAATAGGTGCGGTACCAATAGGGACACCTCTACTCGCCGGTCCCGGTGCTCTGACCACAGTTATGGTGATAATACAATCTAAAGGACCCTTAGTCGTTTTATTTGCCATATTCTCCGCTATTATTGCTACAAAGCTTATATTGGGACAGTCAGAGCGGCTATACAGGATAATGGGCAGAGAAGGTTCTGAGGTGCTGAGTCGTGTGATGGGTATTCTGGTAGCTGCCATTGCAATACAGTTCATTCGAGATGGGATTGCTGGTATGATCTCTGGCTAACACTCTCCGGGTTCATCATCATCAATCATAGTAGCGCTGAACCTTCAACATCACCTCTATCTGCGGGGATGTGAAATGCTTCTGGGTCATTGCACCCACGGGACACTCTGCAATGCACGCGCCACAGCCCTTGCACAGCACTGGATTCACGCGTGATTTCCTCGTTATCAGTATAAGCTCCCCTAACTGCTTACTCTCTTCCCTCAGCTCTATCGCTCCAAACGGGCACACCGCCTCACATGCGCCACACCCTATACATCGCTCCTCCTCCACCTCCACCACTATCGGCTCCACCTCCACATACTCGCTCGTCAGGATATCGCATACACGAGAAGCAGCAGCGGAAGCCTGAGCTACGCTATCCGGGATGTCCTTCGGCGACTGAGCGCAGCCAGCGATGAATATACCATCGATAGGAGTATCCACGGGTCTCAGCTTCGGATGCGCCTCCATGAAGAATTTATCGCCACTCTGCGTTATCTTCAATCTCTTCGCGAGTTCAGGGGCATCGTTTCGTGGTACAATGCCCGTTGCAAGCACCACAAGGTCTGCATACTTCTCCACATACCGACCTTCACAAATCCCGCTCACTTTCAATCTCCCATTCTCCTTCTCCACCCTTATCTCGTCTGTCAGTTCTCTCCTTATATAATTCACACCCTCATCTCGCACACGCTGGTAAAATTCCTCAAATCCCTTACCAAACGCTCGAACATCCGTATAGAAGACCGTTACATCCGCATCCGGGATATGCTCCTTCACCAGATGTGCCTGCTTCGCTATATACATGCAGCATACACGGGAGCAGTATTCATTACCCGGTTTCTCTATCTCCGAGCGTGGATTTTCCCTTGAGCCCACACAGGATATGAACACCACCTCCTTCGGCTCCCTCCCCTTTATCTCTATCTTGCCACCGGTGGGACCCGAGGCGTTACACAGCCGTTCGAATTCAAGGGCGGTTATCACCCCATCGTATTGATACCCATAATTCGGCTCCAGGTAGGGGTCGAAGAGGTCATAACCCGTTGCCACTATTATCGCTCCCACTTCTATCTCCAGTAGCTCCTCTTTCATATCGTGCATTATCGCATCCGCTTCACATGCCCGCTCACATAGTCTGCAATCCGCACAGATTCCACATCTCAGGCATCTGTTCGCTTCTTCTATCGCTTCCTCATGCTCAAGTCCGAGTTCAACCTCTTCAAAGCTGCGTACTCTCTCCTCCACCCTCAGCTTTCGCTGCTTTTTACGCTCTTTTTGTACTATCGCACCTTTAAGTCGCTCCTTTATCTCATCCACGCTTATCTCCCTTCGCTCCTCCTCTTCTCCCACCTCCTGCACGCCCCGCAGATAGCTATCAATAGCCTGGGCAACTCGCTTGCCTCCTGCTATCGCTTCTATTACCGTTGCTGGTCCTGTTACTGCATCACCGCATGCGAATATGCCATCTATATTCGTACGCCCGTAGCGATCCACCCTGGGTCTTCCCGCATCCATGGCTATACCCGAGCCCTCAAGGAAATCGAATCCAGATTGCTGCCCTATCGCCACTATCACCGTGTCCACATTCAGGATGAACTCAGACCCTTCAACCGGTATTGGTCTTCTCCTGCCAGATTCATCAGGCTCGCCCAGTTCCATCCGCAGACATTCCAGCGCTTCCACTCGCTCGTTACCGATTATCCTCTTCGGCGATGCTAAAAACAGGATTTGTACACCCTCATCCTCCATATCTCGCACTTCAGATTCCCGGGCTGGCATCTCAGCACGGGTTCTCC
Source organism: Methanosarcinales archaeon (assembly GCA_025464275.1). Taxonomy (GTDB): domain Archaea; phylum Halobacteriota; class Syntropharchaeia; order Alkanophagales; family Methanospirareceae; genus G60ANME1. The sequence goes on from JAODGR010000062.1 coordinate 7,206, forward strand.
TGTACACCAGTGTCACCTCCGAACCCAGCCGCAAGGCGCATCTCGCAGCGTCTACTGCCACATCACCACCGCCTATCACCGCTACCTTACTCCCTATCCCTATTCCTGTCTTCACATCCACTGCGTCCTCGTTCATCTTACCATTAGCCAGCTTGAAGTTCAGCTCACGGAGGAAATCAACGCCGTATAGCACCCCTTCCAGCTCTTCACCATCAATGCCAAGTTTCCTGCTGATATCTGCACCCACAGAGATACAGATAGCGTCATATTCGGTCCTCAATCTCTCAAAAGTTGCTCTGTCCACACCCTTCCCCGTCTCTATCTCCAGTCTTCCATTGCATACTCGTCTGATATACTCGATATCCTTCTTTAACACACTGCGAGGCAGCCTGTAAGGCGGTATGCCGGCAGCGAGCATACCACCGGGCACCGGCAACTTCTCAAATATATGCACCTTATACCCCGCTTTCGCAAGGAAATAGCCAGCAGTGAGCCCAGCGGGACCTGAGCCGATGATTGCTACCCTCTCTGCATGTGCATGCTCCTTTAGCTCACGCTCACCTCTCTCCGGCTCTCCCTCGATATCACTCACCGAGACATTCTCGGTAGCAAATCGTTTCAATGCCATTATCGCGACTGGTTCGTCAATTGCCGCACGATTGCAGACCGATTCGCATGGATGTGTGCATACATGACCGCAAACAGCGGGTAGTGGATTATCCTCCCTTATCAAATCCACCGCTTCTCCGTACCGCTCCTGGGCAATCAGTGCGATATAACCCTGCACGTTCACACCCGCCGGGCAGCCCAATCGGCATGGTGGGATACCCTCTATCTTGTCTATCGTATATACCAGTGGAATAGCCTGCGGGAACGGGAGGTAAACTGCACCCCTCTTCCTCAGCCCCAGGTCAAACTCGTTCGGTATAACCTCTTTCACCGGGCATACCTTTGCACACTCTCCGCAGCCCGTGCACTTCTTCTCGTCCACGTAACGTGGCTTCTTCCTTATCCACACCTTGAAATTGCCTACATAGCCCTCCACACCCTCCACTTCCGCATATGTGATGAGTTCGATGTTCTCATGCCGGGCGACATCCACCATCTTCGGCGTGAGCACGCATGCAGAACAGTCAAGTGTAGGAAATGTCTTATCAAGCTGAGCCATGTGCCCGCCTATGGTAGGTTCTCGCTCTACCAGATATACCTTAAAGCCCGCATCGGCGATCTCCAGTGCAGCCTGTATGCCTGCTATTCCACCACCTATTATCAGTGCAGAAGGAGTCACATCTGCACGCATAGGCTCCAGGGGCTGTAATAACGACGCCTTCGCCACCGCACTCGCAACTAAAGCCTTTGCCTTTGCCGTCGCCTTCTCCCTATCGGTATGAACCCAGCTGCAATGCTCCCGTATATTCGCCATCTCCAGGCAATAAGCGTTCAAACCCGCTTCTTCACATGCCCTTCGGAAAGTAGGTTCATGCATTCGAGGTGAGCATGAAGCAACGACCACACGATCTAATTTCAAGGTGCGAATGTCATTCTTTATCAACTCCTGACCAGGGTCTGAGCACATATACTCATAATCTCTTGATACCACTACCCCGGGTAGATGCGCGGCGAACCTGGCAACTTCCTCTACATCTACCGTAGCTGCGATGTTCGTACCGCAATGGCATACATAAACTCCGATGGAAACACCCCCTGCCCTCTCTATGTTTGGCATTATGCTTATACTCATACTTACAGGTAGGTATGGGTGAACACGGGGATATTGAATGTTTTCGCTTCCTCTTTCGCATCTGGCTCTACGAAAGGGGAGATGATGAGTAATTTAGGCTTTATTCCCTTCTCTTTCTCATATAATAGCCCCTCTTTGAATAACTGTGAAACATCGCTTTTGTGTATGCTGGATTTTATCTCGACGAGGATATGCTCCCCATCTTTTATGAGCAGATCAACCTCCACTTTTGAGGTGTGTCCGAAGACAATCCCCTCTGTGTCCTCTGTAACCCATCGCTCCACACCTCCACCGAAATACTGCTCAACGATGCTTTTCATACCCTCCCTGAATGCTTGTTCGCTGAAAATGCCCCATCTCGCTCCCAGCGCTTCTATCTTCAGGTCCAGTCCCTTTAACCTCCTGGTATGTTCATCAAGGATTCTGGTGTGCTCCTCGAGGATCTCGCTATGCTTGTTGAGTATTCCGGTGTGCTCCTCAAACCGCCTGCTATG
>JAODGR010000062.1:9645-18018 GCA_025464275.1 Methanosarcinales archaeon
AGGATCTCGCTGTGCTTGTTGAGAGTTTTGGTATGCTCCTTAAGTGTAGCTAAGATCTCATCAAATTTGCGGTCATGCTCCTCCAGTCTCTCGAGGATCTCTTTTAGACCAACAAGCCCGGCTACGCTCATTCGGAACTCGCGGTCTTCTTCAAGTAGCGTAAGAATCCTGCTCTTCAGGTCTGCCTCTGCCATTTCTCCATTCTCTATTTTATCTTTGGTTTTCTAAAAGAAAAAATAAAGGTCTGGTTTTATTTTAATTTAAGTAGTTAAAGGTTAGAAATTTTTGATGGACGGAGGACGGAGATAAGAGACTGGAATGGTGCCATTATGAACCGCAGTAGCCAGAAGGGCACCTTTTACCCCTATATCTTCCATCTTGTAGAGGTCTTCGCAGCTCCTCACACCACCACCGCAGAGTATATCATGCTCTGAGCGCTCTACCGAGCGAGCGAGGAAGTCGAAGTCTACTCCTCTACCCGTGCCCACCCTATCCAGTTCCAGTATGATGACATCCTGAATTTGATGCGAATTCAACTCCATTATCAGGTCCAGGGGCTCTATCCTCATCCTCCTATCTGAGGTCTGCACCTTCTTATTGAAGAGGTCTATGCTCACGGCTATCGAAGCGGAGGCTGACCATCTCTCCGCAGCCTCACGAATCAGTGCCAGCGATGCCGTCTCTGTGCCCAGAATGATGCTGTCTGCTATACCTGTGGCATCTTCGATGTCCACTAAGGACCTGACGCCGCAGTCCAGCGCTATCCACACCCCCCTGTATCTATCCCTCAACTCACGCAGTATCTCCATATTGGAGCCGGTACCCATCAGCCTGTTCAGGTCTGCGATATAAACCGCAGCGGGTCTTACCTCTTCCATGACCTGGCTGGGTACCGAGGTATGGACAATCGAACTGAAGAGATGAATCGGCTGATATTTTGCACGCTCCCCCCTCTCCGCATGTACTACCATGCCATTGAGGAGGTCCATCACGAAGAGCAGTCGCATATCACTCCCGTATTCTCTCGTCTCGCATTAGAATTAGAAGTCGGTCATCACCCGGTACTGGTCTATCTCCTCCTTCATCAATCGCAGGAATCGTCTCGCCGTGCCCTCCACATCCCTTGAATTCGTTATGCCACGACCCACAATCAGTATATCCGCACCACTCTTCAGTGCCTCAGGAGCATTATCCTCTCTTATCCCACCTGCAACTGCAACCAGTATCTTGCCGCCACCCACGCGCTTTATCTCCTCTATATTCCCCCACGCATGCCGCTCACCCAGCTCCTCTACGTCTATTGCGCGATGGAGTTCCACCACATCGGGCATTAGCTCACCTATGCTCAGCTCTTTCACCAGCTCTAAAGGGTCTCTAACATTCAGCATGTCTATGCTGGAGTATATACCGGTCTTCCTCGCTTCTTCTATCGCCTTCTCGATCGTGCGAAGAGGTGCCAGGCCAGAGATTACAACTGCATCAGCGCCGGAGTCTGCAACCATCCTCGCCTCCAGATTGCCGGTATCGAGCGTCTTCAAATCGGCAACCACAAAGGTCTCCGGTTTTATCTCCTTTATTTTACCCACTATGTCCACTCCGTATCGTTTTATCAGGGGTGTACCCGCTTCTATAATCAGGTGGTCATTCCTTGGCAGTGTCTTCACCACCTGCTCCATCTGCCGCCAGTCAGGGATGTCCAGTGCGACCTGCAGATAAGGTGGATCCCACAACTTCGTCACTTTCATACCAAGGGAGGGATGTCTTGACCTGTCCTTCTCGTACAGCACCTTCTTCACATCCGGGAATCCGGTCATCGCCCTCTTTATCGCCAATTTCGCCGCACCATAATTGAACCGGTATATCTTGTTAAAATCACGTGCATGCGGATGCACGAATACACTCGCGACTATCACAAGGTCCTCCGCCCTGTCTGGCTGTATTACACCCTCCTCCACCGAATCCGCTACCGCCTTCGCTATTGCACTCTGCGCCGGACCAAAGATCTTCTCCGCATCCTTCATGTTCTGCACCGTCACCTTCGGTACGATCAATGTGGGAGGCTTTACCGGAAGATTCGGTCTTATCACGGCGAATACAGGTGTATGCCCGGCGGATAACTGGCTGAGAGCATTGGTGAATGCCACGCCCACGGGTCCATACTTGTCTCCGATCATCAGGTCGATGTGAGCAACCTCGGGACCTTCTCCTATCAGTGCTTCCCCAACATACATCTCTTCATCCACCTAACCTAACCTTTGCCTTTCATCCATCATATCTTTAGCTCTCTAGCTCTTTAGCTTATCCAGCGCTTCCCTTACCTTTGGTAGCAGTGAGTATTCCAGTTCAAGCTGATGGAACCCCGGTCTTGGTCCTCCCTGCCTCGTTGCTCTGCATATTCGCGGGTCTCCGATGGGGAACCCTCGCGGTTTTGTGTATATCCCGTTCCTGTCCATCCCCCTCACCTCATCCACTATCCGTTTCAGTTCATCCGCTTCCCCCTCTATCAATGCCCCGTAGCATGTCTCCTTCAACCTGATATCGCTCTTCGAGCTACTCAGCAGTGATAGAATCTTGCTCTTCAGCTGCGCCGGTGTCACATCGGAATCTGGTGAGATTACTATCTCCCTCGTCTCTATACCCATCTCCTTTCCTACCCCCTTGTAGCGATGGGCCCGCGGAGATTTGAACTCCGGACCTCTCGGTTATCAGCCGAGCGCTCCAACCAGCCTAAGCTACGAGCCCCCGTCATAGAGCCCTCCACATAAAAAAATATATAATCCATATCTTATCTTCATTAGTATTAAAAATTAAAAGCATCACAAGTTTTTTCTTTTACCCTCGCCTCTTTATTATTGTTGTGTGTGACCAGGAGAGAGGAAGAGACAGGGGTCTCAGGGATATAAGGGATATATATGTAAAGAGGTACGACCTGGGTGAGGAAGTGCTCATTGCCGTATGCGATAAGGAGCTGATAGGGCGTCGCTTCGAGGAGGGCGAACTTCTTCTCCATGTCTCTGAATCCTTTTACAAAGGAGAAGCAGTAACTGAGGTGGAGATGATTGCAAGCCTGAAGCAGGCAACGATAGTCAATCTTGTGGGAGAGAGGGCGGTGGGGTGTGCAATTGCCAACTCCTTCATCGATGAGGCGAACGTATTGTACATTGAAGGAGTGCCGCATGCACAGATGGTGCGGATATGAGCTATGAGCTATCTATTCGCTCTTCTCCTCCTTCATCACCGATAAGAAGCGCCTTGATACCGCATCTTCCGCAAGTTGCATTATCGTCTCCTTGTCCTTTACACCCTTGAAGATGCCCAGAGGCAATTGCGCGGCTGCCATTGTGGCATGCCCACCTGCTGAGCCTATGTCACCGAACGCGCGTACAAAAGCATCTCCTATGTTCACTCTTATGTCTTTACTCCGCCCTGAAACGCAGATCATGTCCTCACATAGCCCGATCACCACCACCGTTGAGATACCTTCCAGATTGAGCAGATAATCCGCCGCCTGCGGTATGGCATCACGATTCGCCACCGAACCCACACTGGTAATCAGATAGCTTCCTTTTATCTTCTTATGCTGTATCGCACCACCCACCACGTTCAACATCTCGGTGGACATGGGTGGAGTCTCTATCTGGTCAAGCAGGTCTTTGTCAGCTCTCAAATGCAGGAATGCGGCAGCGTAGAAATCGGAGGGATGGGTCTCCCGCTTAAATCCTCCTGTATCTGTTCTTATACCATGCAACAGTGCAGTTGCGAGAATTCTGTCCACCGGTATATCCAGCTCACGGAGATACTTCGTCATTATCGTTGATGTTGCTCCACTATCTGTCTGTATATCCACGAACTCGGCATCCACTTTACCCTTGCCCTTGCTACCATTTGTTATATGGTGGTTTATGATGATATTCACTCTACTCCTCTCGCTCAGCGGATTGTTGGCGCCTGGCAGAGAGGCGTCAACCAGTGCTATCTTGGGATATTCATCAAGCTCTTCCGCCCCCTCTATCCGCCGCATCTCTATCCCCAGGATGTTCACGAATGCGCGATTCACATGGTGCCCTATCTCCCCCCGATAGAGGATATCTGCTGGTACACCATTGTGCACTGCTATCTGCTTGAGTGCGAGCCCGGAGGCTATTGCATCCGGGTCGGGGCTGTCATGAACGACAATCCCTAACTTACCATCCGGCTTGCGCTTCACCTCGCTTATTATTCGTGTTAGTTCCTTCGCCTTCTTCCTGAACTTCACCCTCTCCAGATATTCCAGTGCCGCTCTCGCCGCCATGTCGGGGATAGAGAGGATGACATCCACATCCAGCTCCTTCAACGCCTCTTTATCCCCTGGCTCAATCGCCCGGACCACAAGCTGGGTATCGGGCAATTCATCCTTTATAATCCGTGCCCCCTTCCTGTTCACCTCGCTATTGCTGCTCATGATGAACACCGCTTCCGGCTTACCTTCGTTTTTCAGTGCTCTTATCGTATCCGGCTCGCTTATATCGCCTGTGAAGGCAATGAAATCCTCTTCCTTGAGCAGTTCCACCTTCTTATCATCTATATCCGCGATAACCACGTTAACACCGCGACTCTTCAGTTCTTTCGCTACGGCATAGCCCATCCGACCACAGCCGAGGATGGCATGCACCATCTTCTCCCTCTCTTTCAACCCTCCATTCACCTTATTCTGCTCTGTCCCTCTTGCTGCTGCCCTGTCCTCTTCTACCATTCTCCTCTCTTATCTAAATTACCCTATCTATTATCAACTATAACTATTAGTATGAGTATGCTTTTGCTTCCATGCCATGGCAATGGTGAGGGTGGTGGTGGCAGTGGCAATGCGGAACAGCGATTGGCGTGCGATATATGAGGAGATACTGGCTGATTTTGGTTTTGACCGGGCAAGGGATGAGGAAGCGATGCGAATCGCCTCTGACCTGATCGCGCATAAAGGGATAGATAGCGCGAGTGTAGAGGTGGAACTGGAACGGCGGATATGTGGTAAGGAGGCGATGATATGCGGTAATGCACCATGCCTGGAGCGGGATATAATGGAGAGAGGGCTCGAATACCATCAGCGTGGACGCGCTATAATCGCTGCAGACGGTGCTACATCGGTCCTCATTCACAATGCCATTTTGCCTGATGTCATTGTGAGTGACCTGGATGGTTATATCCCGGATATAATATATGCAAACCGACTCGGCTCGATACTCATTGTGCATGCACATGGAGACAATATAAAGAAGTTGAGGGGTGTACTGCCTGCGGTGGGTGCGAATGTGATGTGCACTGCACAGAGTGGTCCGATAACACCTCGGGGGCATATCCCGGAGTCTGGGATATTCAACTTCGGTGGGTTCACAGATGGTGATCGATGCGTATTCATAGCGAAGGAGTTTGGTGCGATACGGATAGAGCTTTTAGGGTTTGATTTCGAGGATACGGGGGTAACAGAGAGGAAGAGGAGGAAACTGAAGTGGGCAAAGCGACTGATAGAGTATTCAAGGAGGGGGGAGTGAGATGCCCCTATCGCTGATAGAGGTGTACAATCTCTTACCGAGAACGAACTGTAAGAGGTGTGGCACGGTATGCATGGGCTTTGCTGCCAGACTGATTGCAGGGGAAGCGAAGCCAGAAGATTGCCCATTGCTGGTGGAGCCGGCATATCATGATAATTTACAGCAGCTACATTCTCTCCTGCCATCGGGAGATAAAGAACTCACAGGGTTGATAATAGATGGCGACAGGTGCACAGGTTGTGGGATCTGTGTGGTGGTATGTGAGGAGAACAGATTGATGAGTGATGAGGTTTTATACGGTAAGGGTGGCAGATATGGCGAGGATGCGGTGCTGAGGGTGGAGGATGGCAGAGTGAAGCTGGTGGATGCGAAGCGGTGCAAGCGAGCATTTAGACCCCCTGAGTTCTGCCGTGCGTGCGTTGACCACTGCCCAACGGGTGCACTGGACCTGGCTTAGCAGGCTCAATCTTTGGCTTTGATTGACTCATAGAGCCTTTTCTGTTTACCATCCTGCTCTTTACGCCTGTGCTCGTAGCTCCTCCGCTCGTCTATTATGTGTATCACCGTATGACCACGTGCGGTGAGTGCATCGGCGATGAACCTGCGGTGACAGCGGAAGAAGAGGCGCTCCGCACACATGATTGCCACCTTCCCTTTCCCTGAAGTACAGAGCTGCTCGAGCTGTAGCAGCCCTCTCTTAAACTCTTCAGAGGTCATGTATTGCTTGTAGCCCCCCTTTCGATAGCCACCAAGCTCGATGATCTGTGTATACTCTATACCACAACGGTTCAAGCTCTCTTTCAGTGATTCCTGCCTGAAATGGCTGTACCTGGAGGTCGGGAATCGTCTCACATCTGCTATTATCTCTATCCCGTATACCCTAAGCAGGCGTAAGAACTCTTCTATACTCCTGTTACTCGTTCCAACAGTCCATANNTCAGCTTAGCGTGTATAACGTATAACAGTACCGAGTCCGCGTTCACCCATTAATGCCCGCTTCACGTAGCCCTTTTGACCACTCAGTATCTCACATTCAATCCCCATCTTTGCAATCTCGAGTAGTTCGTGCACTTTGGCTCGCATACCACCAGTCACATCAATGCCGGAATACGCCCCGCCAAGGCACGATTCCAGCTGGTTGATATTACCTGTGCTGATCTCCGGGATGAGTTTCGCATCTCGGTGTCGCAGAGGGTCTGAGGTGTAGACTCCACCGACCTGCTCAAAACATAGTACACGGGCTGGGTGTATGTATTGAGAGAGGTGTCTAAGAATCTGCTCGGTGGAAATAACTGTACAGCCTCTTACCTCATCAAATATGCAGTCACCAAAGAGCACGGGTATGAGTCCGGCATTTATAGAGCTCATTATCGGCTCGGTGAAGATGCGTACTATCTCACCATCTGCTGCCATACAACATGCTGATGGCTGAATGGAGATAGCATTGAGTCCATAGTCCACCATCAAATCTACTATGATCCTGTTCAGTGTTGATGCTGCGTTCTGACATAATGCGAAGCCGCGTATGCTATTATTATGAATGAACCCTTCTCCGGTCCTAAAAGTTTTAGCGACAGGATGAGGGAAGGAGCCACCGCCATGCCCGATGAGGAGACTCAGGCTAAGTCCAGACCCGGTATCTCCTCCCTCAGCAGGTATAACCTCTTTTAACTCCTTCACTATCTCCTTCAGCTGCTGGTAGTTTATTGTATGGGGTACGTTCTTATCGGTTATCAGTGAACCCCCCAACTTGATGAAGATGATTTTTTTTGGCTTCATCTTTACTCAAAAACTCCCTCGCCTCATCTAATAATTTCACCCCTTATTATTTTATTATCGCTGGCAGCATGTAAATATATGAATGGAAATGGAGCCCCTTGAATAAGCATGAATTATGAACATACTCGCAGTGGATATAGGAGCAGGCACGCAGGACATAATGGTGTACAACGCCGACCATGGATTTGAGAATGCGTACAAGCTCGTCCTGCCTTCGCCTACGCAGGTCTTCGCCGCAGAGGTACGGCGAGCGAGGGAGGACGTGGTGATTTATGGCGATACGATTGGCGGAGGACCATTCAGCAACGCCGTGCTCAACCATTGCAGGAAGTATAAGGTGTTCATGACAGAAAGAGCCGCAAGAACCATCAGAGACGACCTCAGTGCTGTTAAAGAGCATGGAATACAGATTATCAGTGAGGATGAAGTGTGGAGCATAAACGGAAAACACATACGGATTACAGACTTCAATCCTGAGCTCCTCCACATGCTCGCATCATTCGGTGTGAACACATCATTTGATGTTATTGCTATTGCTGTTCAGGACCACGGTGTAGCACCTTCTGGCGTAAGTGACCGTGAGAACAGATTCCGGCGGCTGATTGAGCCCAGGGTGGGAAGCGAGCTTGAATCGTTTGCATACCTGGATGATGCCGTGCCTGAGTATCTCAGCCGTATGCGCTCGGTATGGCAATCGGTGAAGCAATGGTACGACGGGCACATACTAACGATGGATACGGGACCCGCAGCGGTACTGGGCTCGCTTGAAGACGAGCGTGTCCGCAAACACACTGATCGGATATGTATAAACGCTGGTAATGCACACACAATCGCGTTCTCGCTGAAGGGCACTCGCGTAGTGGGTGTATTCGAGCACCATACGCGTATGCTTGACCGCGATAAGCTCGGTTATTACGTTAATAAGCTATCAGAGGGGCGAATAGGATTTAAAGAGGTATTTGACGACGGTGGTCACGGTGCGGTCGTCATAGAGGCGAATAATCCACCCGGGATAATCTCGCTTACGGGACCAAAACGAAGCAAGATGAGCGGACTGGGCATCTTCGCC
>JAODGR010000054.1:0-8995 GCA_025464275.1 Methanosarcinales archaeon
CTTCCGCGCCTCTGAACTGCACAGGGGTGCAGAGGCGGAGGAGAAGAAGAAGGCGCCCGCTGCTGAGATTGGAGAAGAGGAGAAGAGCAGAGTCCCCTACTGGATACGTAAATACTGGAAGGCTGTGGAAGAGGAGACGATGACACCGGAGGAGATACTGGAGGAGGAGAACAGGCAGAGGGAGAAGCCAATAAAGTTCTCCACACTGGCAAGAGCACTGAATGCCATTGCATCCACACGGAAGAGCGAGAAAGAGGAAGCGGAAGCGAGAGCGAGAGCGAGAGCGGGGGTAGAGAAGAAGGAGAAGAGACTGGAGCCCGCGATAGAGACCAGAATGCCGGTGTCAGCACCGGTATCGGGGGCAGAATTTCAGTCCAGTATCAGCGGTATCTCAGAAGAGACAAGGAAGAGGTTCGAGAGTATCAGGAGTAACTGGGAGAAGGATTTAGGGCGGAGACTGCATAATGACTATTTCATGAATATCCTGCTTGCACTGGCAAAGCTACTTGAACATGGAAAGACACTCGCTATGAAGGGCTGAAATGAAGATAATGGTCGCAGAGTACGCGGTGGGAACAGCGAATCCGGAGAGCGAAGGATGGTCAACCCTGCTGAGAGAGGGTCGAGCGATGCTCACCACGCTGAAACAGAGCTTTGAGAGAGCGGGTAATGAAGTCATATCACCCATCGGAGTGAGTGACTTCGAAGCTGCGGTGGCTGAACTATCGAAGGAGTGTGATGCTGGAATTGTCATTGCTCCGGACGAGCTACTCACCCATCTCACAGAACTCGTGGAGTCGAACACGGTCAACCTCGGCTGCTCTTCTCACTGTGTCCGGATTTGCGCCGATAAGCTACGAACCACTGAGATACTGAGTGAAGCGGGTATTCCGGTGCCTGGAATCATCAGGGAGACAGCTACAGCCAGGAGATGTGTAACCAAGCCAAGATACGGGTGTGCTTCCGAGGGTGTCTTCATAAGAGATAAACCACCGGGATACCATCTCGATGGCTCTGGGTCCGGCTCTGAGTCTGAGCCTATTACTGTGGAGTATATAGGAGGTGAAGCCATAAGCAGTAGTGTAGTGGCAGGTCCTTCTGGAATATTGCCACTTACCGTGAACAAGCAGTTCATACAGGTGGAACAGAGCGGAAGAATCCGGTATACCGGAGGGCTGGTTCCATATCACATGGACGCTGAGCGTGAGCGAGAGATATTTGCGAGGAGCAAACAGGTGGTGGCGGTATTGGGCTGCGAAGGCTACGTCGGGATAGATTTTGTACTCCGGGAGGGAGATGGGAGAGCGTTCGTGGTGGACGTGAATCCAAGACCAACCACTTCAATCGTGGGCATAGGGAGGGTGTTAAATTATGAGCTGGGTGATTTATTACTGGGTGCGAAATTTGGCTCTCTACCCGGTGAAGAGGAGATAAAGACAGAGGGGTGTTTTATCTTTAACTTATAATATGGTAACGAGCAGCGGAGATGAGAGGGGATGAGAACCACATGGTACGAGTTTTAGCAACCGGGACGTTCGATATACTCCATCCGGGACACCTGCTCTACCTCGAGGAGGCGAAGAAGCTGGGTGATGAGCTCTATGTCATCGTTGGCAGGGATGTAAATGTCAAGAGGAGGAAGAGGGTGCCGATTATACCGGAGCAGCAGAGGCTGGAGATGGTCTCCGCTTTGCGTGTGGTTGACAGGGCGATGCTGGGAAGTGAAAGGGATATGTATGAACCTTTATATAGTATTAAACCAGATATAATAGCAATAGGTTATGATCAAGCCTTTGATGAATCTGAATTGGAGGAGGAACTCAGGAAGCGAGGATTTAAATCGCGCGTGATTCGCATAAAGAAGTATAACTCAAGTGGTTTATGCAAAGCAGAAGGAATAATAAAGCGTATACTGGAACTGATGGGGGATAAGAATGGAAGAAAGTAAAGAGCTGACCCGGATAGGTGTGTCTCTACCCTCCAATCTGCTGGATAAGTTCGATGCGATAATAAGAGGGAGGGGATATTCGTCGCGGTCGGAAGGGATAAGGGATGCGATCAGGGCTTACATCGTGGAGTATGAGTGGATGGAGCGAGAGTCAGGAGATGAGATAGGTACCATAACCTACCTTTACGACCACAGCCAGAGGGGTCTGGGTGACCGGCTAACAGAAGTACAGCATCATTACATTGATATGATAAAAACATCTACACACATTCATCTGGACGAAGAGAACTGCTTTGAGGTGATAGTGATGAAGGGGGATGCGAAGCGGATAAAGGAATTAGCCGAGAACATAATGAGTCTGAAGGGCGTGAAGCATCTGAAGCTGACGACCACACACGGAGGAATATAACCCATGAAGACAGAGCTGCAGCTGCAGATACAGGATATGATAAAGAGAGGGACGACCACCGTAGGGCTGATCTGCGATGGCGGTGTGGTACTGGCGAGTGAGAAGAGGGCGACGATGGGCTCTTTCATCGCATCCAAGGCGGCGAAGAAGATATATCAGGTGGATGACAGGATAGGGATAACCACAGCGGGTGTGGTAGGAGATGCACAGGCTCTGGTGCGCATAATATCAGTGGAGGCGAAGTTATACAGGATAAGGCGGCAGGAGCCAATCACCGTGCGGGGAATAACGACTCTCCTATCCAATGTATTGAGCGCTCAGAGGATATATCCCTACATCGTGCAGCTACTTGTGGGCGGTATAGACAGGAAGGGTGCACACATATACTCCATCGACCCTTTTGGGGGCAATACAGCGGAGAGGGACATTGCTGCCACTGGCTCAGGCTCACCCATTGCATACGGTGTGCTTGAAGACAGGTATTCTCGAGATATGTCCATCGATGAAGGGATAGCACTGGCGGTACAATCGCTCCACTCCGCGATGAAGAGGGACAGTGCATCGGGAGAAGAGATCGAGGCGGTAGCGATAACGAAGGATAAGTATGAGGAAGTGAGTGAGGATAAGATAAAAAGCATAAGGGCTACTTTCAACTGATTTCAATCTCAGTCTCTCCTCCCTGCCTCTCTCTCTTCTTTCTCCCGGTATCTTCTTGATGCCCGTGGGTGTGAATGTAGAAGCGAAGGGGAAGGAAGGGGTATAGATATAGGGATACAGGTATAGGGCTGAATAAATGTCAGTAGAAGAGCGGCTTTCTGAATTAAAGCAGCGGATAATAGAGTTATTACCTGACGATGTGCGCATAAGTAGCGTGGAGTTTGAGGGTCCAGAGCTGGTGCTCTATACAGAAGATACCCAGCGGTTCGCAGATGATGCTACTCTGGTACGCACACTGGCGAAGGAATTGAAGAAGCGGATATCGGTAAGACCGAGCAGCAACATCCTCATGGAGCCGGAGAGAGCATTGAAGGTGATACATGAGATAATCCCGGAGGAGGGCGGGATAAAGGATGTATATTTCGATATGGACAAAGCTGAGGTGATAATAGAAGCAAATAAGCCGGGACTGGTGATAGGCACTCATGGCGCCACACTCAGGGAAGTGGCGAAGATCATAGGGTGGCGACCGAGTGTAATCAGGGCACCACCGATAGAATCATCGATAATAAAGAGCATAAGGCGGTATTTAAGGGATGAGAGCGATTTCAGACGGGAGTTCATGAAGAAGGTGGGCAGGCGGATATACAGGGATAAGATGATAGGGGACGAATGGGTGCGAGTGACCACACTGGGCGGATGTAGAGAGGTGGGGAGGAATGCATTCCTGCTCTCCACACCGGAGACACGGGTCTTAATTGACTGTGGTGTGAGTGTGGGCTCGGAGGGCATGCCCTATTTATATGTACCTGAGGTCTCCCCGATCAGCAATCTGGATGCGGTGGTGATCACACATGCACATCTCGACCATTCAGGTCTCGTGCCTCTCCTCTTCCTCTACGGCTTTGATGGTCCGATATACACCACCCAGCCAACGCGTGACCTCATGGCTCTCCTGCTCCTCGATTACATAGAGGTCTCAGCGCGTGAGGGCAAGAAGGTACCGTACAAATCGGCTATGATAAGGGATGCTATACGCCATACCATACCACTGAAGTACGGAGAGGTGACCGATATCTCACCCGATGTGAAGCTGACATTTTACAATGCCGGGCACATACTGGGCTCGGCAATTGCTTATTTCCACGTGGGGAATAACCATAACATTGCATTCACCGGGGACATAAAGTATGAACGCACTTTCCTCTTTGACCCGGCATTCAATGCCTTTCCGAAGGTGGATACTCTGGTCATCGAATCCACATACGGTGGTGTGAACGATCTACAGCCATCCAGGTCAGAAGCGGAGAAGAACCTGAAGGAGGAGATAGAGCGGACGATAAGGAGGGGTGGCAAGGTGATAATCCCGGCATTCGCGGTCGGGCGTTCTCAGGAAGTGATGATCGCGCTTGAGGGTATGCAGCTGGATGTGCCAGTGTATCTGGATGGCATGATCTGGGAGGCGACATCTGTACATACCGCATATCCCGAATATCTGAACAAGAATCTGAAGAACTCTATATTCCTGGGTGATAACCCCTTCCTCTCCGATATCTTCGCGCAGGTGGATGATGCAGATAAGCGCAGGGAGGTGATAGAGGAGAAGGAGCCATCCATTATACTCGCTACTTCTGGCATGCTCAATGGTGGACCTGTTCTGGAATATCTGAAGGGGCTTGCAGCCGATGAGAAGAACACACTCATATTCGTGGGTTATCAGGCTGAAGGTACACTCGGGCGGAGGATACAGAAGGGCTGGAATGAGATTCAGCTCTCAGACGATGGGAAGATAAAGAACATAAAGATAAGAATGGATATAAGGACGATAGACGGCTTTTCTGGACATTCAGACCGTAACCAGCTCTTTGAATATGTGCGGAAGATCCGACCTCTGCCCTCAAAGGTGATATGCATGCATGGTGAGAATAGCAAGTGCATGGCTCTGGCGAGCGGGATGCACAAGAAATTTAATATAGAGACGACAGCACCGATGAATCTGGAGACCCTGAGGCTGGTGTAGGAGGAGAAGGGGGAGGAGGATAAAAGTTAAAGTATGAGAAGATAAAGGATAAAGGGAATAGGAGAGAGGAAAGAGGAGAGGGAAGAAATGACAACCCTGAAGGAGCGAATGGAGAGGATGAGTATAGGGAAGCGGATAAGGATGGAGAGGATAGTGGACAGGAGCAGCGGCAGGAGTGTCATCGTGCCGATGGACCATGGTGTAACCTCGGGTCCGATATACGGCTTGACGGACATGAGACAGGCGGTGAACGCGGTCGCGGAAGGAGGAGCGAATGCCGTACTCCTCCATAAGGGCATCGTGATTGCCGGGCATCGGGGCTACGGGAAGGATATCGGGCTCGTGATACACCTCTCCGCAAGCACATCCCTGGGTCCCGACCCCCTGACCAAGGTCATGGTGGCGACGGTGGAAGAGGCGATCAGGCTGGGCGCGGACGGGGTCTCGATGCACGTGAATGTGGGTGCGGAGAGTGAGCCGGAGATGCTCCAGGAGCTTGGTGAGACCTCCATGGTATGTGAGGAGTGGGGCATGCCCCTCTTAGCGATGATGTATCCCAGGGGTAAGAAGGTGGAGAGCGAGCATGACCCCGAGATGGTGATGCATGTAGCACGTGTGGGCGCGGAGCTCGGTGCTGACATCGTCAAGACAAACTATACCGGTGACCCCGATTCCTTCAGAGAGGTGATACGCAGCTGCCCGGTACCTGTGATCATAGCTGGTGGACCAAAGATGAGCACAGATGCAGAAGTGCTGAAGATGGTGGAAGACGCCATCTCTGCCGGTGCATCCGGGGTATCAATAGGGAGAAACGTCTTCCAGCACGAGAACCCCACGAAGATGACCATTGCAATAAGTAAGATAGTGCACGAAGGACTCACAGCATCAGAGGCGATGGAGATGTTGAAGTGAAGTGAAATAATATAATGGATTCCCACAGTTTAATATTCCTACTTTATCTATTTCTCGCCTACTGGGTTATTGTAACTCTTCTCGACCGGTATGGTATCCTGAAGCGCTATAACATCTCTACATACGGTCCCGTCCTCTTGATAAGAACGGTCAGGGGAGAGGAGTTACTGAAGAGGCTGAGTACCCGAAGGCGGTTCTGGCGAGCGTATGCCAATATCGGAACATGCTTAATGCTCATATCAATGTTATTCATGGTCATCCTCGTGCTCCATGGCGCATTCACGACCTTCGTGGTCAAGCCAGAGCCAACGGAGCTGAACGAGCCGAGGAACTGGCTGCTTATACCTGGATTGAACTCCTTCATACCCATGTGTGCATGGATAGGCTTTGTAGTTGCGATGATAGTGCACGAGCTATCGCACGGGATATTGAGCGTTGTGGAGCGGATAAGGGTGAAATCAATGGGACTCCTGTTCATGATAGTCCCGATAGGAGCATTCACAGAGCCGGATACCGAGCAGCTCTTCGGGATATCGAAGTCAAAGGGCGCAGTCACGGAGGATAAGAGGGAGAAGGTAGCATCTCCACGTGAGAGGGCACGTATCCTATCCGCGGGAGTGATGGGCAACTTCGTCGTTGCTCTCCTTGCGCTCGCCCTCTTCTTCACCATCCTCTACTCCGTTCAGCCTCTCAGCGAGAGTGTGCTTTATGTCTATGGGGTAGCCAATGACAGCCCGGCAGCGGAATACGGGATAGAACCCCATTCCTTCATCATTGGGATGGATGGTGGCGGGGCACCGAGTTTAGAAGCATTGAATAGCAGGCTGAAGAAAGGCGTATCGCTCACCATCCTTGATAGAGATGGCAATGAGAGGGAGATAGCGGTGCGCGGTGGCGCGTATGAAGGTGTAACGGTGGTGATGGTGGAGAGGGGTAAGCCGGCAGCGAAAGCGGGCATCAAGGAAGGTATGACCATAATAAGGATGAATAACAGGAGTATAAGGAGCTACGAGGATTTCTTCTCATTCATGAACGATACAGTACCCGGCGAGGAGATAGAAGTGTGGATGAAGGGGGGCGGGGTATTCAGGGTTAAGTTAGACCGGTCACCATATTATGCGAGCCGTGGCTACCTGGGCGTTGGCGTTGCCAATCACGCACTGGGCATGACTGTACTGGCATTTCCAACGAGGGAGTACCTGGATTATCTGCGGAGTATCCCCCATATGCTCCTCTCCCTATCTCCTGTTGGAGTGCTGTTATTGATGACCCTGCCTGTGCTGCCACTCAGCATGGGTGGTTTCAGTACCTTCAATCCAATGCTATCGCATCTATACACGCCTGTGGGTGTAGCATCCATCTTCGGCGGTAGCATCTTCTCAATTGCGGATATACTGTTCTGGATAGGCTGGATAAATTTCTATGTGGGGTTATTCAACTCCCTGCCAATGTATCCCCTGGATGGATATTATGTATTCAGGGAGGCGCTGAGTCCCATTCTGAGGATAGGGATAAAGGAGGAGAGGAAGAAGGAGCTGGTTTCGAAGACCATCGCCATCATCACCGCTATCATCGTCTCTTTTGCCATTATATTCATGTTAGTTGCACCTTTTGCTTTCAAGTCCCTGTGATGTGATTTGACATTCATCTATTTTTGGGGTTTGAAGCTGGCATTTGTAAAAATAGAAACTGAAATATTTATTAATTGATCCCGCCGCCATTAATATATGGTGTACAGGATGGAGATGTAGATGGAGATGGAGAGAGGTAAGGGAGATATGCCGGAGGAGGAGTTATCGCTATTGAGAAGGGCGCTGGATGCGTGCACGGATACGGATAGAGAGGTCTACCGGAGATTGAGGAGGATACCCAATCCTGAGCTCATTCGCTTTGTTGCCCGGTATATAGAGCTATGCACCCCGGATGATGTATTTGTCTGCACAGGTACAGAGGAAGACAAGGAGTTTATCCGGAGTGAAGCGATAAGGAGTGGTGAGGAGAAGGAGCTTGCCATTGAGGGGCACACGGTCCATTTCGATGGCTATTATGACCAGGCGCGCGATAAGAAGAATACCCGGTTCTTGCTACCACCTGATCTCGACCTGGGTCCGGGTATAAATGCGATGGACAGGGAGGAGGGGCTGAATGAGATTCATGAGCTCATGCGCGGTATCATGCGTGGACACCGGATGTACGTGCTCTTCTTCTCCCTGGGACCGCTTAATTCACAGTTCTCAATACCAGCCGTTCAACTCACCGATTCATGTTATGTCGCACATTCTGAATGTCTACTCTATCGGCAGGGTTATGATGAATTTCTACGCCTACGCTCAGACTCCGCACGGTTCTTCAAGTTCGTGCATTCCGCAGGTGAGCTGGACGAGCGGTTCAACTCGAGGAAGATCGACCAGCGGAGGGTCTACATAGACCTCGAGGCAGATACGGTATACAGTGTGAACACGCAGTACGGAGGTAATACGATAGGATTGAAGAAGCTGGCGATGCGCCTTGCCATCAATCATGCCTCGAAGGAGGGATGGCTCACTGAGCACATGTTTATCATGGGCGTCCATGGTCCCGGTGGGCGTGTAACCTATTTCACCGGTGCATTCCCTTCTCTCTGTGGTAAGACCTCCACCTCCATGCTGACCGGTGAGACGATTGTCGGTGATGATATCGCATATCTGCGTATAAAAGGTGGTGTAGTCCGTGCGGTCAATCCGGAGCATGGCATATTTGGGATTATCCAGGGTGTGAACTCCAGGGACGACCCCATAATCTGGGAAGCCCTGCACACACCTGGTGAGGTGATATTCTCAAATATCCTCGTCACGGAGGATGGGATGCCCTACTGGTCAGGGAATGACCGCATGGATGAGCCACCGCAGAGAGGAGTAAATTACGCCGGTGAATGGCTCTTCGGGACTAAAGACCCCGAGGGTAAGGAGATACCCCATTCACACCCAAATGCACGATTCACCATTGACCTGTGCCGGCTGTCCAATGTTGACCCGGAGATAGACAATCCAGAGGGTGTGGAGATACGCGG
>JAODGR010000054.1:9124-13083 GCA_025464275.1 Methanosarcinales archaeon
GACCGGAATGACAAGGCTGTATGGCTGAAATGGATGGAACTGCGGACGCATAACGAAGTTGATGCGATAAAAACACCCACCGGACTGATACCGAGATACGAAGACCTCAGGAGACTCTTCCTCATGGTACACGGTAAGGAGTACCATGAAGGGGCTTATGCCAGACAGTTCATGGTGCGAGTGCCTGAGAACCTGGCGAAGATAGAGAGGGTGGAGAAGTTCTATCGTACAGAAGTGGCAGATACGCCAGAGCTGCTCTTCATCATACTCGAGGAGCAGAAGGAGAGGTTAATCCAGGCGAGGGCGGAGTTTGGCGATTACATCTCCCCTTTCACCCTCGAGGAGGCGGGGCAGGGATGAAATATAGAAGATGAACCAGAAACACAGAATAAAATAGAAAATTTTATATGCCTGTTGAACATGAAATAACATCTGAGGTAAAAAGATGATTGCACAGGAGCAGAAGCCGATAGAGGAGATTCTGGGTTATCTTAATGGTAAACGGAAGGTAGTCATTGTTGGTTGTGGCGGTTGTGCTACTTTCTACCATACCGGTGATAAGAAAGCGGTGAGGGAGATGGCGGAGAGGCTGAGGAAAGAGGGGAAGGAGACCACTGAGGTCATCCTGCCTCTGGGTGTATCAGCGTGTGAGGTGGAGATGAGCTCGAAGTTCCTGGAGAAGAAGCGAGATGCCATTAAGGCTGCCGATGCCGTGCTGATGATGAGCTGCGGGGATGGCGTGCAGGTGGTGGGTGAATACATAGAGAACAGGATGGGCGTTACGATACCGATAGTGCCAGCCAATGACCCCTTAGGGTTGATGGGTGGTGGACCGAGGAAATACAAGGAGACATGTCAGGCATGCGGGCAATGCGAGCTGGGCAAGACCGCGGGCATCTGCCCACTCACCGCCTGCGGGAAGGGGCTGATGAATGGACCCTGTGGCGGTGTGCGAGAGGATGGTAAGTGTGAAGTGGACCCTGAGAAGGACTGTGCATGGGTGAAGATCTATGAGCGACTGGAGAAGATGGGGGAGCTGGATAAATTTATGGAGATGAGAGAGCCTCATGCATGGAGCAAAGCGAAGCGCCCCCGCATGTTCACGATCGAGGAGCCGGTGAAGCCGGTGAGTGCAATACTCTCCTCACTCCCTTCGTATCTGACCCTGCTCGGGGGACCGAAGTATGAGGAGGAGGAGTAAAAGGAGAGGAGGTGAAGAAGGAGATGGGTGATGAAGTATATAGCCAGCTGATGAAGGAGCTGAAAGAGGGTAAATATGTCTTCACGGGTGAATTAGAGCCTGAGAAAGCGGGCGATGTGGAAGAGCCGATAAAAGCTGCGAGAGAACTGCTGGGGCTCGTCACCGCATGTAACGTCACGGACAACCCACAGAGTTTTGCCTATGTGAGTAGCCTGGCGGCGTCGTATAAAATCCAGGCGGAGACTGGTATGGAATGCATCTACCAGCTCAGATGCGCGGACCGCAATCGCAACGCACTCCTCTCTGACATACTTGGTGCGGGTGTCCTGGGGCTGAAGAACATCCTCGCACTCACCGGTGACCATGTCTCGCTCGGTGACACGCCGGATGCAAAGCCTGTTTATGACCTGGATTCCACAACGCTGATTGCACTGATAAGAAAGGTGGTGGACGAGGGTAAGGACCTTCACGGGAATGAGATACACAACCCGCCGAAGTTGCATGTGGGTGCAGCCGCGGCGCCCGGTGCTGCGGTCCTGAAGGCGGAGATAGCGAAGGTGAAGCGTAAGATAAAGGTGGGTGCGGAATTCATACAGACCCAGGTGGTGTACTATACAGAAGTCCTGGACAGGTTCTTTAAAGAGCTGGGTAAGGTTGACGTCCCTATTCTGGTGGGGATATTCCCGGCTAAGACATATGCACAGGCGGATTTCTTCGATAAATATGTGGCGGGTGTGGACGTGCCACCGGACTATCTACAGCAGATGAAAGAGACGAAGTCGATAAAGGACAAGGAGAAGCGAAAGGAGGAGGTGGACAGGGTGAACATAGAATTCTTCACCGGATTCCTGGAGCATCTTAAAGATACACCGGCTGCTGGCTGTCACATAATGGCTGTGGGCTACCCCAGGATAATCCCGGAGCTTAAGAAGGTGATGGAGTAAGAAAAGAGCAAAAGAACTGTTCTCCTATCTTTTTATTTTATTCTTATATTATATCCTTCCTTTTTACTTCTCTTTCTCTCTTCTCAGGTCTCAGCCGCGGGACACACACAGATACAGATGCAGATGTAAATAAATATATATTCATACACCCTCCTCTTTTATGGATACAGTTATAGAGAAAGAGAAGGATAGATGCGAGGACCAAGAAGGAGGCGATGCATTGGCTTCCAGCCCAGTTTCCTATACTTTGAACCTCGAGGTGGAGGTGCGGGTCCGGGTCGAGGTCGAGGCTGTACAGCACCGTACAGTGGAGGAGAGGAGGTATTGAAGCTGGAGGAACTGGAGAGTATAAGATTGAAGCACCTCCTGCAGCTCGATCAGGCGAGAGCTGCGGAGTTGATGGGCATCTCCCAGCCCACCTTCCACCGTATCATCACAGAGGCGTATCGTAAAATAGCGCGTGCACTGGTTGAGGGTAAAGCTATAAGGATAGAGGGCGGGCATTATGCAATCGTGGACAGGACCCGTGGGTGGGTCAAAGGCGGCTCGAGGTTCTTTGATGAGGGTTGAGGTTGAACAGTAGTGATGAATAGGGGGTAATGAGATAATGGCAGAAGGAAGAGGTAAAAAGGCGATAGAGGAGCAGGAGAAGGCGGTACAGGCGGCGATGAGCAGGGTAAAGCACAAGATAATGGTGATGAGCGGTAAAGGAGGAGTAGGGAAGACGACAGTGGCGGCGAATCTTGCTTTTGCACTCGGAATGAGGGGTTTGGATGTGGGGTTGATGGATGCCGATATCCATGGACCTGATATACCGAAGATACTGGGGATAGAGGATAAGCGACCGGAGGTCTCAGAGAGTGAGGGCAAGATAAAACCTATCATTGTCACTCCACGACTGAAAGCGATGTCCATAGGCTTCCTGCTGCCCGACAGGGATTCTGCAATTATATGGCGGGGACCGATGAAGATGAATGCGATAAGGCAATTCCTCTCCGATGTGGAGTGGGGCGAGTTAGACTATCTGGTCGTTGACCTCCCACCGGGCACCGGAGATGAGCCGTTGAGTGTTGCACAGTTGATAAAACACGTGGATGGCTCGGTAATTGTTACGACGCCTCAGGACCTGGCATTGCTGGACTCAAGGAAGGCGGTGAACTTCTCAAAGGTGCTGCGGATACCGGTGATAGGGATAATAGAGAACATGAGCGGGTTTGTATGCCCCTATTGCGGCAGGGAGATAAACATCTTCAAATATGGTGGTGGTGAGAGGTCAGCGATAGAGCTGGGAGTGCCTTTCATTGGCAGGGTGCCCATCGACCCGGGGCTGGTGGAAGCGGGAGATAAGGGCACACCTTTTGTACTGCAGAAGGACTCGAAGGTGCGTGAGGCATTTGAGCGGATAGTGGAGAATGTGCGGACATTCGTGGAGGGAGAGGAGAAGGGGGAGAAGGAGTGAACCTTTATATATTCATGAATATATATTCATTTTTGATGAAATCGGAAGCGAAGGGGAGAAGGTGAAGGAGATATGAAGATATGCGTCACTGCAACGGGTGGAGACCTGAATGCACAGGTAGACCCGAGGTTCGGGAGGTGCCAGTACTTCGTATTCGTGGATTCTGATACGATGGCTTTTGAAGCCATGCCAAACGAAGCCATTGCCGCACCGGGCGGAGCAGGGATTCAGGCAGCACAGGCAATAGTGAACAGGGGAGTGGATGTACTCATCTCTGGAAACATCGGTCCCAATGCCTTTCAGGTGCTGTCCACCGCGGGTGTGAAAGTGGTAACAGGCGCATATGGCACGGTGA
>JAODGR010000004.1:0-5727 GCA_025464275.1 Methanosarcinales archaeon
CCACATCACTACCCGTTACATCTCCCACTCCCGCACTGTCACGGTTAACACCCACTCCCATATTCCCTTTCTTCAGTGGTCTATCCAGATCGGTACTCATAATTGTGGTGATTGCCGCTATAATCGTACTGATGTTAATCATTCTGTATCTATATTACAGGTCGAGAGAATCGAAGGAGGCGGAAGAGGGTGGTGGGGGTGGTGAGGGTGGTGAGAGGATTATATGGCGCTGAACCTCTCCGATGATGGTCAGGAGTGATAACAGAGATAAATGCAGGGACAGGGATGTGGTTGTGGTTGGCATCGGTGCCCTGAATTATGATATCCTGTACGTGGTGGAGCGAATAGCAGTAGCGGGTGAGGAGGTTGGTATCACAGCCATAACCAAATCGCCGGGTGGCTCTGCTGCCAACACAGTCGTGGCTCTGGCGCGGCTTGGTGTTGATACCGGCTTCGTCGGCGTGGTTGGTAGAGATAAGGAGGGTGAAGCGATTCTCGAGGCGTTCAGGCGGGAGGGTGTGGATACCAGGATAAAGAGAATTGAGGGCTCTACCGGCGCGGCAATAGGGTTTATAGATTCCAGAGGTGAGAGAACGCTTTATATCTATCCCGGTGTGAATGACGAATTTAGTATCACGGATATAGATATGGAATTTGTATCAAGAGCCAGATTCGTACACATGAGCTCGTTCGTGAGCCGTGCGCAGCTGGAGATGCTATGCGAGGTAGCGAAGCATCTGGAATCGTACTCGTACTCGAAATCGAAACCCAAGCCGAAACTCAGCTTCAGTCCGGGAATGCTCTGCTCCAGGTACGAGCTCAGTGATTTGAGCACTATTATAGAGCGGAGTGAGGTGGTCTTCCTCAGTGCTGGTGAACTGGAATCGCTTCTACGCACTGATGATTATGAGCTGGGTGCATCCATGCTGCTTGATGCAGGTGCATCCATCGTATGTGTGACACTCGGCGAGCGAGGTTGTTACGTAGCGAGTGGAGCCGGTGAAACACATCTGATAGGGGCATATCCCACCGATGTGGTGGATACGACAGGTGCAGGAGATGCTTTTGCAGCTGGATTCCTCTACGGACTGCTTCATAAGAGGAGTATATCCGAGTGTGCCCGAACAGGGAATCTGCTGGCTTCCTGTTGTATTCGTGAATACGGTAGCAGGGAGGGATTGCCATATTCTCTCCCCTCAGGTGCCTGAGCGGCTAAAATATGGATTACAAGCATCGTTTAGGTCGTTTAGGATATCTATCAACTCATAGAGGTTCTCTATATGCATCTCCAGCTCCTGCTCCAGCTCACCTGGTATCCGCGTTCCCACGGCTATAACAGCACACCCGGCTGATTTGCCTGCCCAGAAGTCACTCTCAGTATCTCCCACGAGTATTGCATTCTCAGGCTTCACATTCAGCCTGGTGCATGCTTCTATCACCATCTCCGCGTCTGGCTTGCCTCTGTGGACGTCATCGCCGGTAATGACCACATCAAAGAGGTGAGCGAGCTGGAAGTGTTCCAATATCCTGGCTACATTCCTCCTCGGGGTGTTCGTTACCAGTCCAACCTTAATTTTAGCCCTGTATCTGTCCCTTATGTGAGTTAAAACCTCCCTTGCACCGGGGAACAATTTTATAAGCTCTACCAGCTCCAGCTGCTCAGCTATGCAATACCTCCCCGCTTCTTCATCCAGATGCCACTCCCTCAGGTTATCTCTAAGGTCAGGACCCCAGCATCTTGCTCTGAATTCATCTCTGCTCAGCTCTTCACCCCTGTATCGCCTAAGCATCGCATTAAATGCCTGATACCAGCTCTCAAAAGAGTCTATCAACACACCATCCAGGTCAAACAATACCGCTTCCACTCCTCTCATCTGCTTTACCACTGGTTTACCTGCAGGGATGTGACTCAAGTGCTGAAGATAATTATAGGAGTTGATCAAAATAAATTGCTGATATATGGAAGAAAAATTACAGAAATCTCAGCTTTTAAAAGCTTCACTCTCAAGCTATTTTAATTGGATTGCAATTGCGGAGTGTGGAGTTACAAAATGGTTACCATTCTGGCAACGGGACTGAGTAAGGGGGAGAGGAGTGTGGAAACGGCGGAGGAGGCAGTGAGACAGGCGAAGGATAATCTGGAGAGGCGTGCATGCGCATGTAGTGGTATTGGTATTGATGATATAGATTTCTCTCATAACGGGGCTGTGGACCTTGCGATTGTCTATTGCTCCAGCAGATACGATTATCAGGAGGTCATAGAGGTGGTGAGGCGGGAGACGAACGGTGCACCTCTGGTGGGGTGCTCCACCGCTGGTGAGTTCACAGAGAGGAGGGTGGAGAAGGGTGGTATAGCTGTGGGGCTGCTCTCCTCGGAGGAGATAAAGTTCTTCACTGCCATGGTGGAGGGTGTGAGAGCAGACCCGGAGCTCGCGGTGAGGACGATAGCGAACGAATTTCCGCACTTCGATGGGTATCCCTATCTCAGTGCCATTATGCACCTTGATGGACTGGCTGGGGTTGGTGAAGAGATTACACTCCTCACATCCTCGGTATTCAATCAGATATTCGGGAGGAATGTGATGCTTGTGGGCGGTGCAGCGGGAGACGACCTGAAGTTCAGGGCGACTGCGCTCTTCTCCGATGACATGGTTGCCAGCGATGCACTCAGTGTGTGTATGTTAGCATCGGCGACAAAGAGACCTCTTTTCGCCGACCTGGAGCATGTTCATGTACCTGTTAGCCCGCCCTTGCGTATAACCCGTGCAGAGGGCTGCGTATTGTATGAGATAGAAGGCAGACCGGCGTGGGACGTATGGAAAGAGCAGACTGCAGAAGCAGCACGCGGAGCGGGGATAGACACCACCACCACTCAACCCGGGGGTGATATGGATATGTATCTGCTGCGCTTTGAACTCGGTTTACCCACCAGAACGGGGCGGTATAAGATCCGGTTACCCCTGAGCAGGAACGAAGATGGCTCCTTGAATTTCGGCTGCACCATTCCAGAAGGAGCTACATTCAGAATAATGGAGAGTGCGCGCGGGCATGGGTATCAGAATCAGATTGAATCAGCACAGGATGCAGCCCGGATAGCCATCCAGAATCTCAATGGTGAAGGAGGGGGAGGGGGAGAGGGAGAGATTGCAGGTGCTCTCATCTTCGACTGTGCATGTCGCGGCTTTATTCTCGGTAATGGGTGCGCTGGAAGTGCGAACCGGTTCAAATCGGTCTCCGGGAGCACCGGTATCCCCGTGCTTGGTGGTGGGACATACGGTGAGATATGTATGGAACCGGGTCAATTCAGCGGTTTTCATAATACCTCCTCGGTGGTCTTGCTCATACCAAAGTGAGAGGGGGGAGAGGGGGTGAGAATGGAGGATGGAGGAGCAGAAACTGCCGGACGAGAATCAACTTCTTGCACTGACCCAGCCTTCTATCGAGCTCAGCGGGCTGAGACTCACTGATATAATAGATATCACACTGCTGCAGGAATTGCAGGATGCATTCGCATCCTGCCATGGTGTAGCTTCACTCATCTTCTCCAGCACCGGTGAGCCGATAACAGAGGCGAGCAATTTCAGTCAGTTCTGCTCCATCCTCCGCTCCACGGAGCGAGGCAGAGTGAATTGCATGCGGTCTGATTCGCGATTGGCGAGAAGAGTGGCGAGAGGTGTGCCAGTAATAGCATCGTGTCAGAATTTCCATGAAATACTCGATGGCGCGGTGCCCATCATCATCGGCGGGCAGCATATCGCCACGTGGGCTATCGGTCAGGTATTGACTGCCCCGCTTGATGAAGGCAGGGTGCGTCAGTATGCACATGAGATAGGAGCAGATGAAGATGAGCTTGTATCAGCCTCGAAGAAGCTGATCTCGATGCCACGTCCCAGATTCGAGAAGCTGGTGGAGCTCATGCGAATTATCGCGGAGGACCTCTCTCTCCTCGGATTGCAGAATTTACAGCAGGCGCAGGAGCTCGCGGAACGTAAGCGGCTGGAGGAGGAGTTAAAGAAATCAGAGGAGCGATATCGGTTATTGATAGAGAACTCGGTGGTGTGTTATGGTATCTTACAGGATGGGAGGGTGAGATATGCGAATCTTACGACGGAGAGACTGTTTGGCTATTCGCGGGAGGAGATGCAGTCTGAGGCTTTCAACTTTCTCGAAGCGCTCTTCCCGCCCGATGTTCGAGAGACTGTGATAAGGAACCTGAGTAGAAGAGCGGCGGGTGAAGAGCTCCCGGATTACGAGCTACGGATGTGGAATAAGAATCACGAGCCGATATACGTGCTCGTGCGTAACCGGGCAATAGAATACGAGGGCAGACCGGCGTGGGAGATTCAACTCGTGGACATCACCGAGAGGAAGAGAGCAGAAGAGAGAATGAATCAGTATGTGGAGGAGCTTGAACGGTTCAATCGTCTGGCGGTGAATCGTGAATTGAGGATGATAGAGTTGAAGAGGGAGGTGAATGAGCTCTGTGAACGGCTGGGCGAGGAGCCGCGATACGACTTGAAGTTCGCCGATGATATGGATATTAAAGATAAGGGGTGAGTAAAGGAGGAGAGAAAATGGGAGAGATATTGAAAACCGGGAAAGAAGAGAGTCAAGAGAGTATCATTGACGAGATTGTAAATACCATCACGGCGTATTTACACCCGAAACGGATCTATCTGTTTGGTTCACGCGCAATGGGCAGGAGCAGGCGGTATTCAGACTTTGATATTGCAGTGGAGGGCGTTAAGATGACGCATAGAAGCGAACGGGAATTGAAGGAAGCCCTGGATGCCCGGCTGGGTATCTTTACCGTTGATTTAGTCAATCTTGACAATGTAGAGCCGGAATTCAAGATGCTTATATTGAAAACCGGGAGGGTTGTATATGAACAGCGCTGAGATGGGTTATGCGGTGGGAAAACTGAAAAGAGCATTTTTACGACTCAAAGGGGCGGTAGAAGAGGCTGTGGATGACCTGGATAGAGATGGCACAATACAGCGCTTTGAATTCACATTTGAGCTTCTTTGGAAGGCGATTAAAGTTATATTGGAGTACGAAGGTCTCTACTGCGCTGGACCACGGTCATGCATCAAAGAAGCCGCGAGAAGAGGGTTCCTGGTTGATGGCGAAATCTTGCTTGACATGCTTGAGGACAGGAATAAGAGCACCCATATTTATGATGAAGAGACTGCGAACGAGATATTTGAGCGCATTAGAGATTGCTATGTCGGGGCAATAGAGCGAAACGTAACGTTGTTTGAGGATTTTGTAGGGGTGAGAAGAAGGGATGAAAATGAATAGTGAGATGAGTTTTAAGGAAGCGAGCAGTAGATTTGTGGATGCATTTGGGGATGAGGAAGTGATTCCACCCGTAGGGGTGAAGTTAATACCAAGAGGAGGAGAAGTACCGGAGGGCACGAGGACCATCGAGGAGTATCAGGGCGTTCCATGGTGCGAAGCGGTGAGGATTGCCGCTACGAAGGGCGAGGTGGTAGTAATAACGAGTGAGAATGTGGGCTGTCCTGCAGCTGCGATTGCGCTCGGGCTCGTTGACCAGTATGAGCGAGAGCCGCTGCGTGGCAGGCGTAAATACACCGATTTGATGCCCGAACCGGCATCACCCGCTGACTTCACCAGTGGACTGGTCTATGCATGCAAAGATAGCGGTAATATGCAGTTCGCGCTCTTCGGCAGTGATGATGTGGGGCGATATGAGACATTAGGAGC
>JAODGR010000004.1:5832-8070 GCA_025464275.1 Methanosarcinales archaeon
TGGGATTGGGCATGCCATTCTCGATATTCAAGTCGATGGTCACCGGTATGGAGAAGTCGGCGACTGGATTTCCGTATGCGGCATATCCTGAATAGGAGGTAAGGAAGAAGGTGAAGAGGTGCTAAATGAAATGAGCAAGAAATCGAATCTGGAGGAACTTGTAGACCTTAAGGAACTGCAATTGATCCAGGACAGCTTTGCAAATACCGTTGGCACTTCTTCTGTCATCTTCTCGCCGGAAGGAGAGCCTTTAACACAGTTCAGCAACCCCACCGGGTTCTGTTCACTGATACAGTCGACGGAGGAAGGCAGACGCCGCTGCTTTCAATCCTTCATGGCGATGAGCCAGAGTGCACTTGCAGCGAAAGAGCCACAAATCCACTATTGCTTCGTGCATGGTGGTCATTTCGTCGCGCCGATTGTCATCAATGGCGAGCATAAAGGGACGATGTTCGCCGGGCAGTTCATACCACGGAGATTCTCAGATGCGCAATTAGCCGATATCAGGCGAGTAGCTGAGGAGATAAAGATAGACCCGGAAGTGCTGGTAAAGGAAGCGAAGAGGATGCGGGTGGTAGATGAGGATAAGGTCTGGAATTACTCGTGTTTGTTGTTTCAAATAGTGCATGTGATTGCAAGAGTGGGAGCGCAGGCAGAGGAGCTGAGACGAGCTAAGAATGCACTCCAGAAAGCGCATGACGAGCTGGAGATGCGTGTACAGGAACGCACAGCGGAGCTGGCAGAGCGGAACAGGGAACTTCAGGAAGCGAACAGGCGATTAGAGAAGCAATCGAAGGAGTTGAGGGCTATGCAGCTGGCAACGCTGAATATAGCGGAGGACCTTGATGCGGCGAGGAAAGAAGCGGAGAATGCACGCAAGCAACTGGAGGAGCTAACAAGAAAGCTTGAACGGTCGAATCAGGAGTTACAGGATTTCGTTTATGTCGTATCGCATGATTTGAAGGCGCCGGTGCGAAAAGTGGCGATGTTCGGCGAGCTGTTGAAAGAGTCACTTGCAGGGCGGCTGGATGAAGACGAGCAGGAGAATTTTGAGTTCATGATTGAAGGTGCCACGCGAATGCAGCAGTTGATTGATGCGCTGCTCACCTATTCTCGTGTGCAGACGAGGGCGAAGCCACCGGAGCGAGTGAACCTGAAGGAGGTGATAGAGGATTTGAAGGAGGTGGAGCTGGCGATTCCTCTTGAAGAGAGTGGTGGGAGAATAGAGATAGAGGAGCCACTGCCTGACGTCTATGCCGACCCTTCTCAGGTGCACCAGCTGTTACAGAACCTGATAGCGAACGGACTGAAGTATCATCGTGAGGGTGTGCCCCCGGTGATTATAATTCGTGGCAGAGTGGAAGGTGGCATGGCACGGATTGAGGTTCAGGATAACGGTATTGGCATCCCTGAGGAGCATCATGCAAGGATATTCGGGATGTTCCAGCGGCTCCATGCCGATGATAAAGGTACGGGAGTAGGGCTCGCGGTATGTAAACGAATCGTGGAGCGGCATGGTGGTGAGATAGGAGTGGTATCCAGACCCGGAGAAGGTTCTACTTTCTGGTTCACGATGCCGGTGGGAGAGAGGTGAGATGGGAGAGGGGAGATGAGCAAGATAAGAATGAGGAGATTAGAAATTTTGCTTCTCTTAGTCCTTGTATGTGTCATTCTATCGCTTATCAGCGCCTCTTACGGTATAGAAACTGTTTATACACATCTGTTCTATTTACCCATCATATTGACAGGCATGTGGTATTACAGGAAAGCGATTTATGTTGCCACTTTCCTCAGCCTGGTTCACATTATGGTGACCTATTTCACGGTGTCGGGTGCTTTTGTTGGATGGGGGATATTGAGGTCGGTAGTCTTTGTAGCCGTGGCGTGCACCGTTGGGCTAATTGGTGAGGGACGTGCGGAAGCGGAAGATGAGCGAGCGGCGCTGATAAAGGAGCTTGAGCGGAGGAATAAGGAATTGCAAGAGCTCTTTTATGTCACTTCACACCATCTGCGTGAGTCCACAAGGAAGATGTTCACCTTCAGCAATCTGCTGCTCCATTCTGTGGGTGATAAGGTAGATCCAGATTCACGTGAGAACCTCCAATTCGTGGTCGAGGGAGCGAATAAGATGCAGATGCTGCTGAATGACCTGCTTCAGTATTCAAGGGTGATCATGCACAGGGAGAGCAAGAGAGAAGAGGTGGATTTGAACGAATTAATAGAAGAACTGAGCAATAA
>JAODGR010000034.1 GCA_025464275.1 Methanosarcinales archaeon
AAGATAAAGCAGCGAGAGGACGGTACTAAACTGGATGCGCTGGTCATCTCCTCCGACCTCGCATTCGCTCCCGCGGATTGCTCGCTCCAGCTGCAGGGTAGGGTCATGCCCGCATATAACACCCTCGCGGGACTGCCTGATGCCACTGTTAACCTCTCACAGAACGGAACAACCATCATCGAGTCGGTAACCACCAATAGCAGTGGATATTACTCCTTCCATAATCCCCTACTCTTACCACCGGGTACATACTACCTGAGCGCATCCAAACCCGGATTCTGGGATAATACATCACTGATTGCTCTCAATCTCACTGAACCTGGCTCTGCTACTCCGAACCTCAATCTCAACCTCAATCTCACTCTGTGGCTGAGATGCGACCTCAATAACAACGGTACAGCTGCGGACCCTGAGGATATAGCATTGATGCAGGCAGCAGCTGCAGCTGCAATTGAGTCACCTCCCGACTGGCGTTACGACCTCAATACGAACACTATACCTGCAGATGCCGGTGACCTGGTAATGATACTCAACACCGCTGCTAACAGCTAAGCTAATTGCTAACACTGCCAGTGCTGATGAAAAAGAGCCGTGAAAGAAGAAACGGAAAAAAATAAAAAAAAATAAAAAAACCTCTCAAACACTATGACAGCAGTATCTCCTCGAACATGTCCGCCTCCAGCTCATGCAGCATCGGTATGCCTGTGACTTCAGATGCAAGTCTGCTCAATGCCGCTATATCGCTACGGTCTATCAGGTCCAGCCTGAACTTCCGCGTACCCGCAAGCATCTGCTTCAACCCCAGCCCCAGCCGCTCACTCAGATACGTGTATACACCAACCGCCGACCACGGTATCTCCTTACCTATCTTATCACCATATCTCGTCCTCAGCTCCTCTCCCGCAATGAAGAACTGCTCCGGGCGGTTACCGTACTTATTCGCGAAATCACGTGGCAATCGGTTCTTCTCGGCGAGCTCGGTGAAATATAGCGACTTCATCGCTGCGGTCAATGGCGACCTTGCCATTGTAATCGTCTTGACGAATGGACCTCTGCCATTGTTACCATCGAAATTGCTGAGCGCAATCGCCTTGAACATCTGCGTCTCGTTTATGAACCCACCTGCCATGCTTATATCAGGTACGTACCTCCCCGCACGCTCCAGTATCCGCGCACACCTGAGTACCTGCGCCTCTAAATAAACCGTTGGGGTGCTCATCTCGTTCATCATCGGTACAGGACTCATTCCCGTACCACCGCCTGCACCATCAAACGTTATGTAATCTACCTTCGCCTCAGAAGCGACTTTCATCGTCCATGCCACATCCACCGGGCGATAAGCACCCGTTTTTATCGTCACGTGCCTCGCACCCACACTCCGTAGCCATTCAACATCCTCCACAAAACTACGCTCCTCCGGGAAGCCCACACGACTGTGACGCTCAAACGTCTTGAACAGCCCGTCCTTGAACGCCTCCTGAACCGCCACGTCCTCTGGGTCCGGCTGCACCACATAACCCCTCCGCTTCAGTTCCAGTGCACGCTCCAGTGAGGATACTCGTATCTCACCTCCTATCGCCTTCGCTCCCTGACCCCATTTACGCTCCACTATGTTCACCTCCAGATTCGAGATTACATACTCATCCACACCAAATCGCTGGTCCTCTACGTTCGTCTGCACCGCGACATCACCGTATTTACCGTCCCAGTACTCCTTGAACAGCTTAACACGCCGCTCCATCTCCGGCGATTCCCTCACTTTACCATCGCTGAATACCGATTCACTATCCACTCCACACACGTTCTCTCCAATGATTATTATTATCCCCGCGAGTGCAGCGCCGATAGCCAGTGCATCCCAGTTGTTCCGCCCTACATCGGTGGACCCAAACGCGCCGATAGCCAGTGGCAGCTTCAGCGGGATACCCCCTATCTTCGTCTCTATATCCACATTCGGGAACAGAGCCACATCCGGACTGGGTTCTATACCCGCCGCACCACGCAGCCGCGAGAGGATATTGAAATGCGACCAGTCGAGCCCGTAATCCTTGTTTGATGCGGCAGTGCTCCACCCGAATTGCTCCGGCTCTGGATACAATACCTCTCTACCCCTGAATGCACTCTTTCCTATCTCGCATAGCACTGTACACTCCTTCACGCATATCGGACACATCCCGCTCAGTGCGTTCACGTCTCGTCTCCTCACGGACGTACCCGTGGTAGACCTCGCATTTGCATATATATCTCCCATCTCAATCACCTCTTATCCTATCTTAGCTTATCTTAGCTTATCTTAGCCCGGTCACTGCATGGACTGCAACGTAAAAGAATACGGATTCGTCAGGCAGGCAGCACAGATGCCTATCTGGTCCATTATATTACCGTAATTCATCATCTTCTTCCTGAATGCAAGCCGCTTCATCTTCTCTATCCCCGCTTCGTCCATCGGTTTCGTCTCTATCGCACCGGCGGCAGTTGCAACTTCCACCAGCTCTCTCCCTCCACCCGTACGGATAATCAGCGATGTCCAGCCTTCAGGCGAGCCAGAAGAGCCTGCGGAGATATCTGCAAGCTGAGCTGTGAAATCCTCGCATAGGTGGCACGTATCACGCACACAGGCAGCCAGCTCCCTCGTAGGGATACTGAAATCCGAATCCACTGTCTCCACTATGAAGTTACCTCCCATAACATAGAACTTCTCTACAGCCCTGATATCTATATCCCGCGCGGCGAGAAACCGGACGAGGTCACGATGCCAGAACGCTTCGGTGCAGAATAGCCCGATCAGAACCTTCACCCGGTCAAGCTCCAGTGCAGGCATATGCAGTGCCTGGAGCCGTCTCACTGCCTCTATGTTGCAGCCTGTACCGACCATCGCGATATTCTCATAACCACGGTCTATCGCTTCCCACAAGCCCTTAACAGAAGGGCAGGCGGTATATTTCGGCCCCACACCACGCACCACTTCCGCCGGTGTGGTGGCAACAAAGGGCTCGGCTCGCCAGTCCTCAGTTCGCGTGGCGATAACCGCAGCATCTATGAAGCCCTCATCCAGTGCTCCACATAGCATCGCCGTTATGGCACCACTGTTGGGTCCCACTCGCAAACTCACATCCCTTGCCCTCGCTATCACTATATCCTCATAATATGCCAGAATCCGCTCCTCCGGCGATGACGTGTTCGGACTGAAATCACACACACCATAGTCCTTCCTCGGACACTCCTCCTCACACAGCCGGCAGGCTGCGAATGTGCGCGGGCAGAAACTGAAGCAGAAACCCGTTGATGCCGAACCACCGCAACCTTTATCCCATACCACTTCCTCCTCACGGTACTTCTCAAAATCCGGTATGAACGCAGCACAGGCGCCGCAATAGCAGCACACCGGAAAACTCCTCGGTCTCTCCATCTATCCTTTCCCCCTCTTATAACTCACCTCACAATCATATTTAAGAATGTTTCATAAATCATAATCATAACAAAAAAAGCAAAACAGTTATGTATCTCGTATCTCGCATCTCGCACCACGCTAACCACGCCTCCGAGTCCATAATCCCGACAGTATAACACCTGCAGCGGCGAGAAGCAGTCCAAGGATAGCGAAGTGGAAACCATGAACTGATAACCGTGGTGAAGCAGTAGCAGCAGCTCCCGGTGGCGATGGCGACACTGCCGGGCTTGTGTCGGGTGTGGGAGGTGCAGGTGCAGGTGCAGGAGTGGATGCCGGCATCGAACTCGGACTTGGAACCGGAAACGGCACCGGCACTGATGCGGGTGGTGGCGGCGGCGGCGGAGTTAGCACGGGTGTAAGTGTAGGTGCTGGTGTAGGTGTAAGCGTTGGTGCAGGTGTGGAGGTGGGTGCGGGTGAAGGTGTGGGTGTGGGTGAGGGTGTGGTGGGAGTAAGAGCAGACACGATACGAAGTCTCTTCTCTATTCCGTCCGCAGCGATGATAAATTCACCGGTTGGGACGCCCTCTGTGCTCAGCGCCTCATGAAACGCGCCAGTGGAATCTGCTGTAACTTTTAGAGCCATTGTAAACCTGAGTCTCACCACTGCTGTATCATCCTCCGCGTTACCCGAAATCTTTACATCGTGCTCGCCCTCAAGGTCCATTGGCATCGGTTCAGGAACACCTGGAACCTGAACCTCCACTGGCAGAGATAAGGAGAGTGTGCCCACTCCTTCGTTTATCACTGACGGCATCTTCATCACTGTTATCGGTATACCCCATATCCTCTTGATAACGCTCACGTTATTCTCATCACAGACAAGTTCAATCCCGGATATCTCTATCTTCATATCCTTTATCTTATCAATGCGAACTGTAACCCTCTTATCACCCTCAGGGAAAAAGATACCATTGAACTCACGGCTGTATCTGCCTCCCTCCGTTACCGGTAAGGAGAGCGTGAATGAAGAGCTTAGCCAGACCGCTTCGTACGGCGCTGCTTCTCCACTGATGGTAACTTCTCTCCCCTGCAATACCTCCTCTGGTACGTTCAGCTCTCTTACTTCGCCACTCGCTACTGAGACAGTGCAAAGCGGCATTGCAATTGCCATTGTAAACATCACTATTGCTATTAATCCCTTCACCATTCCTGAGCCCTCCCACATACCCTCTCCTATCATCTACCACCAGCCAGCCCAACCTGCCCTAATAAACGTTTCACCGCTAACACCGACGGCGCACTCTCAGGTAAATCTATCACGGGCTTACCACTGAGGTCGTATTCCTCTATCAATGGGTCAAAGGGGATAACCTCTTCTATCTCCAGTCCATATCTACTCGCTTCTTCCCTCACTCGCTCCTCCGCCGCCACCGCTGCTACTGCTGGTGTAGAGGGTATCTTATTCGCCACGGTGAGCATCCGCCGTACACCCACTTCTATCTCGCCCGCAATCTCCTTCAGCCGCACAGCCGTCTTTATGCTCTTCATCGTGGCATCCAGCACCACTATCATCAGGTCAACATCCC
The DNA here is from genome assembly GCA_025464275.1 of Methanosarcinales archaeon. GTDB lineage: Archaea > Halobacteriota > Syntropharchaeia > Alkanophagales > Methanospirareceae > G60ANME1. Next base: position 4,977 of record JAODGR010000034.1, read on the forward strand.
TGGTTGTTCGCCGGCTGAGATGCTCCAGACCCGCTTCACAGTCTATCACGGTATAGTCGTAGTTCTTCGCCAGTGTATCTATAATCATCCTTAATATATGATTCACCGGGCAGTAGCAACCCGGTCCCTCCGGACGACCCATCACCAGCAGGTCAAAATACTCGCCCTCCTCTATTATCTCCCCTATCTTACCCTCAAACTCCACTCGCACATCCAGCATCGGGTCACGCTGCTTCGCCGCCAGCAGCTCCTCCCTTATATCTCCCACACTCCTCTCATATGACATCCCGAGCGCATCCGGGAGGTTAGAATCTGCATCCGCATCCACCGCCAGTACACATATATCCTCGTTATCCCTGGCTCTCTCCTCCTCTATCAGCTCTCTTATCAGCAGTGCCGAGATAACCGTCTTACCCGTCCCTCCCTTGCCTGCTACCGCTATTACTCTACCTCCTCTCATCTATCTGCTCTACCTACCCTACTCTACCCTACCCTGCTCTACCCTGCCCTGCCCTTACAATTTCACTTACCTCTGTGCTTGGACTTCAATCTCAACTCTCTCGAGTGGCATTTCCGGCATCTCGTAGCCCTCAGGGCATTCCTCGCATTACAGTTCATGCATATCTTCACACGGAATAATCTCGCCTCCGCCTCCGGGAATCTTGCCATTTCTACTCCTCACCTCACCTCGCTTCACATCACACATCACATCACGTCGCTCATCGCTCATCTATCATCTCTTCTCTCTTCTCTCAATACTTCTCAGTACAGATGAGATTAATTAATTATGCCTTTATCTCTTCTTTATCTTTATCCTTAATCTTAATAATTTAATTAAACCGCGAATGAAGGAAGCTGTGGTAGATTCTGACGGGATATCAAACAGGGATAGGGCATTATTTGAGGCTGGTATCAAGCTGGGCGCGCTTTACCACCAGTTCATGGGCACGCCCGTGAGCATGGAAACGGTGGACAAACTGGAAGTGGCGATGGAGAGGAGTGTATCGCTCCAGCCATGGGTGAGACGTGTGCAGGTGAGAATAGACCGCGAGAAGCTGGAACAGCGTGTAAATGAGAATCAATTCAAATATTGCGAGTTGAGTGGCGAGATGCTGGATGTGGAGGTGGTGGTGCTCTACCGGCAGGTGGAAGTACATGCCCGGATACGCTACGATGAGGAGATGCGATACCCTCTCATGCGCATTGAGAGCGTATCGGTATCACCTGAAGAGCAAGAGCGGTATCCGCCTGAGATAGAGGAAGATAACACGGATAAAATCCTCCACCAGGTCTAACGCCTCCGGGATTATCACGAATACCGCATAGGCGATGATAACCAACGAGATGAACACCCCTATCCGTGCAATAACGCCATGCGCTATATAAAAACTCTCCGGCGGTGACCCGAACCACCCACCAAAGTATGCCTCACATACAAACATGTTCCTCAGGATGTTCAACCCATAGATGACAGGTACCGAGACCATGAAAGCTTCCACCTTCCTCCGCAATGACGACTCTACACCGAATATCAGTCCACTGAATAGTACTATACTCTGTATCGCAGTACATGCAAGTATGATCTCTATGGGCTTGTACAGCTCATATTCGTGGAATGCGCGCTCGGTAGTGTAAATATACGATGGCGGTACCAGATAGACAGAGGTGCTTGTGCCCCAGTTGAGATGGTTCAGCATCAACGTGGTTATCTTTGCAGTGGCGTAGATGAGTCCATCGCCGATAGCAGTGACCTCCGAGAATGGGAAATACAGAACTGCTGCTATGAACGCTATCTTCGTCACCGCGAAGAGGATATCCACTATACTCCGGTTCTTGTAAATCATCATCATACCATCACCACCATCATCACCATCACCATCACCGTTACCGGGCTGTGCCTCTATCCTCACGATATACTCCCTCCCCGGGCTATCGGTTAATAGCAGCCATTCGTGCTCACTCATCATCCTCACTCCGCTGGGTGCTGGAATACCATTAGCTCGGAATTCACCCTTCAATCTATCCGGCACCATACCCCTCACCAGCTCATCGCTCATTTCTGACACTCCCACAGCCCCTACACCTACTCCGGTAGCTCTCACACTGAAGAGTGGCAGAATCTCTTCACCTCTCGCCCTCACGAGGAGGAGTGCAAGAGCAACCGCGAAGAGGAGGAATACCACGCTCATGGAGGCATCGAAGTACTCACCAACGGCAATGTAGCCCGTGGCACTGAAATAGCAGTAGCCAGCGAAGCACAGCCAGCCCAGGGCACCCGCGGAGCGCGATAAAAGAGCAATCCTGCGGTGACGGCGACGACGAGGACGACGACTCCCCAGCACCAGCGCAATGAGGAATAGAAGTATTGCAATAAATGGGAGTATGGATTTAAGCATCATGGAAAGTGAAGGCAGAAGGTTTTTCTATGCCTATGCCGCCACCAGCTCGGCTCCTTTGTCCACCACTATCCGGGTGGGTGAGGGGAACTTATAACCTGCTCTTCTTAAAGCCTCCTTCGCTGCCTCGAAATTCTGCGCCTCTATCCATACACTCATCACTCTCTGACCCGCTTTCACACGCGCAGCGGTACCTATTGCTTTGCCAAACGCGTGCCGCATCCCGCTTGATACACGGTCAGCACCTGCACCGGAAGCAATTTTGTTCTCCCTCAGTACATGATGCGGGAATACCCGTATCTTCAGATAGAAGTTATTCCTGCCTACGTTCTTCACCAGATATCTGTTCGCAAATACACGCGCAGCCTCCAGTGCATTATGCCTTATCTGCACCGCCTCTTTCGTCACCAGCGATAGAGCGACCGGGAAATCCCTGCTTGGATTGCCCATATCGAATATCGTTATCTTACTGCCCGGTACTCCACCCATATATTCCCTGCGCACATACGCCGGTCCTGATATCCGCGTATAAGCGCGACCTGGTCTTAGTCCCATCTTCCTTACACCCTCTAAATAATGGTTAATGTTAATGATAAATGATAACTGAAAAAGAAAAAGCTACACCCATCAACACATCAACACATTAACACATCTACATGAACATCACTCCCATCTCCTCCACCGGCATCGGCTCGTAACTCCTGGGCTGGCGCTGGCGCGCCATCACCTTCTTTATCGCCTCTTCAAACTCTTCCATACCCACTGCCCTCTTATTCTTCTTCACCGTGAGCATACCCGCTTCTGTTACTATCGCCTTTATCTCCGCACCGGTGGCATTCTCGGTAAGTGCAGCCAGTTTATCCAGGTCCACACTCCGCTTCAACTTCAGATTTGACACATGTATCCTGAATATCTCCTTCCTCGCTCCCCTGTCCGGCATCGGTATCTCTATAATCCTGTCAAACCTCCCGGGGCGCAGTAAAGCAGGGTCAAGTATATCAGGACGGTTTGTCGCACCTATTATCCGTACATTGCCCCTCGGGTCGAACCCGTCTATCTCAGCCAGTAACTGCATCAGTGTGCGCTGCACCTCTCGCTCGCCTGAACTCCCATCCTCCACACGCCTCGCTGCTATTGCATCTATTTCATCAATGAACAGTATAGAAGGCGCCTTCTCCTTCGCCATCGCAAATAGCTCACGCACCATACGGGCACCCTCTCCTATGTACTTCTGCACCAGCTCCGAGCCCACAACCCTTATGAAGGTCGCCGATGTCCGCTTCGCAACCGCCTTTGCCAGCATCGTCTTCCCTGTACCGGGCAAGCCTATCAGGAGTACACCCTTCGGCGGCTCCACTCCCACACGCTCAAATCGCTCCGGTGCAGTTAATGGTAACTCTACCACCTCCCTTATCTCCTCTATCTGCTCGTCCAGACCGCCTATCATCGAATAGTCCACGTCTGGAGTGTCTATTACCTCCATACTGTATATAAACGGGTCCTTCGCTGATGGAAGCACACTTACCACCGCCAGCGATTGCTGGTTCAGCGCTACCTGAGCGCCTGGAACCACCTCATCACGCTTCACATACTGCGTATATGTCACCACAAACTGCGGTCCCGTTGTGCTTCTCACCACCACCCACTTATCATCTATTACACTCACAACCGTTCCTACCAGTAGAGGAGGAGTGCGTAATTTCTCCAGCTCTGACCTCAACCGCTTTATCTCTCGCTCATACCGAATCCGCATCTCCTGAAAGTACCTGCCCTCCTGCTCTATCTTCTCCAGTCTGTCCCGCAGCAGGATATTCGCCTCCTCCAGCTGCCTCATCTTGTCCTGCAGAAATCTTGAATACTCCTCGCCATAAGACACACCCCCTGACTTCATCTTCCCACCTAATATTTACTTCTCCCAATATTACTATATAAATAAATGAGGAGGATGAGATGACCGAATGTGAGATATGTGGCACTGAGATAAAAGGGCATGCCCGGTATATCCAGATAGGAAATTCAAAACTGATGGTATGTGAAGCCTGTGCACGATATGGCACTCCGGTGATGGAACCCGGGGAGGGAGGTTCCGGTTCCAGGATGGCACTACCACTACCACTATCGCTACTACGGAAGAAGGAATCACGCCAGATAAAGGTGGACATGGATAGGGTTATAGAGGAAGAGCTCGCTCTGGGTGAGGATTACGGGCGTAAGGTGAAAGAGGCGAGGGAGAAGGCTGGACTGAGACAGGACGAGCTTGCCAGAATGATCAATGAGAAGCAATCACTCCTGCGGAAGATAGAGAACGAGGCGATGATTCCCACCAGGGAGGTGCAGATGAAGATAGAACGAGTCCTGAAGCCTTATCTTGAATTGAACTCCGCTGAGCATGACTGAGCTAAGTGTGCTTCACTGCTCGCAGGCTCACTCCACCCGTGTAATTACCACTGGGTGTACCCCGGGGTACAAGCAGCCTGAAATACACTCCATCTCGACCATCAGGCGGAATGTTCACATAAAAGAGTCTTGTGCACCCCAGCTCCTTGTAATCACCGTCATCCCCTATCCGCACTGCTAACGCATCACCTGCAATTACTCCACCGCCACCACTACCGCTATCGCTACCGCTACTGCCGCCCGCAGCGCCATGCATTGACGTCCCGTTCACCTCTATATCTATTGCCACATTCCCGATGTTCCATACCGTGGGACATGCCGGGGTGCTCATATCATCATCACCCTCCACTTCACAACCCTCTCCCGGGTATAAAGAGCCAAAGGTAACCATATCTGTATCGAGTGCCAGCCCTATCGCAGTCAGATAGAATATTGAAGTGGAGTTATAGCCACGTAAACCCTCTTTATCCACCGCCGTTACGTTCACTCTGTACTCACCACTACGATAATAGAAGCTCATATTGAATCTCCCGGTGAAGATAGCCCTACCGGTAGCGTCGTCACGGGATACCATGGATAACACGACCGGGCTATCGGAAACGACATCTGGACCTTCTATCATCGCTACTACTTCAGTCACGTCATCACAGCCATCAGCATCTCTCACCACAGCGGAGAGAGTAACAGACCTGTTGCCACCGGGTTCAGGCTCTATCTGTATGCCATCCTCCGATGGCACATCATCCGGTGTTATCTCGATACTCGCCACCACCGGCATTGCTGGTGGACTACCCGCTTCTCCTGCATCCACCAGTCCATATCCATACCTCTCATCTCTACCCGGTGCACCCAGGTCACGGGCAGTGTTAGCCAGTCTCTCCCTCACCCGGTTATTATCGTACCATGGATAGGCAGCCCATATCAGCGCTGCTGTTCCACTCACCATCGGGCATGAAGTGGAGGTCCCGCTCATATACGCGTAGCGCCCTCCTCTGACGGTTGAGTATATACTGACCCCCGGTGCCACCAGTTCCATTGACGGACCGGTACTTGAGAACCATGCTATTTCATCATTCTTATCCGTTGCTCCAACTGCAATCACGTTCTTATATCTCGCAGGGTAGATTACTGTGTCATTCCCCGAACCTCCGTTACCCGCAGCAGCCACCAGTAGAATCCCGGCATTGTATGCTGCATCAATCCAGTCCTCGATTCCAGGGTCACCCTCGCTTATATCCGACCCGAAACTCATTGATATCACCTGTATATCGTTATCAGGCACATCATCATAGTGCGTATCGATACACCACTCCAGTCCTTCGATGACGTCACTGTAATTACCCACACCGGATCGGTCAGGGAAGACTTTGACCGCGTAGAGGTCTACTTCGGGTGCAACCCCTATCACCCCCTCCCCATTACCCGCTATCGCACCCACAACACCCGCACAGTGGGTACCATGCCCATAGGTATCCATCGGGTCAGCGTCATTCGGCGCACCGGGATAATCTCCACCGAAATCATAGCCTCCTCGATAGTTGGCTGCTAAATCCGGATGTGTGTAATCTATCCCTGTATCCATGATGGCGACCCTCACTCCCCGACCCCGGTTCACCGGATGGATGATATCTGCTTCTATCCGGGCTACACCCCAATCGAGACGCTCATCCAGCGTGTATACCGGCAGGTCATCTACTATCCGGATATTCGGGTTACTCCTCAATCTCTGTATCACCGCCACCGGTAGTGAAGCTGCTATTGCTGGCTTCAGTTTGTACTCCGTCTTGAGCCT
>JAODGR010000076.1 GCA_025464275.1 Methanosarcinales archaeon
TCTGGTTCTACCAATCTTATCCTATTTGCCATTTTTCCCGTCACCTCAATAAATTATATCTCCTTCTCTTATTAATAATTTTTTCAAGTCCGGATACATTTCAACAATCTGCCTGTCAATTACATGGACTATCCATCGCCAATATGGCATTCATAATACCCTTCTCTCTTTTAGATACTGGATTATCCTTTCTACAAACTTCTTCCCGTTTTCAAGTATTTCTTCAGCCTCTTTTTTAGATATTACAAACGTGTATTCGTAATCTCCTATCTGCCTTTTTTCAAAAGCCCTGTTGAGTTCTCTTCCCATCTCCTTTGGAAGAATGCCGGTTTTTATAAAATGCTCTCCGAAAGCTGAAATTACGCCTTTATGGGATGAAAACGATAAATTCTTGGTAAGAAGCACAGCCTGTGCCGAATAAAACATCGCATAATAACTTCTTGAAACAGAAGATTCATAATCACCTTCTTCAAGAAGTATTTTAGCACTTCTCAGGTATTTCTCTGCTCTCTCCATTAAGGATTCGACCTCTTTCATGCAGGTATGCCTTCCCTTCTCACATTTATGAGAAGCGGGCTGTTAACCGTAGTGTAATCTTCCTCTGAAACAGGATAAACCGATAACAATACTCCGTATTTTAGATTCACCTCTGTAATTATATTTATCATCTTATCGATTTCTTCTCCAGGGATAACATTTCCTTCAAGAACGATAAGCAAGTCTATATCAGAATCTTCAGTAGCATCCCCTCTCGCATATGAGCCATAGAGAATGACCCTCTTTAATCTTTTACCATACAATTTTTCAATTTCTCTTTTAAATTCTTCAAGTGCCTTTTTTATTTCCATGCTCATTACCTTATCAAATATTAATGGATCATATATCTATGTCTCGTAAAAGAAATACATCGTGATGAGGTTCCCGGACATAAGATGGAGTAGGCGGATACCAGAATCCATAGGAATGAAGAAGTGAAGGTATAATAAATATTTTTCGGTTTTTTCCCCGCGAGAGACTGAACTGAGAGGTTAGAGGTTATCGGTTATTTCTTAATCACTGGTCAGATCAACCCTGCTGTGTGGCAGCCCCTCCACTGGCTTCACACCCTCACGTACGTAAAGCGTGAGCCTCTGGAAACTCGTCATCCTTTTACGTCCCACCTCAGAGAAGACTTCATCGCCGATCAGGCAAAAGCGGAGTTCGTATCTCCCGGGAGCGGGCGGTATGAAATCCAGTATTGGCATGTCAATACACCTGTGGATTGCAGTATACTTACCAAGATACCTCCTGCCGAAATACGCGGTTTTGAAGAGCGAGATGAATTCCATGAATGACCTCTCCTCACTGAATATACAATTGCCATGGCTATCGGTGATTGATAACCGGTAGGGGTTGAATTGTATCTCGAGCGACGGGCTATATCTATACCACTTTACCGTCTCACTGAACCGGCAGATAACGCCTATTCTGCACCACTCACGGCGCGTGGTGATCTCAAAGTCACCCCTCATCTCTATCCGTCCATCCTTCTTCTCCCCTTCAAGCCTCGCTATTTCCTTCCCTGTCGCTAATCTCCACCGCCACCACCATGACCTCAAGAACATCTCCCTTTTATCTCTATCATCGCCATTGGGATTTGAAATTAAAAAGGCTAAAGGCGACAAGAATAAAAAGCGGAACATTTATATGTTATGATACAGAAGAAGAAATTGAGGGAAGAATGAGGAGTAAATTCTTTATTGCATTGAAATGCTTTTTCCAGTGCCCGGTATATACAACGAGGCTAATGCTGAGTTTGAGTCCCCCTTCTGACCCCCGGGTGGTGGAATCGATAAAGCAGCGCTGCCCGGATGTAGAAGTGGAGAGTTTAGGATTCTATGCCGGGCTATTCCTCGCTATCCTGTTTCTCATATTCTGCGTGTTCGCATATATAGTATCCCTATTTTATGGGGGCTGAGCGGAGCGAGCGCCCGTAGAGGCAGGTATGACGTAATCATGATATGCCGTTTCTAAATGCTTTGATAGCAGCAGGAAGGTGCAATAGAAGAGAATAATCAGGACGTATAGCACATCCCGGAGGAGGATATCAGCCGGTGGCGGGACATAGGGCTTACATACCGGCTCTTCTTCCATGAATCCGCATAACAGTTCGTACCATCGCAGGGCATAGTAGGACACACTATAAATATTCACTGCACATAGACCCATTGCCACACCCTGAATGACCCGCCTCAGCTCGTGCTTCCGTCTCGATTTTATAGCAAGTGCGCAGAGATATCCAAACAGGAACCAGCCGAGGATGGCGAGTGAGATACCGGAATATGTGCTCTCCCAGAAGGTTACGCATCCATCAATGGTTATTGCAGCACGCCACAAGATGGCAGCTGATAATATCATCACCAGCGTCCGTTCACGTGTGAACAGCCTGAATATCGCTTCCATCCTCCCTCTGCTTCTGCTCCTCCCCTTCATCACCTCCTTCTTCACTCCCTCTCTGATTAGCAGTCTGTAATTCCGCTGCATCTCCTTTAAATATCTGAGTATGCCCGTGGTTGCGCAATAATACATCATGAAGAGCACATAGGTCGCATCACGATAGATGAAATCACGGCGCACTGAGACTTCCACACGCAGGCAGCCACAGCCCCTCAACCCGTAGTAAATCGCGATATAGATGTTGATTACGAGAAGAGCGATGGCAATACCGCGATAAATCCTGCCAGAGACCGGCCAATACGTCGGCTGACGGCTATTTGAGTACAAATATGCCATCAGAAGCCAGCCTACTGTGAGCAGAGAGAGACATGAGAGCAGGCACTCACCTGTGCTTATCTCCTTATCGGAGCTTACAAAAGCTCGCCATAGAACAGCAAAGCCCACTGCTGTGACTAACAGCCGCTCATCGGTGATTACCCTGAGTACAAGCTCAAACTCTCTTCTATCATCCATCTTTCTCGGAATGTGACACTAAAAAAGCGCACCAGAGGCACTGGATATGCACAGCCACTCATTGAGCAAAACAGGTGTTTTTAGGCTGGTAGTTAGTAGCTAGTAGTTAGTAGTTTATTCCTTATACGTCTCTTCACCTTTCTTAATCAGGTATTCGCATTCCTCAGATGCTCGCTCTAAATACTTCGACAGCACTATTGCCGTGCAGAAGAAGATCGCCAGCATGAAATAACGCACATCGCGGAATATAAAATCCAGTGGTAGGAGCGTCTTCTCCACCTCTGGAAGGTATATCAGGGTGTACCATCGCATACCGTAATAAAAGAGGATATACATGTTCACAGCGAATAGAGCGAAAGCAATGCCCTGATATATCTTTGCAACACTTGGTCGGGTGGTTCTCACGGATAGAGAGCTTATGTAACCGAAGAGGACCCAACCCCATATGATGAGTGCCATTCCTGAGACCATACTCTCCCACAGGACTATCTGCTTGTCGAAACTGATGACCGAACGCCAGAGGAAGACCAGACCAAGCAATACTATTACCGTCCGTTCATCGGTTATTATACGGAAGATCGATTCTGAGACGCCCCCTTTACGCATCTCCGGCATCTTCTCAGTCACCAGGAGGTAATTGTCATGCATCTTTCTAAGGTATCCCGTTGCCCACAATGTGCCACAGTATGCCAGCACCAGCATGGCATACCTGAGGTCCCAGAGGAGGAACTCACGAGGTACAAAAAGCCCGGGGCCACTCACCGCTAATTGATGCCATCGCGTTCCACAGCAGATAAGGACATAGATATTCAGTGCGAAAGCACTGATTGCAAGCCCCTGAGCCATCTTGTTGGAGATTAGCCAGCTCGTCTCCTTTACGGACACGGAATAGAGGTACGTAAAGATAAACCAGCCAAGCAGGATGAGGAGCACACCTGAGCCTATACTCTCCCAGATAGTTATCGATGTGTCAATGCTTATAGCAGCTCTAATCAGAATCACAACGCTCGCTACCACTGCAATGACCCGCCAGTCCCTCATCAGTTCATCTGCGCTCATCAATCTCCCCTTCCATCTCCATCTGTTAGTAACATCACATATTATACGGCGATGTCTATAAATAGTTTTCGATTTTCTCTTCTCACTGTGGTGCTGAGCCGATCTCGGGAAGGTGACGATTGACTATCAATCGCGGCACAAGCGTCGAATACCTGCCCAGCTGTATCCCATATCGCCTGTTATACTCAGCCATATCCATCAGCTCCCCGGACCTGTGCCTCGCTCTCTTTATTCTCATACCTTCTATCTCCCACCCGTGCTCCTGCTCCAGTTTACGTAGCAGCTCCATCCGCCGCATCACGTGTAGCTCATGCTCTGACCGCACATAGAGATACCAGTCATCCGGATATTCACCGAAGAAATCCTTATGCGCTTCGTTCGCCGCTTCCAAACTCGCCAGCCTCGGATCTCGCAACGCAAGTGGTCGGTGTAGCAGTTTAGCGCACATCGCTATCGCTTCCTCCTTCGTCTCCACCGGCACGAGCATATGCACCGGGCATGGCTCTACTTCCTTCTTCTCACCCGTGACGCCGTCATACATCCACCACTTGCTCCTATCGTATTTATCACCCATAAAATATCTCTTGAACTTGAAGCCCGAAGGTCCAACCACAACTGGTATGCCAGACCTTACGAGCCCCGATGCCACGGCATACATCTCCTCCGCTGCCGCACCCCACAATATCACCACCACGGGCAACCTCGCATAGAGATAATCAGCAATCTGCGTCCAGTTTGCTTTTGGCACGTATCCACTCCCCACCAGTGCACCTCGATATACAGCCGAGGTGACGTGCGAAATAGCTGTACATCCGCCAAAATTCACCAGCCCCTTCAGCACACCTGCTGCGATGTATTGCTCAAATAAAAATTTCCTCTCTTCTGCATCGAAATATCTCGCCACATCGGCGGCTACACAACCAGAAACGGTGACAAGCGCGTTCCTCTCCAGGAAATATCTCGCTATATCCGCTACTTCACGCTCCGAACCCGGATAATTCCCGCATCCTATAATGTTAACCATTCCTGGTCCGTTTCCTCCGAGTATAATCCCAAAAGTGAGGTCCCTCCACTCCAGCTCTGACATAGGTCCCCTGCCAGCACGCATGAGATACCTCTCTTCCCGCAGTTTACCTGTGGCAGAGGCGGCACTTATGATCAAATCCATGACTGGAATCCCTTCAGGACACGCTCTTTCACATTCACCACAGAATATACACCCATCGTAAGCATCGGCGAGTGTCTTCACACCCCCCTTCATCGCTCTGCTCAGCGCCAACCTGCTCGGACATACTCCAGAACAGGTATCACACGATTTGCACCGCGATGATTCTTCCTTTATCTCATCCTCCGAAAGTAGATAGCTCTTTTTTCTTTTCCCCCTCCTCTTTATCTCCTGCGCCAATTTAACCGCAAGCTCACCCGCCTTCTCCAGATTGGTCAGTTTTATGCCCGGTAAGTCATTCTCCATCATCTCTTTGATTATCTCTTCCACTTCCACAGAATCATCAGACCTGTCTTCTAACCCACTACCAGCTTTATTTCCGCATGCTATCACCTTCGCATCCACTCTCTTCGCCTCCGCTAACAGATCAAACTCGAAACACGAGTCACTGACCACGACCACATCCGGTATGCCCGTTCTGAAGACCTTCCTTATCTTCGTTGCCGACGTGAGGACCTTACCCCTTTTGTAAAATCTCGGTATGTCATGCCCCACTGCTCCCGCACCACAGACCTCCACTGTATCCTCCAAGCCCGCTCTTCTTATATACTCAATAGCGAACCACGCAGGCATGAAATTATTGCCTAAGAAGACTATAACCGGCTTGGTTGTATCAACCGCACCTATCCCAACCTCAGTCTCGACCTTGGGGAAATCTGAATACTCAGTTGCAGGTTGCTTGCCCGCATTGTAGAAATCAAAGCAGCACATCTTTATAGCTTCTGATATCTCCATTGCAAGAAGGATAAGAGCGCCGGCATGCAGTGTCTTCTCTTCTGTTTCTGCCACGCCGGGGGAATCAGAGCTAAGCAACTTTGAGAGCTGTGATTCCGCATAAGAGAGTGCTCTATCCATATCTCCCAGATTCTTTGTGTAAAAGCCCGTTAACATGGATATATTCAACGTCGGATACGTGATAGAGTGTCCAATCTCTATCTCCTTATCCCGTCCGAATAATTCAATCGAGAGATCGAGCAACTCTCTCGCAAAGGCTAATTGCCTGGACAGCCCTCTACAAGCTTCCCGCAAACTCGATTCCAATCCATAATCTCTTTTTCTTTTTATCTCCGTGTACACCGGGCAATACCGGCTCAGAAGCACGCTGTCCCATTCTGCAATATCAGTTGCATCTGCAAATATATTCAATTTTGGCTTCCATTGTCTCAATCGCTTCTCTCCCATCTCATGGAGTATATCAGTAGCGATAGTAGCGATATCCCCTATCTCTTCCATCCCTCCCCCACTCACCACTTCCTCAAGGTTCACTTCTACATCGCCAACCCTCACTACTCTCCCCTTCTCTTCACTCATCACCGGATACTCCTTCAAACCTTCATCTTACAAAAGAAGGTTGAAGCCTGAAAAAATAAAAAGTCGGATGCCCGGGCTGGGTGGTGGCATCCGACCCATTTCATTTTGCACAGCTTTAGATGCCCTGTTGCTCATTATGTTCCTGTTCCCCTCCTGACCCTTCGCAGCGGCGGGAGAATATCGAGTAACACCCGGTATTCACCACTATATTCTCCTTC
>JAODGR010000018.1:0-736 GCA_025464275.1 Methanosarcinales archaeon
CTGCTGCAAGCAACCACAAAAATGTTACCATAAAACCCATCGCAATGGTTCTCTTTGCACTTATCATCTTTTTTCACCTCCTTTATTTCCTACCCCCAAATTACTCCACACATTTACAGCCTTACCCTCATCCGGGTCAACCAGCACAGAAACAACCACGGGATTCTCTCCAAACCTCGTCCACGTAACGCTGAGCAGTGTCTTTGGCAGGTAGAACTTCTCCGCAGTCTCCGGAAGCACCCTCCTGACGCTCGGCGCCATGGTTTCCAGACCGTTTGTCCGCAGCAGATTCGCAGCTTCTTCATTCCGAAGTGCGACTGAGATCGCCTTTGCTCTCTCAGCCGCCGGTATCGCGTCTAACACATGCCCGTTCAGAACCAACTCCTTTACTGCACTGTAATACGTGAAAACATAGACGTCCTGGCATTCACACGCATCAGAGAAGCAGATGACCGTGAGGTCATGGTCTTCACCGTTCTTCACGGCTGAGATGTTCACTTTATCATACCTCACGCCTTTATAAGGCGTTATCTCTGCTAAAACCTCCGATACTATCTGCGTTCTCGTTTCTTCATCGAGTTCCGTACATGAAAACTCTACCTTCGTGGACTCGGGTGCAGGACTATGCCTGTGCTCTGGTGCCGTCAGCCCGGAATAAACACCAACAGCAACGACTACTATTGCAATTACTAACCCGATTTTCTTTGCTCTTATCATTTCTTTTTCACCTCCTTCT
>JAODGR010000018.1:822-2044 GCA_025464275.1 Methanosarcinales archaeon
TTGCGTTCTTCACTTCGTACGTCTCGCAGTACTGCGTGCTCATCACGTGATACATTCCCCCGCTCGCCGATTCCCAGGGCGGTAAAAACCCACCTCCCAGACTTATATGCTCTGTTTTGACCGTTTTTACAGCTTCTGGCTTTAATACACCACCTTCCAGCGCCGCTAACTTCAACGTAACGTCGAAAGCCGGCTCCTCATTATCTTCCGCCACATCACTGTATTTGTCGTACCCATACTGGTTAGCGCTGATCACAATCTTGACGTTCTCACCGGATTTCACCGTGAATTCTTCTCTGAACGGTTCTGTAGGCTGTTTCCACACTTCTATGCTCAATCGCACTTCATGATTCCATCGCTCTACGGAGGGGTCGTCCATGTTCAGGTTGATGCCTGCCTCATACCTGCCTTTCGCATCCGCTGGCACGCTCACAGTCACCCTCACCGTCGCCTTCGAGTTCGCATCCACTTTCGAGGGTGCTTCCATGCTTATCCAATCAGCGGGAATCTCACCCGGACAGCCGGGACCCATACAATGTGACCCTTCTCCATCTACCTCTGGATTTATTGCTATTGCTTTGTCGCCTCTGTTCTCAAGCTGTATCTCGTATTCCTGACTCTGTCCCGCTTCTAACCTGTCGCGTATGTATTGCGGCTGTATCGTAATCTTCGGCGGTTCCCAGACATGTATTGACATCCTCATCGAGTTTATGTATGTCGGGAACGGTACCGGATACGGCATTGGTATCGTATCATTGGTGAATACGATTTGCGCGCTGTAGTGCCCGATTTCCGCATCTCCCGGTATCCGCACCTTTACCGTGAATTCCTGCTCCTCTCCTGACTTTAGCTCCGCGCTACCGGGTTCAATTGTTATCCACTCCTTTTCCAGTGTGTACTCGCCAAACGGTTGAACCACAATGCGTGGACTTGCGGATACCATCGCTTCGTTCTTGTTCCTTACCTTCACCGTGAACTCTTTTTCGCTACCGGGCTTCAGCTCAAACCACTTGTCCCGTGGCGAAATCTGCAATTTCGTGTAGTTGTAATCACCCTCCATCTTCGCTGGTTCTCCACTCTGTACCGGAACGACTCTTACGTCCATACCTGCCGTGATTACACCCAGATTTAACACCGGCTGTGCTGCCGGCGGCGCCACCTGACCCGCGACCGCAGCGACGGAAAAAACACTCAGGATAAACGCCCCGAGCACAACCAGCAC
>JAODGR010000018.1:2179-18399 GCA_025464275.1 Methanosarcinales archaeon
GGATATTCACGCTTTTTTTACCGTAAATACAAAGGTACTTCCCCTGCCCGGTTCGCTCTCCACCCATATCCTCCCCCCATGCGCTTCTATTATTCCTTTGCATATCGCGAGCCCGAGTCCCGTGCCACCGGTCTGTGGCGGATTGCCAACCTGATAGAACCTGTCAAATACCCTGTTCTGTTCTTCTTCTGGTATCCCCATCCCGGTATCGCTGACTCTTACCTCTACATCTCCGTTCACCTCGCGGGCTTTTATGCACACTACTCCCCGTGACGTGAACTTTATCGCATTGTCCAGTAGATTTATCACCACCTGCCTCAGTTTCTCGCGGTCTCCCCTGACCGGGGGGAGACTTTCCGGTAATTCTATCTTCAGTGTTAATCCTTTCTCTTCCGCCTCATGCCTCACGCTCTCTACTGCATCCGCAACTACGGCTCCCGGGGATACCCTTTCCATTTTTAGCGCCATCCCGCCTGATTCTATCCGCGAGAGGTCCAGCAGGTCGGTAACGAGCTTCGTCTGTCGCTCTATGTTTCTGAGAATGATACTCACCATCTCTCGCTTCGTATCTTCAGCATCTGCGACACTCAGTACCTGGGCTGCGGTCTTCATAGCAGCAAGAGGCGTCTTCAGTTCATGCGATACCATAGACACGAAATCAGATTTTAGCTTATCAAGTTCTTTTAGCTGTTCATTCGCACGAATAAGGTCGCGGGTCTTCTCTTTTACTTCTGCTTCCAGCGTTCTGTTCCATCTGGAGAACATCAGGATCAATCCTGCACTTCCGCCCGTGATAATCGCAATCACGGCGCCCATGAAGATCATCTGCCTCGCATATACCGAGCGAATCAATAAGTCCACCTCACTCACGGGTGCGGTTATTCCCACTGACCACTCCTGATTACGCCATCTCACGGGTGCATACGCCACTATATGCTCCTTATCTGTGTGATCAATGTACGTTGCAGTTCCTTCTGTCCCGTTCTTCTGCTCTTCTACTATCCCACGCACGCCCCCGGTCACAACTGCCTCTCCATCATAGAGCAATTGCCCCCTGCCGTCTATCATGTAGACTTCCCCCGTTCTATTCTCGGTGAGCGGTACAAGAAACAGGTCAGAGATGGTGGATATTTTTATGATTGCCAGGATAACACCCTGAAATTCATCCTCTTTGTATAGTGGAACCCAGATGAAAGTGCCCAATCCTCCCTCAAACAGCGGTACGGGTCGGCAAATTTGGGTTTCCCTCGTATCCCGCGCGGCGTCAAACATACCGCTCCTGTTCTCCGCGTACAGGTTATAACCTATCGGAGCACGCTCTTCCGGGTACCCGTACACCACCACTCCACTCGTATTTATGTATTCAATGCTGTAGAACCCGCCGGTCGCAGTGTAAATCGTCTTGAAAGACCGCGTGACGTTTTCCACAGTATCGCCAGACCGCTCTCGAGCAAGTATCTCTATCACCGTTACTCGCTCATCCGCGAACTCGGCGATGGCTGAAGCCGCCTGCCGCGCCAGCATCAGCTGCTGCTCACCGTACTGTTCCTGAACTACCCTCTTCACCTCCTCATGCGACTTGAATCCCAGAAAGAACACCACGCCTATGAGCACTATGCAAACTCCGAGAATAACCACTCTGCTATCTCTCTTATCCCGCTTCATTTGTCTTTTTGCTTTAAGGCGCGGTTCTTCGCAGAACAGCCTTTATCCTTGCCCGCAACTCCGCAAGGTCAAATGGTTTCGTTACATAATCATCCGCTCCGAGTTCTATCCCCTTTACCTTGTCCGGCACTTCACTCTTCGCTGTGAGCATTATTATCGGTATGGACCTCGTTGTTTCGTCTCCCTTCAACCGCTGGCACACCTCAAATCCATCTAACCCGGGCAGCATCAAATCGAGGATCATGAGGTCGGGTATCTCATCTCTCACCTTCTCCAGTGCCTCCACGCCATCATGTGCCTCGATGACATTGTAGTCCTCGAGCTCCAGCGCACGCTTCAGCGGTATCAAAGTATCCGGTTCGTCATCCACTATCAGTATCTTGGTTCTGGTATCTGAGAGCCTTCCTATTCGCTCTTCCACTTCCCTCCTCTCAATCCCCAGACGGTTCGCTATACCGTCATATGAAACGTTCTTCTGCAGCAGTTCAAGAATTGCCCTGTCTTTGTCGTCCAATCTCATCTTCTTATTCTTATCAAACTCATAATCCGTTTATCCATTTATTTCATTGCGCCATTCTACGATTTTTCGTTAAGTTGAGGAATATAAAGACACATGATATTAAATATTTACCTGCTTGAAAATTTATGGTGATACCATGACAGCTTTGGCGAAGATATTTGGAAGGAACGCGCAGCTTATTGTGCTGGAGTATTTAATAAGAAATCGTGGCACGATTACGTATTTATCAGGCATCGCAGAGGAGACCGGGCTCTCTCACTCAAGCGTTGCACGCGTGATCGAACCGCTTTTGGAGATGAATATCGTGAAAGAGGGCAAGATGGGCAAACAGATTAGAACGTTCACATTGAACGAGGATAACAGGGTGACAAAGTTATTGATACGGTTTCATCGGGATTTAGAGGAGATATGCGGTGAATGACGCTCAAGCTTCAATCTGCTCATTTATCTTTATTAACTGTTATGTTATTCTGTTATCTGTTATTTAACATTAACAGAGAGGTTATCTTCTTATTTATCTCTGCAGTCACCATTGAAGTTGAAGATCATGGCAGGAGAGGAAGAAGGAGATCCAGAAGAGGCGATATGGGAGATACTGAGAGTGAAAGGACTTACTATATCCACGGCTGAATCATGCACAGGCGGTCTCTTATCACATCTGATAACAAACGTGTCAGGTAGTTCAGACTATTATAAAGGCGGTGTGGTCGCTTATGCGAACGAAGTAAAGGAAGAGGTCTTACATGTACCCAGAGAGATAATAGAGAGTGAAGGGGCAGTGAGTGCTTCATGTGTGAGAGCGATGGCGGAGGGTGTGAGGAGACTGCTGCATGCGGATATAGGCATCGCCACCACGGGTATCGCAGGTCCCACTGGAGGCACTCCCGAGAAGCCTGTTGGATTAGTTTATATAGGACTGGCTACAAAAGATAAAGTCCACCATGAGCGCCATCTCTTCCATGAAGACAGAGAGGGGAACAAGCATAAGGCGGCATCAGCCGCACTTAAGATGCTCCGCGAGTATCTACTATCCGAAGGAGAAGGTGAGGGAGAAGGAGAAGCGAGGGCTCGTAGCTCAGAAAGGTAGAGCAGCGGGCTTTTAACCCGTCGGTCGCGGGTTCAAATCCCGTCGAGCCCGTCACGTCACACGCTAAAGGGAGAAGATGAAGAAGGGGAAGGTCTCTATACTCGCACATGAGTTAGTGCCCCCGCACGAGGTGATGACAGAGGGGGAAGTGGAAGAGCTCTTGAACAGGTACAGGATAAAGAAGGAACAACTGCCCAAGATAAAAACCACAGACCCTGTAATAAAGGAGATAAAAGCGAAGGAGGGGGATGTGGTGAGGATAACGCGCAAGAGCAGAACAGCGGGGAAGTTCTTATCTTATCGGCTGGTAACGAAGTAAAGTAAAGAGTAGAGTAAGAGTAAAAGTAAGAGTAAGATAAGTAAAGTAAAGAGGGAGATAGGGATAAGGGAAGGATACATGTTGGATAGAAGCGTGCTCGCAAAGGCGTATTTCAACCGTGAGAAGATAGCGCAGCACCAGCTCGATTCCTTCAACTACTTCCTCGAGGAGGGTATGCAGAACATCATAGACGAACAGTCAGGTATAGAGACCACGATCAGCGGCGAAGATGAGCGAGGCAAGTATAAACTGGGTGTGAAGTTCGGCAAAATAAGGGTTGGTACACCGAAGGCGCGGGAGGCAGATGGCTCTTACGAGGTGATATTCCCTTCTCAGGCTCGGTTACGGAATCTAAACTACGCTGCTCCTCTGTATCTCAGAATGCAACTGGTGAAACATTACGAGAGTGGAGAGGAGGAGTATGAGGGAGAAGAGAAGGAGGTGGAGATCGGAGAGCTTCCTATAATGGTTAAATCCAGGAAGTGTAACCTCTATGGGCTATCAGACGACGAACTGACACTGGTGGGCGAAGACCCTCTCGACCCCGGTGGCTATTTCATCATCAATGGCGCTGAGCATGTGATAATCACGGTGGAAGACCTCGCGCCGAACAGGATATTCGTGAATTTCGAGGAGAGATACGGGAGCAAGACGGCTGTCTCTAAGGTGTTCTCCCTTAAACATGGATTCAGAGTGCCGATAAGGGTGGAGATAAACAAGAGGGGGATACTCGAGGTATCATTCCCCGCGGTGCCCCGGAAGATAAACTTCGTAACCTTCATGCGCGCACTCGGACTCGAGAGTGACGAAGCGATAGTAAGAGCGGTCTCTAATGACCCTCAGATAGAGAAGTATATCCGGGAGAACATAGAGGAGTGCGAGGTGAAGACGCAGGAAGAGGCGATAGAGATGCTGGGGCGGCGCGTCGCACCTGCCCAGGCACGTGAGTTCAGGGAGAGACGCGTGAACTACATCATCGACCGCTATTTCCTCCCTCATCTCGATGACCGGATTGCAAAGGCGTATTTCATCGGTAGAATGGCAGAGGCGTGCTATGAACTCTCCCTGGGACGGCGCGGTGAGGATGACAAGGACCATTATGCAAATAAACGACTGAAACTCGCTGGTGACCTGATGGAAGACCTGTTCAGGGTATCTTTCAACAAACTGGTGAAGGATATGCGGTATCAGCTGGAACGCGCGAACATGCGAAGCCGTGAACTGAGGCTCGTAACTGCCATCCGCTCCGATGTGCTCACTGAGCGGCTACTACATGCACTGGCGACCGGGAACTGGGTCGGGGGCAGGGCAGGAGTATCACAGTTACTGGAGAGGAGCAATTACATTGCCACACTGAGCCATCTCAGGCGTGTAATATCTCCACTCTCAAGGGCGCAGTTGCATTTCGAAGCCCGGGACCTCCATCCCACGCAATGGGGTAGAATTTGCCCCACTGAAACGCCTGAGGGACCCAACTGTGGGCTGGTGAAGAATTTCTCTCAGATGGTTGAGATCACCGTGGGTGTAGACCCTGAACAGTTCAAGGATGTGCTATTCTCCCTCGGTGTCATACCCCCGGTCCGGTCACTCGACATAGACGCGGAAGTCAGGGCTCGGATATTCGTGAATGGCGACTTCATCGGGCTTACCACCGAGCCTGAGCGGTTTGTGGAGGATGTACGCCGGATGAGGAGGCGTGGTGAACTCTCTTATCAGCTGAACATCGCATATTACCGGGACAGGCGGGATATAATCATAAATTCAGACCGCGGTAGGGCGAGGAGACCGTTGATAATCGTGGAAGATGGCAAACCCCTGGTCACAGACTCACATATAGAGAAGCTGAGGAACGGGGAGATGAAGTTCGAGGACCTGGTGAAGGAGGGGGTGGTGGAATATCTGGATGCGGAAGAGGAGGAGAACGCACTGATCGCGATGGATGAAGATGACCTGAGAGGCGAGAGGGGAAGGGAGTACACGCATCTGGAGCTCGATCCATCGATGATCCTGGGCATCGTCGCCGGGCTTATACCCTATCCCAACCATAATTCATCGCCCCGTAACACCATGGGCTGCGCCATGCTGAAGCAGTCCCTCGGTATCCCTGCCGCGAATTACAGACCCCGCGCTGACACCAGGACGCACATACTCCATTATCCACAGAAGCCAATCGTGAAGACGAGGACGGCAGACCTTATTTTACATGAGAAGAGACCTGCTGGTCAGAATTTCGTGGTTGCTGTGTTGAGCTTTGAGGGTTATAACATGGAAGATGCACTCATCCTGAATCGCGCTGCGGTTGATCGCGGTCTTGGACGGAGCCATTTCTTCCGCACTTATGAGGGCGAGGAGCGCCGGTATCCCGGTGGTGAGGAGGACAGGTTTGAGATACCCGATGCAGAGATAGTGGGTGTGAGGAGTCACGAAGCATATAGCCAGCTGGACGAGGATGGGATAATAAACTCAGAGGTGGAAGTGGCGCCGAATGACGTCCTTATAGGTAAAACGAGTCCGCCAAGGTTCTTAGAGGAGACGACAGAGCTATTGAGCCCTCTGGAACGGAGAGATACATCCGTATGTACACGCTCCAACGAGCGCGGGATAGTGGACTCGGTTGTGCTCATGGAATCGAGCAGCAACCGCCGGCTGGCGAAGATCTCTGTTCGTGACCAGAAGATACCAGAGGTCGGGGACAAGTTCGCATCCAGACACGGGCAGAAAGGTGTCATCGGACTGATTGTGCCGCCTGAGGATATGCCCTTCACAGAGGACGGGATCATACCCGATATGATCATAAATCCCCATGCCATCCCCTCCAGGATGACCGTGGGACACGTACTGGAGATGATAGGGGGGAAAGTGGGAGCGATGGAGGGGCGGTACGTGGATGGAACTGCATTCTCCGGTGAGCCTGAGAGCGAATTGAGGGCTGCACTCGAGCGCATGGGCTTCTCTCCCACCGGCAGGGAGGTGATGAGGGATGGTAAGACCGGGGAGAAGATAAAGGCGGAGGTGTTTATTGGGATTGTCTATTATCAGAAGCTGTATCATCTCGTCTCCGCGAAGATGCACGCCAGGGCGAGGGGACCGGTTCAGATATTAACGAGGCAGCCAACAGAGGGTAAAGCGCGAGAGGGCGGACTGCGATTCGGTGAGATGGAGCGGGATGTCCTCATCGGCTACGGCGCTGCGGTAGCACTCAAAGACAGGTTATTGGACGAATCGGACAGAGTTGTTGAGATGGTCTGCGGTAACTGCGGGATGATTGCCAGTCGCGACCCCAAGACCGGCTCACCATACTGCCCCAACTGCGGCTCCGATACCGATATATACCCCGTGGAGATGAGTTATGCATTCAAATTGCTCCTCGATGAGATGAAAGCGATGTGTATCGCGCCGAGATTGATACTGGAGGAAGCGGTCTGAAATGAGGAAGATGAGGATTAAGGCGATAAAGTTCGGATTGCTATCGCCGAAAGAGATAAGGAAGATGAGCGCGGTGAAGGTGATCACTGCTGATACCTACGGAGAGGATGGGTTCCCCATAGAGATGGGTCTGGTGAACCAGCAGCTGGGGGTTATAGACCCCGGACTGAGATGCAAGACCTGTGGCGGTCGCATGGGTGAATGTCCGGGTCATTTTGGACATATCGAACTCGCTGCACCTGTTATTCATGTGGGATATGCAAAACTGATCCATCGGATACTCTCTGCTACATGCCGTAAATGCGGGCGAGTACTGCTGAGTGAGGAGGAGAAGCGGGGATATTTAGCGGAGATAGAGCGGCGTAGAGAGAAGCAGGTGGACGTGGATGAAGTGGTGAAGCACATCTTCAAGGAAGCGGCGAAGAACGAGGTGTGCACCTACTGTGGTGAGTATTTCAGTATAGATGCTGAAGGTCTGGATGAAGAGTTGGATAACAAGAGCAGTGTGGGCAGTGAATTGCGTGACAGGATGGAGGAGCGAGGTTTCTCCATCTCGAAGGACGCAATCATGAAGAGAGAGATAG
Organism: Methanosarcinales archaeon; assembly: GCA_025464275.1. Lineage (GTDB taxonomy): Archaea > Halobacteriota > Syntropharchaeia > Alkanophagales > Methanospirareceae > G60ANME1. The sequence goes on from JAODGR010000018.1 coordinate 9,781, forward strand.
ACCAGAAGAGGCTCTTCTGCTGGAGCAGGGTCCCTGGTGCTGACAGCAAACGACTGATCGAGTTCCTGGTGCAGGAATTCGAGCTGCCATGGGTGAAGAATGCGCGTATCAGCAGGAAGGATGACAAGACGCTGGTGCTCTCCTCCGGCAAACACTCACTCGAGTTCTCGCTCAGTCCGAAGAGGGACAGAGCAAACCTTATACTCCAGGACGGAATCAGTTACGAGTTCCCGGTAAAGAAAGAGGGGACTGAACTCTCCGTCTACTCCTTCAGATGGGTGATAGTGGATACCGATAAGATCTATATCTTGAGGAGGAGCATAGATAAGCTAAATGTATACTGTGGAGAGCGGCAGAAGCAGATAAAGTATGAAAAGCCGACCACATACAAAGAGATCGATGCAGATGGTAAAGTGCGGAGATTGATGCCCACGGACGTGCGTGAGCGGCTTGAGCGGATACCGGATGAGGATGTTAAGCTATTTGGCATGGACCCGGAGAGTGCAAGACCGGAATGGATGGTCCTCACCGTGCTGCCCGTGCCGCCGGTCACCGCACGTCCATCCATCACACTGGAGAGCGGACAGCGGAGTGAAGATGACCTGACACATAAACTGGTGGATATAATCAGGATAAACCAGCGATTCATGGAGAACAGGGATGCTGGCGCACCGCAGCTGATAATAGAGGACCTGTGGGAGCTTCTTCAGTACCATGTGAGTACCTATTTCGATAATGAGATACCCGGAATACCACCAGCCAGACACCGGAGTGGCAGACCGCTGAAGACGATGGCGCAGCGATTGAAAGGCAAAGAGGGGCGGTTCAGAGGCTCCTTATCGGGTAAGAGAGTGAACTTCTCTGCTCGAACTGTGATATCTCCCGACCCTGACATAGAGATAGATGAGGTGGGTGTGCCTGAAGAGATAGCGAAGGAGCTCACGGTTACCGTTAATGTGACGGAGCGAAACATCCAGCAGATGAAGGAGACCGTGCGGCGCGGTAAGAACCACCCCGGTGCGAACTATGTAAGGCGAGCAGATGGGAGGAAGGTGAAAGTGACAGAGCTGAATCGAGAAACACTGGCTGAAGAGCTGGACATAGGCTGGAAGGTGGAGCGGCATCTGGTCGATGGTGATATCGTGCTGTTTAACAGGCAACCCTCTCTTCACAGATTGAGTATTATGGCGCACTACGTGCGTGTGATGCCGGGCAAGACATTTAGATTGAATCCCGCTGTTTGCCCACCTTACAATGCCGATTATGACGGTGACGAGATGAATCTGCATGTGCTGCAGACGGAGGAGGCGCGAGCGGAGGCGAAGATTCTGATGGAGGTACAGCGGAATATCATATCGCCCAGATTCGGCAGACCCATCGTCGGGGGTATACACGATTACATCACCGGCTTGTTCATGCTTACAAGGGGTGAGAAGCGGTTTAACAAGGAGGAAGCACTGGATATACTGAGGAATATAGATATTGAAGGTCTGGGTGAGCCTGCTGGTATTATGGATGACGGGACTCCTTACTGGACCGGGAAGCAGATATTCAGTGTCATTTTGCCCCCGGGCATTAATCTGCAGTTCCGCAACAAAGTATGCGAGAAGTGCGAGGAGAGAGGTATCAGGTGTGCAAGAGAGGAGTGTCCACGGGAAGCATACGTGGTGATAAGGGATGGCAGGTTGATAAGTGGAGTGATAGACGAGGTGGGGGTTGGCTCATTCAAGGGTGCGATAATTGACCGGATATTCAGGACGCTCGGTGAGGAATCGGCGAAAGAGTTTATAAAGAACGCTTCTCGCCTCGCCATTAATTATATCCTGCAAGCGGGCTTCAGTTTCGGTATAAGTGATGAAGACATACCAAAGGATGCGAAAGAGCAGATAAGAGATGAGATAATACAGGAAGCGGAGAAGAAAGTGGACAAACTGATAAGGGCGTATGAAGCAGGTGAGCTGGAGGCACTACCGGGCAGGACACTGGAGGAGACGCTGGAACTGCTGATTATGCAGGAGCTCGGGCGCGCGAGGGACGAGGCGGGAGAAATTGCAGGCAGGTATCTCGGAATAGAGAATCCGGGGGTGCTGATGGCGAAATCGGGCGCGCGAGGGTCTCTGCTCAACCTAACACAGATGGCTGCCTGCGTGGGTCAGCAGCTGGTGAGGGGGGAGAGGATAAGGAGAGGCTATCAGGGGAGGACACTGCCACACTTCCAGCCCGGCGACCACAGTGCAGATGCTCGCGGCTTCGTTCGCTCCTCGTTTAAGGATGGTCTGTCACCGGCTGAATACTTCTTCCACGCCATCGGTGGGCGTGAAGCACTGGTGGACACCGCTGTTCGAACTTCTCAGAGTGGCTATTTCCAGCGCAGGCTGATCAATGCCCTGCAGGACCTGGAGGTGAAGTACGATGGTACCGTCCGGGAGACACGGGATAGCATTGTCCAATTCAAGTACGGTGAGGACGGGATAGACCCTGCAAAGAGCGTGGGTGGCAAATCGGTAGATATAGATGGAATCCTGGAAGAGGAGATAGGGACAAGTGCATAACTCACCATGAGTGCAGTAGAGGGAGAAGGAGAGGGAGAGGGGGGAAGAGGAAGAGGAGGAAGAGGATTGGCAGCGGAACTGGTGAAGATAGGTATAGAGCCGGAGGTAGCCGAGACAATAGCAGAAACGTTCACAGTATCCGATTTGACGGTCGACCGGGAGGAGCTCTTAGCCGCCGGAATCGAGGAGTACTACGCAGATGACATCATGAACATGCTGGGCATAGAGGTGGTGGGTGAAGTAAAGCCCGGCGATATAGAGTCGAAAGTGGATAGCAGCCCGTTACCGGAGAAGATAAAGGATGAATTGAAGAGCAAGTTGAGGGCGGTGCGTAAGAAACTGACCAGAGAGAAGCTGGAATCCATCATTGAGCGGGTAGAGCGTGAATATGAGAATGCCAGAGTAGAACCCCGTGAGGCTGTCGGGATCGTGGCTGCACAGTCCATCGGTGAGCCCGGTACACAGATGACACTCAGAACCTTCCATTACGCCGGTGTCGGCGCCATATATATAACCGTGGGATTACCACGAATAATAGAGATAGTGGATGCGAGGAAGAAACCGTCCACACCCGCGATGAAGGTGAGATTGACGGAGGAGTACGCTTCAGACCGGCATAAGGCGGGTAAGCTGGCGATGGAGATAGAGGAGACCCATATAAGGGATATTGCCAGGGTGGAATCCTCCACGGAGGATATGTGTATCTGGGTTTGCCCGGATGAGAGGGAGCTGATAAAGCGAGGGATAGAGTGGAGGGAGGTGGAGGAGAAGCTACGAAGTCTGGACATGCCCGTGGAGGTCTACAGGAGTGAGAGTGGGAGTCTCGGCGGTAAATTTAAAATATACACCCGTGATAACTCATATCATGAACTGCTCAGACTTGAGGAGCGGGTATCAAATATGCTGGTGAAAGGTATAGAGGGGATAAAGAGGGCGATAGTGCGTAAGAGTCCAGATGGTGAGTACATGATTTATACGGAGGGGTCGGCATTGAAGAAGGTATCAAGGTTGGAGGGTGTAGATTTCACCCGAACAACGACGAATAACATAACAGAGATAGCAGAGGTCCTGGGTATAGAGGCTGCCCGTAATATGATAATCGATGAGATGATGAGCACGCTGGATGAGCAGGGGCTGGACGTGGATGCACGGCATGTGACATTAATTGCAGATGCGATGACCATGGATGGAGAGGTGAAGCAGATAGGGAGGCATGGTCTGGCAGGTGAGAAATCTTCGGTGCTCTCAAGGGCTGCTTTTGAGGTTACGGTGGATAACCTGCTGGAAGCTGCCATACATGGCGAGATAGATGAATTGAAGGGTGTCACTGAGAATGTCATCGTTGGTCAGCCCATAAAGCTGGGTACCGGTGCGGTGAAGTTAGTAGCCAGGAACTTCAACTTCAACTATGGTGAGTCAAGATGACGAAGTCAAAGAAGCCCGAATACTCAGGTGTGAACAGGGAATTACAGAAGGTGATGAGCGAGGGTAAGATGATACTGGGTGCGAGGGAGACGGAGAAGGCACTAAGGAGGGGTGAAGCAAAGCTCGTTATCCATGCCTCCAACTGCCCCCATGAGTTGAGAGCCAGATTAAAGAAGCTATGCGAGGATGCAGATGTGCCCTTTCATGAGTACCGCGCAAGTAGTGTGGAACTCGGACTCGCCTGTGGTAAACCTTATTCCGTGGCATCGTTATGTGTGGTGGACACGGGAGGTACGGATATCTTACGCCTCCTGACCTCTAAGGTGGTGGGTGATGAGAGATGACCATCAAACTCGATACCGAAGGGATAAGGTACATAGGGATCTTTGAGAGCCTTACCGGTGCCGGTGTCAGGGACTGCATCCTGGATAATGACCGGGTGATCATGGTGGTGAAGAAGGGGGATATGGGTCTGGCTATCGGCAAGGGCGGTGCAAACATAAACAAGGTGAAGCGGGTATTGAAGAAGAACATCGAGGTTGTGGAGCACTCAACAGATATAAAGGAGTTCATAGAGAACCTGCTACGACCTGCAATGGTGAAGAGTGTGGAACTATTGAGGACGAAGAATAACAAGTGCTATGCGTACGTGGAAGTACAGAGTAAAGATAAGGGCATTGCAATAGGGAAGAACGGAGAGAAGATAAAGAGGGTGAAATTGCTGGTGAAGAGGAATCAGGATATAGACAATGTGATAATAAAATAGGCTTTTTTTACTCACACTCTATTAATGAGAGATGAGATGATATGGGAAAGGGATTATACGCAGCCAGGAAGTTGAAGAGGGACAGGAAGAAGTACCGCTGGCGTGATATGAAGTATGCCCGGAGGGCGTTGCGACTGGCGGAGAAGAGGGACCCGCTGGAAGGTGCGCACATGGCAAGAGCGATCGTGCTGGAGAAGGTGGGGATAGAGGCGAAGCAGCCAAATTCCGCCATCAGAAAGTGCGTACGCGTGCAGCTGGTCAAGAACGGGAAGCAGGTGACCGCTTTCTGCCCCGGTGATGGCGCCATAAAGTTCATAGATGAGCATGATGAAGTCCTGATTGTGGGAATGGGCGGCAGGAAGGGCAGGTCTTACGGTGACCTCTCAGGTGTAAGATTCAAGGTGGTCGCGGTAGCCGGGATATCACTGAATGAACTGATAAAAGGCAGGAAAGAGAAGGTGGTCAGGTAGTGGGAGTGCGATGCAATGGTGGCAGTGAATGGTGGCAGTGGTGGACTCCGAGATAAGGTGCAGCTGCAGCTGGACAAGATATTCGATAAATGGGACATCAACGAGGTGAAGATCGCGGATATAGGAGTGCAGGGGCATATATCGCTCAAACCCTTCTCGGCTTTGCATACCGGTGGCAAGCATGCGAAACAGCAGTTCGAGCAGGCGAAGGTATGTGTGGTGGAGCGACTGATCAACAAGATGATGAGGACAGAGAAGAATACAGGCAAGAAGTTGAAGGCGTACAAGATAGTAAAGAAGGCTTTTGAACTGATATACCAGGATACGAAGCAGAATCCTGTTCAGTTACTCGTGGATGCAATCCAAAATGCAGGACCGAGGGAAGATACGATCAGGTTGCGATTCGGGGGTATCATGGTCCCAAAGCCCGTGGATGTCACCTCACAGCGTAGAGTGGACCAGGCATTGCTGTTCATTGCACAGGGTGCACAGCGGTGCGCGTTCAGAAGTAAGAGGAGCATAGAGCGATGCCTTGCCGATGAGATAATCAATGCAGCGAGGAATGCCAAGTGCTATTCGATAAGCAAGAAGGAGGAGAAAGAGCGGATAGCAAAGGCGGCACGATGAGATTGAGCACTCATCTCCCTCTCCCCCTCGTTATTCTCAATCCAGCACACTCGAAGACCAGGTCCGCTTCATCCGGCTCCGAGTACTTCAATCCCATCGCCTCCACCTCATCCTTACCAAACAGCTCGTCGTAAACATGAACATCCAATCCCTTCTCCATCAGGAGTCGTGCCAGTGCTAAATTACGGCTGTGATACAGCTCCTTTACACCCTCTCTGAATGTTATCCCCTTTACACATATCTTCACTCTGTTCAGTGGTTTATCCATCTTCAAGCATTCCAGTACTATCTTCTCAGCCCAGTATCCTATCATCTCGTCATTTAATTCCCTTGAAGTCCTCAACAACCTTGCATAATCCCATTTCTCCCTACGCTCCATCTCCTTTATCAGAAACCACGGATAGACTGGAATGCAGTGCCCACCAACGCCTGTGGATGGCAGATGGATATGACAGTATTCATGATTCGCATACTCACGAGCTTCGTAAAAATCAATCCCCAGCTCCTCCGCGATCTTAAACAGCTCATTTGCCAGGCTGATGTTCACGTCGCGGTAACAGCCCTCTATCAGCTTTATAAATTCAGCAACTCGCGCTGATGAGACCAGCTGCAGATTCGGGATGAACTCACTGTAGACTTCAAATGCCTTCTCGCCGCTTTCTCTGGTCACACCACCCACCACCTTTGGAAATTCTCTCAACCTTGAGATGCTGAACCCGGTCATTATCCGCTCGGGTGAATGTGCAAGATAGAAGTCGCCCTTATTCAGTGATAGCCCACTCTCCTCCTCCAGCCAGCTCCTCACCAGCTCCTCCGTTGTCTTTGGAGGGACACTCGTCTCCAGAACCACCAGGTCGCCACTCTTCAATACGGTGCCAACGTTCCTGAATGCGCTCTCTAAGGAGCTGAAATCCGGGTTGTTCACCTCGTCAGTGAAGAGGGGGACGATCACGATGAAGACGTTGCATCCCCTGGCATCCTCATAATTGGTTGTTGCCACCAGATTCCTGCCACCGTGCTTCTTTACCAGTGGGGTCAGCTCACTCTCCTCTGGAATTGGATTCTCGCCACAATTGATCGCTCTGCATCTCTTCTCATCTATGTCCACACCGATGACTTCCAGACCCCTATCCGCTATAACGCCCGCGAGAGGCAAGCCTGCCTTCCCCAGTCCAATCACTGCTATCTTCTCCCCTATACTCACCTCCACTCACCTCGACCCGTTCGCTCCCCTTATCTCTTCGCAGATCCGCAAATTCGCCAGCGCCTCCAGTGGCGTGACCGGGAACTCCATGCCACTGCTCACACACCTGACGAAAGTCCTCAACTCCTCCTTTAGTGGCTCTACCTTGTTCACCAGAACCTTCTCAATGATGTTCTCCTGGGTATACCGCTCATCCTCTATCCCGTATACACCCGGTTTCCTGTACACATATATCTCCTGATTCATGAAATCGCCTTCAATCGTGAATTCCTCCTCCTCTACGTATATCTTCCTGATCTTCTTCGACGATTTCCTGCTCGCGGAGAGCGATACGACAGAGTTACCGAAATCTATCAGAGCGGCGCACAGGTCACTGTTGCCAGCGGCATGGAGCCGGTATTCACCATTAAATAGAACGTTGAAGACTATATCTATGTCGTGTATCATCAGATCTTCCACGATTGTGCTGTCCGTTACCCTTGCTGATGCCGGATTGTGCCTCCTTATCTCCACGTAAAGCGGGCTCTTTACTATCCTCTTAATCTCACCTACAATTGGATTGAACCGCTCAATATGCCCCACACCAGCAATTAAACTCCTATTCCTGCTCTCATTCTCCAGTAATTCTACCAGTGCAGCTCCTTCAGCTGTGGTCAGTGTAATTGGCTTCTCTATCAGGCAGTGGACCTCATTCTCAATCGCTCTCTTAGCCACCTCGAAATGATATCTCGTGGGAACACAGATGCTCACCGCATCCGAGTGTTCTAAAACCTCGTCCATAGAATCACACACGATAATACCATACTCCTTCAACCTCTTCGTCTTCTCCTTATCCACATCAAAGACATATAGCTCCTCAATCTCTTTAAGCTCTGAATAGATTCTCACATGGTTCTTACCCATTATGCCCGCACCGATCACGCCGACCTTCATCATGGAAAAGCACCTCATCTTCTCTTTCTTTACTTTATCTCATTTATTTGTTACTGTTACTTTAACTTTTCATCTCACATCATACACTTCACTGGACTGGGAGAGTGTCACCAGAGAATGGGGTTAACGCACAGGAGTAGGAAGATAGACGGGATACTGGCCCGGATAGGTGAGCTGGATATCAGGGCAATGGAGGCGGCGAGAGCGCGGCAGGATACTCTGACCAAGCCCCGGGGCAGTTTGGGGCTCCTGGAATCTCTATCTGTGCGAGTTGCAGGGATTACCGGTAATCCCATGCCCGTACTGGAGGAGAAGGTGATAGTGACGATGGCTGGTGACCATGGTATAGCAGTTGAGGGTGTGAGTGCTTACCCGAGTGAGGTAACTGCGCAGATGGTCTACAATTTCATACGCGGTGGCGCAGCAATAAACGTACTCGCACGGCATGTCGGTGCGAGAGTGGTGGTGGTGGATATGGGCGTGGGTGAGGATATAGACACCGCTGGCGGTGCCGGCACTGGTACTGGTACTGGTACTGGTACTGGTACTGGTACTGGCAAATTCGTGGATATGAAGATAGGGTATGGTACCGCGAACATCGCAGAGGGAGGAGCAATGAGTTATGAAGATGCTATTCGGTCG
>JAODGR010000021.1:0-2621 GCA_025464275.1 Methanosarcinales archaeon
GTATAATATGCGGCTTTCATTATCGCATGTGTGCCAACGGGGTTAGCCATGAAGATGAAGAAGATCAGGAAGAAGAGTTTCACACTGACGAACGACCAGCCCTGGTATATCATACAGCCCACGATTAGGAGAACCTCGCCGAGCGTATCGCATTTGCCCGTTGCATGCAGCCGTGTATAGAAGTCCGGGAGCCGTAACAGTCCCACAGCTCCCGTTATCATGAAGAATAGTCCCATGACCATCATGCACGTTGCCACTATATCTATTATGCCGAACATATCTCACCCCTCTCGAGATATTTAGCTATGACAAGTGTGCCAACGAAGTTTAATGCCGCATATAAAAGAGCGATATCCACGAACATCGGGCGCTCGAAGATGTACCCGATGGCAACCAGTAGTACAATCACCTTCGTGCCTATGACATTCACCGCAGCTACCTGATTGAATACCCCGGGTCCGCGTACTGCACGATAGAGGCAGAGCAGTATTGTGCACGCGATAGTGATACCAACCGCGAGGAATATATTCACCATCCCGGACATCTTATCTAATTAGAGTGGATGAGTGAGGTATTATAAATAACTTTTGTTTTTTTGCTCCGCTCTTCTCTTGCTCATCGTGGTATCATACATATCATATCCGGGGCAGGATATTTCAAGGACATGTTATATTCATGAATGGATATGACTATAAAAGAATATATTTAATTGAACCGACCGATAGATAGATGGATTAAGAGTGATAGGCATGGATGCGGGGTTAAAGGAGGATAAAGGAGAGGAATGGAGACCGGATGCGATTGAGGAACTCTTTACATTGAACTTTCATGAGCTCGGTGCATTAGCAGACCGTATCAATCGAGAGAGGGGGAATATCGTGACATTTGTGATTAACCGGCATATAAACTACACGAATATCTGCGTTTCTCGCTGTCCGCTCTGCGCTTTCTATCGCGAGCGTGGTGATAGTGACGCCTACTTCATGAGTATTGAGGAGTTGCTCCATGAAGCAGCCGGGGCGGTGAAGAGTGGTGCTACGGAGCTCCATATCGTTGGCTCACTCAATTCTGAGATGAGCATAGAATATTTTGAGGACCTGTTCCGCGAGATAAGGATGAGATTCCCGGATGTGGTCATCAAAGCGCTGACTGCAGTTGAGATTGGTTTTCTCGCGCAGGTGGAGAAGATGAGTGTAGTTGAAGTGCTCTCAAGGCTGAAGGATGCGGGACTACGTGCAATGCCCGGCGGGGGTGCGGAGATACTCGATGATGATATACGGGCGATTATCTGTCCTAATAAGATAAAAGCAGGTGAATGGCTTCGGATAATGGAAATAGCCCATAGCATCGGTCTAAAGAGCAATGCGACCATGCTCTTCGGGCATATTGAAGAGCCAAAGCACCGGGCAATTCATCTCTATAAGCTCTGGAAGTTGCAGGTAGAGACAGGAGGGTTCATCTCCTTCATCCCCCTCCTCTTCCATCCAGAGAACACCGAACTGAATGCGCGGGGGCTTGTTGAAGCTAAGACGAACGCGATTGACGTCCTCAAGACGATAGCCATTTCAAGAATAGTTCTGCGGAACTTTCACAGCATAAGGGCGTACTGGGTATCGCTGGGTGAGAAACTCGCTCAGGTCGCTTTGAATTACGGTGCGAACGATCTGGACGGAACGCTCATGGAGGAGAGGGTTATCCATGCTGCTGGTGCAAAGACACCACTTGTACTCCCGATGGAGAGGCTTATGGCTATTATAAGAGGTGCTAACAAGATACCAGCGGAGAGGGACACATTTTACCATATCTTGCGGAGGTATTCGTATCCATATTCATATTCGTATCCATCTCCATGAGATGATGCGTGTAAGAATCGGTAAATTTGGGTTTGCAAACAACTTCCTGCCATATTATCGACTTGAGGAGGACGGGATTGAAGTAATAGAGGCATCACCGCGGGAGCTTGCCGCGATGTTCGAGATGGGGGCGATAGATTTCGCTCCTGTGCCTTCATTCTATTTCATCAAGAGCAGGGCGAAGTTGAGGAGTTATGAATTCTGCATCGCATCCAGGAGCAGCGTGATGAGTGTGATTGTGGTTTCGATAAGAGAGAAGCTCGATTACGATTACGGGTGTATTGCAGCAACCAGCCAGTCGGTTACATCAATCAACCTACTTAAAATCATTCTGAAGGACCTGGGGCTTAGAAACGAGGTTATACCGGTGAATGAGATTAGAGCAAGTGAGTTACTTCGGTACTGCCCGCATGCACTCGTTATAGGAGATGAAGCGCTCAGGGCGCGGATGCGATACCATGTGGTGATGGACCTGGGTGCGGAATGGCGTGAACTGAGTGGTTATCCAATGGTATTCGGCATCTCGAGCTCGTTAAGGTGGCGAGACATGAGCAGAGTAAATAGAATGGTCATGGACTCCATCAGATGGGGTGAGGAGCACATTGATGTAGTGGCGAAGGAAGCTGCGAGTAAGTATGAACTCCCGGAGGAGTTTCTCAAGGTCTACTTCAGGACTCTCACCTACCGACTGGGAGAGGATGAGCGTAAAGGGCTGGGAATATTTGAGGAGAAGTGCCATGAGTATGGATTACTCTGAGTGTGAGGTGG
>JAODGR010000021.1:2675-3850 GCA_025464275.1 Methanosarcinales archaeon
TTGCCTTTGCCCGTGATTGGCAGACTTGCAGATGAGATAAGGAGGAAGCGGTGTGGCGAGCTCGTGACATTCGTGATTGACAGGAATATAAGCTACACAAACCGGTGCGTATCGCGATGCAAATTCTGCGCATTCTATGCGAGAGGAGGAGAAGGAGGAGAAGGAGGAGAAGGTTATGTGCTGAAGAAGGAGGAGATATTGAGGAAGATCGGGGATGCAGTTGCTGCTGGTGGTACGCAGATACTCATTCAAGGCGGACTCAATCCGGAGCTGGGTATTGAATGGTTTGAAGATCTATTTGCCACGATAAAGCGCACATATCCGGGTGTGCAGGTCCACAGCCTGTCACCTCCGGAGGTATATTTCATTGCGAAGGAGGGTGGACTGAGCATAAGAGAGACACTCGAGAGGTTGAGAGCAGCGGGTCTCGATTCACTACCCGGTGGTGGTGCGGAGGTGCTCAGCGAACGCGTTCGACGTGTTATCAGTCCGAATAAGGTGAGTGCAGCTGGCTGGCTTGAGATTATGGAGACTGCACACCGGCTGGGCATGAAGACCACGGCGACGATGATGTTCGGGCATATTGAAGAGAATGAGGATATCATCGAGCATCTCTTCAAGATACGGGATTTACAGAGGAGAACAGGAGGCTTCACCGCCTTTATACCATGGACTTTCCAGCCGAGGAATACGGAACTCTACATGCAGTTGCAGAGTCTAAGAGAGCCGGTCTCGGTGACGAGGTATCTGCAGGTGCTGGCGATTTCGAGGGTTATTCTGCACTCCATAAGGAATATACAGGCTTCATGGCTAACGCAGGGCTTTGAAGTTGCCAAACTGGCATTGTTCTTCGGAGCGAACGATTTTGGTGGTACGATTCTCGAGGAGAATGTTGTAACTGCTGCTGCGGGTAAGGAGCACAACCCGGCGAGGGTGGAAGAGATTGTGGAAGCGGTGAAGTCTGTTGGCAGACCGGTAGCGCAGCGGAATACCGCATATGAGATTCTGCGTGTGTTAGCATAAGTGAGTGTGAGTGAGAGTGAGAGTGAGTGGGGGAAAATTTTTTATAGCCCTTACCACATGATAGATTCATCGTGGCAGATGGAAAAGTTAAGTGCTCAGACGGCGATGGAACTTAACGCTCGCATAACCATCATCACACTTTGCGTACTCAT
>JAODGR010000003.1:0-3704 GCA_025464275.1 Methanosarcinales archaeon
TAAAGCTCTGTTATATACTATCGCCGCTAACATCAGTATTCCAAACTGCCCGGGAAATTTCATCACTGTCCCATATGCACAGAACAATCCACAAAGAGTCCCTATTATAGTTGCTATTATAACCCTCTTCTTATTCATCTTTTTCTTCTCTTCCCCTTATATTATATCCTTCTCCTGAAATTTTAGATACAGATCCACACCTCTATATAAAAATCCTGCGTATTTTTATTTTTCGCCCTCTTGATTTGATTGCGTTTTTCTTCTTTGCTCACCTCCTCACCACTATACTCACAATATCACCATCCGCGAGCACATGAGACAGCCCCACTCGCTGCCCCCCATACCTGGCTGAACGCCCCCATACCTGTGCATAGCGGAATTTATCCACGAAATCACGATGAATCGCTGCACACACATCGGCTATTGTGGACTCCTTTCTCAGCACCAGTGGATTATGCATATCAGGTGCACCACCCTGGGGCTTCATATAGACCTGTATGAACCCCAGTGCATTGTAAATCCGCTCTTTCAGTAACTCAAGATTGATATCCCGCTCAGCCGAGATGAAGATGGCATCAGGATAACGCCTGCGGAGATGGTCAACCATAGAAGGCTCTGCAAGGTCCAGCTTGTTTATCACCGTGAGTGCATCCAGGTACTTACGATTGCCGGCGACCGCATCTATGAACTCATCAGGTGTGAGTGGCTCCATTATAATAACCTCGGCATTGTGTATCCTGTATTCTGATAGCACTGCACGGATGAAGCTATCATCAAGCCCGTCACCCTCATGCCCCTCTCTTACCCCCGTTCCCCTCTCTATCGTTATCCCTCCACGGCTCTGTGCTCGCTTTCGTATGCTCACCCTCGGTGGTCTGGAGTTGATACGTATGCCCGCGTTATACAGCTCCCTCACCAGTATTTCATATTGCTTCACCGCATCCCGGACTATATCCAGGATGATGAGAATCAAATCGGCATTTCGTAATGCGGAAATCACCTCCTTACCCCTGCCACGCCCTGCTGCTGCTCCCGGTATGAGTCCGGGCACATCAAGTATCTGGATATGCGTGCCTTTATAGTGCAACGTACCCGGAATGACCCTGAGAGTGGTGAAATCGTATGCTGCAACCTCTGCACTGGCTCGGGTGAGATGGTTGAGCAATGTGGATTTACCAGCAGAGGGACAGCCAACCATAGCCACTGTGGCATCACCACTCCTCTTCACGTCAAAGCCCGCACCCCGCCCTGTGCTACGCCCAGCCGCTGCTCTCAGCTTGTTCTCCCTCAGACGTGCCAGTCTCGCCTTCAATCGCCCGATGTGATGAGATGTTGCCTTGTTATATGGCGTTCTCCTGATCTCTTCCTCAATTCGTCTTATATCTTCTTCGATACTCCTACTGCTCATAACTCATAAACCCCTGACCGCATTAACCTGACCTCTGCTCCTCATAACCCGGCAGTCTCAGCTTAACCCGGGCGAGTCTCAGGCTGCTCACATCCTCAACCTCCTCCACGGGCGTGTATATCATCATGGCATTATCACCCTCATCCATACACCCGAATATCCCGAGACCCAGACATCTCTCACCCTCATCACCTCTGGTATCAGTGCCTCTGCCTCTGGCTCCGCCTCTGTCTTTATCTCTGTCTCTATCCTCATCGGTCGCAAAGAGCCCCACCAGCCTCCCATACTCCAGTTGCTCCCTCATATCACTGCGGGTACCGGAGCCGAGCTGATGCCCATAAATGTCAAGTTCAAAGATACGCCACTTCGCTCCTCTGAAGTATCTGCGATACGACTCCGCACGTATTCGCCTCCTATCCTCCAGCGTCCTTCGCTCCACTCTATCATCGGCATGCAATCTGAATAGAGAGATGTCTGTCCCCTTATCCTGATTAGCCCGGTTCAGCAACAGTCTCATGAGAATCTCATCCAGTTCACCAGCGCGTTCGATAGCGATGACAAGTGTGGGCTCAACCTGTGTTATCTCACGCAACTTGAATCTGCGAGCATCTTCACCCTCTATCCAGCCTGTGGAATCCACCAGTATAATGTCCGGACTGAGCGCCTTAGCGTCACGCACCGCGGCAGTGATGCCACGAAGGCACTCACGAATGCACCCCACCGGCGAGGTGTCTCCGATGAAATAAAGGCTGCGAGGTGGTACATCATGGAGATTCCTCACTCGCTTATTTACTGTCCCCATGCCTATACAGCATGGAGGTCCTATATCGCTCTGACCCACATCCGCATCCACTATTGCGACACCCATACCACGCTCATAGCAGATATTCGCTATCTTCGTAACTGTGTATGTCTTCCCCACATCTGTGCTCCCGAGCATGTAAACAAGAGTCGGTCTCGGTCCCCTGGCGCACGTTCCCGCTTCCCCCTTCATCGCCCCAGCCCGGATGCTATCAGTAATATTAAAAAATAGTCATACATGATTAAAGAAGAATGAAATAAGCACAAACAAAAATTTAGCCCTTCTCTGGCTTTTTATGCACACCCTCCCTATCTTCTATCTACCGTATATGACCAGACTGCACAAGAGTCTGAGGAGTGAAGAGAGTGCCGCTTCCACCGCGCTCGGATTTGTAATGACTGTGGGTATCCTCATTACTTTCTTCACCATCTTCACCTCTATCCGTGTGCCGGAGGCTGTAAAAGAATTTGAAGCGCAGCACGCAGGGAGCATCGCTGATGACTTCCACCGGCTGAGTGCCACGATAGACGAGGTGATATTACGTAATCCCGTGGGGAAGTACAGTGAAGTGAACATGGAGCCGGAGGGTGTGCCACTGATAGGAGCACCTCCTGCCGGCGGACGGCTGGAGTTCAATAATAATTCAACAGAAGAGCGGTTCAGTTACATCGCATGTGCACCTGATGATGCACCACCCGCGGATACCCTCACACACTGGTGGAACACCACACCCGCCAACTTCTCCAACTATACGAACAGTAACGTGGATGTTCAGCCCTATGGCGCGATATTGAAACTGGAGACGCTCAAAGGCGACATGATATTCGACAGTGGGGGAATAGAGTACATCGCCGGTGTATTCTCCTGTAATAACTTCGTGGTCACCAACAACACCGTATTATGGACCCCCAATCTGGTCGTTCGGGCACTGAACATCACCGTCACCGATGGCTCGATAATAGACGGCAGTGGGCAGGGCGCAGCAGGTGGCATCCAGAACCATGATGGAGAAGGTCAGGGCGGAGGCAAGAACTCGGGTAACGATTGCTCGGGTGGTGGCGGTGGCGGATACGGAGGTACAGGTGGCAGCGGTGGCAACTCCTCTCATGGCGCTGGTGGTGACGGTGGAACCCCTTATGGCAACTCCTCTGATTCCCGGCTGTATCATGCAGGCTCCGGCGGCGGAGGTGGTTCAACCGGGGTGTTTCAACCCGGTGGCAGCCAGATAATAGCAGGTGGAGGAGGTAATGGCGGCAGTTACATCGTACTCGATGCACCGAACATCACCATTGCGGGTGATTTGATGGTAAACGGGGGTAATGGTGGTAATGGTGGCGGTGGCGGCAGTGATTCCGCAGGTGGCGGCGGCGGTGGCGGCTCCGGCGGGTGTATACTCATCAGAGGTGATTATGTCAACATCTCCAATGCAGACTTCCATGCGCGAGGAGGTAATGGCGGTGATGGCGGTGAGTCCACTACCGAATCAGAGATAGG
>JAODGR010000003.1:3720-10597 GCA_025464275.1 Methanosarcinales archaeon
GGCGGTGGCGGCTCCGGCGGAAGAATCAAGATATTCTATAACTCCTCACTATTGAATGACAGCTTTACATACGACGTGAGTGGAGGCAGAGGAGGCAAGAAAGGTGGCTCGTTCGAGACCACACAGGATGGCGAAAACGGAACAGATGGAACCTGCAGCTTCGTAAAACAGCCATATCACCCGCGTGTACATTATTACAGTGCAGGCTGGCTGGAATCGCCCGTATATGATGTCGGAACAACCATGGTGCTCTACCGCACCATAACCTGGAATGCCACCACGCCCGAGGGCACGGGCATCATCATGAAGGTCCGCACTTCTATAAACCCTGATATGAACAATTATTCGATACCATGGGAGGAATGCCCACCGGTAACTCTCAATGATCAGGGCATAGCTGAGCTCTCCACCGTCCCCACGGTCTCCAACGGGCACAGGTATATCCAGTGGCGTGCTCAACTCTTCACCACCAACCTGGATAACACCCCCGTTCTTCACTGGGTGAACATCAGCTATGACTACGGTATCCCCTTCATCGTGAATACTTCTGGATGTATTGTCTATCACTCGCAGTACGCACGATACCCCAATTTCCGCATCATATACTCTCAGGGCGGTATCATCAAGAATCAGGACGGAAAAGAGTTCATGCTCGCTGACCCTCACATCTCCATCACACGAACCCGGGAGCCTTTTAATACCTCTGTGAACATTACTTCCCTCCGGATTACCACTGTTAACCTCTCCGGCAATCATACCTCCCTCAGTGGCAGGTTACACGCAATCGTGATACCACATGATGCAACCTCAGAACTGATTGCTGCCGGGTTATACTATTGCAATATCAGCATCCGTATCTCCTCACGCTATCCTGCCGCATGGCGAGAGTGGTTCACCAGGAGGTGTGAAGATGCGGGACTGGAACCCTCCGCTTATAACATCTCCTCCTTCTCCTCCACCTCGCCTGCCGGAACAGGTTTAAATGTGACCTTTTATGGGAATAACACGCACCCGGTGAAGGTGTGGCTTAGCCGTGCGGAATCGAAGATAGAACTGAGGAGTAGTTTGTGGTGATGTAATCATGATAAAGACCCGATTGTGTGATGATAAGGATGCGCAGTCGGTAACCCTCGGATTCGTCATCATCATGGGCATTGCTCTCACCACCTTCCTCATCTTATTCAGTACCCAGGTGCCGATGGTAACCAAGAAATTCGAGTTCGAGCACACGCAGAAGATAGAGGATGACTTCGCCAGGCTCGGTGAGGCAATAGGAGAGATAGCAATGAGTGCAGGTAGAGAAACTGCATTCGCTACCGTATCAATGGGCATGAAACCACGAAGTATCCCCCAGCTGGGTGTATTCTCTTCCGGTGGAACCCTGGAGTTCAATTCCAGCAGTGAGAAGTTCGAATGCATTGCCTGCTCACCTCAGGAGCTCATACCCGCTGGTAACGGTTCGTGGCACAGTAACTTCGCTAACTCCTCTCAGTACTCCTGCTTCCATGTGGATATCTTTGGAGAAGGTGCACGATTGCAGCTGGAGACCGGTGAGGATATGATATTCAATTCCGGTGACGGTGTGTATCTATCCGGGGAATACTTCTGCAATAACTTCATCGTTACCAATAACACCTCCGTGAATACACCATGGCTGTGTGTCCATGCGAAGTATATACTGGTGGATGTGAACTCCACGATAAATGCCACCGGACGCGGTCTCGCCGGTGGTCCCACAATACCCGAATGGGGTACCCCCCTGAGTGCAAATGGGACTGGAGAAGGTGGTGGTAAAATACCCACATGCAGACATCCATACTCATGGCTTGATTATTGCTACTGCGGTGCCGGAGGTGGCGGTGGCGGACACTACGGTAGAGGGGGTGATGGCGGGTACTCATGGACTGGTTCAGGACCATACTGCAGTGTCAGTGACTGTAACAATAATCATACAGGAGGTGATGGCGGACCACCGTATGCAAACATAACCAACGAATCAAGGGATATGAATACCACCTACCCGGGTTCGGGAGGTGCCTGTGGCGCCTGGGGGCAGGTTGCTTGTATTGAATCTGACGGATGTTATCTCTTTGAAGGGGGAGCGGGCGGCGATGGCGGCGGCGTCATCATACTCGATGCCCCTATAATAAACATCAGTGGTCTTGTAACGGTGGACGGAGAAGATGGACATTACTCCAACGACCTGGATAGAGCGGAGGATTCCGCAGGTGGTGGCGGTGGCGGCGGCTCCGGCGGCACCATCCTCATCAAAGGTGGGAATATCACCATCACCGGTTATCTCACTGCAAGAGGTGGTGACGGCGCTGATGGTGCAAAGGCATGTGATATCTACTACCGGGGGGATGATAGCTCTGATACTTACAACAGCAATGGAGGCGGTGGCGGCGGTGGCTCAGGCGGTGTAATCAAGCTATTTAACCAGAGTGCGCTTATTGGTCCTGGAGGTGCAGTTATGAATTATACCCGGTTCCGTGAGTATCACACAGACGTCAGTGGTGGAGCAGGTGGCAGGGGAGGCATCGGGAACGGAACCTATTGCAATGATAGTTATTGCCCCACAAACCCCGAACCGGGAGGTAATGGAACCGCAGGAGATCCAGGATTCGTATACAATCACTCATATCCAGATTATGTGGAATCACTGCCGCACTATTCCGCCGGGTACCTGGTATCACCAGTTTACGATGCCGGAGTGAACTCCCCCATGGTTTGCTATGGTAACATCCACTGGACGGAGACAAAACCCTCAGGCACAGAGATTATCATGAAGGTACGAACGTCTCTGTATCCCGATATGAGGGATGCATTGCCATGGCAACTCTGCCCCCCGGTTACGAACGGGGCAGACATCTCCGATTTAGCCTCGGTCTCTGACGGTCATCGCTATCTCCAGTGGCGCGCTGAACTCTATACCCTTGAACGCTCAAGAACACCCGTCCTTAACTCCGTATGTATCAACTATTCTTATTGCAAACCGGTAATCATCACCACCAGTGGGGGTATCATCTTCCGGTCCGCGTATGCATATGCCCGCAATTTCGAACTCGTTTATGCATACGGCGGGACCATAAAGAGCCAGAGCAATGGTGAACTCGTTCTTTATAACCCCCCTGTATCCATCACCCGGGATGGTAATATCACTAACATCAGTATCACCGCTGTGGACTTAATCGGCAGAGATAATAATGGCAGTGGCTCATGTTACGCCGTGAGCCTATCCGATGCGACCACCCAACTGCTCGAAGGTGGTCTCAAGCACCACAACCTCACATTGAATCTCTCCACCGATTATCCAGAAGCATGGCGAGAGTGGTTCAACGCGAGGTGTAAAGATGCGGGACTGGAACCCTCTGCATATAACATCTCCTCCTTCTACTCCACCTCGCCTGCCGGACACGGCTCCGGTTTATCTGTGGTATTCTATGGTAATGATACGCACCCGGTACGGCTGTGGCTGAAACGTACAGAGGTGAGGGTGAGGGTGAGGATAGGGGAATGAACAATCCAGTACAAGAGAGCATGAGCGTGAACAAACTTCAACATGCTATAAATATTTCTGCAGGCAACCGTAAATCTTTACCCTCTGATTATTCTATACTATTCTGATCAATCGATGCCACAGATACCACCGATACGAATACGGACACGGAGACGGATAAGTACCGGACTATTTGCTCTACTCTTTATACTCTCTATACCCTTTATATTTGCACTTCCGTGGCTCTCTGGCACGGCTATGGCTATGACTATGGCTTTGGCAGTAGAGGGCATGAATCACGAATGGTACCTCTATCCCAACCATGATTTGAAACTCTCCACCACCCCTCCCCCCGCTACATCTTATTCTCTCACTGGCGGGTCTGAGTCGGTATGGGTTGCTGAACCACCGGAATCACCCGTGAGCGTGAATCCCGGCAATTGGATACTCCATCTTGACTATTTCACACCCTGCGACATCTGCAGGGGGAGATTGTGGATTGAGGTCTGGAACAGCTCGTTAAAGATAGCCGATGGGAATATGTTCATCTCTACGGGTTATCATGGCACGACAGAGATATACATGAAGAACGGGCGGAGTGCGGAATTTAACGATGATGAGCCACTTAGATTGAAATTGAAGTGGGAACCGTATGGTTACACCGGTGGCATCACCCTATACTGTGGAGAGAGCGGGACGAGACTTTCGGGACCCTCGCTTGAGCCTATCGCACCGATACCGGAATCCTCTACATACATCCTCCTTCTGGCTGGATTATCCCTGTGTGTGGTCTCATATTATGGATTGAAGCGATTGAGATTGAGAATATAAAAATAAAAAATAAGTGGACCACACACACATAAAAGTATGATCATGATTGCCATCATAGATTACGGAATGGGGAATATATTCAGCATATACAACGGGGTGAAGAAGGTCTGTGACCATGCAGTTCTTATCCGTGGTGGTAATGGTGATGTGACTCGTTTAAGAGATGCAGATGGCATTATTATCCCTGGTGTTGGCGCATTTGATGATGGTATAAGGCATTTAAAGCCTTTAGCACCAGAATTGCTCAAGATTGTAGAATCCGGTGTGCCGGTGCTCGGGATATGTATAGGCATGCAACTCCTCTTCGAGGAGAGTGAAGAAGGCGATGAGGATGGGCTTGGCATCATACCCGGCAGAGTGGTTCGTTTGCCACCTCACGTCCGGGTGCCACACATGGGCTGGAACAATCTCCATCTACACCGCTACTCTGAATTGCTGGATGGAATTACAGAGGATGACTATTTCTATTTCGTGCATTCCTATTACTGCGTGCCACAAGATGAGGCGAATATAGTGGCATCGGTAGAATACGGTACACAGTTACCCGCAGTGGTGAACCGGGATAACATCTATGGAGTTCAATTCCACCCTGAGAAATCCTCACGGAAGGGGCTGCAGATACTTGATAATTTCGCTCATCTCATCTGCCATTCCCGCTTATAGGGAGTGTGAAGCAGACAGTGCAACCCTTCCCCTTCTCTGATTCTATCCAGATGCGACCACCATGCACCTCTATTATCCGCTTCACAATGGCGAGTCCCGCACCGGTACCTTTGCTATTGGCATCCACCTTATAGAATAGCTCGAAGACCTTCTCCTGCTGGCTCTTATCTATACCCATGCCATTATCACGCACGAAGAAGACCCCTTCTCCTCGATATCCAATCTCTATCTCCAGATTCTTCTGCTCACCCCTGTATTTTATGCTGTTCGTTATCAGGTTCACCAGCACTTCCGCTATTCGCATACGGTCAACATGGACGATGGGGAGATTCTCCGCCACTGTTACCCTCGCTCCACTCTCCAGTATCAGGTTCGCAGTCTGCTCCAGGGCATCATCCACTATCTCTGCGAAAGGTACATCCTCGGGTGGATTCGCTACACGTCCAATACGTGATAGCTGGAGTGTATCATTCAGGAGACGTTCCATCTTCGCCGCTGCACTCTCTATGTAATGAAGGGTCTTCTTCACCCTCTCACGGTCACCGCTCTCTATATCATCCTCCAGCATGCTCACAAACCCGCGAATGGTGAGCAGTGGAGACCTGAGGTCATGGGATACCGTGTAGGTGAACCGTTCCAGCTCAGTATTCTTCGCTTCCAGTTCACACATCAGTTTATTCCTCTCCTCCTCCGCCTGCTTCCGCTTCCACGCTTCCAGCGCTGCTTTTATCGTACCCCACAACCTGTCCCTTGTGAGATGGTCTTTCGGAATATAATCCATAGCACCCGCGTGAATTGACTGCACGGCTATCTCTTCACTACCAAATCCGGTGAGCATCACCACCGGCGCTATACCCTTCTCCACAATCTCCTGTAGCCATTCCATACCAGACTTCTCGGGCATCAGTATGTCAAGGAAGATGAGGTCTATCTCCTCTGTGGCGAGTGCATGCTCTATCTCCTCTTTACTTCCTGCTTCTATCAGTCTGTAGCCACTGCTCCCGCTCATGCTACCCTCTCCTCCCCCCGGTCCCTGCCGTAGATATGTACGAACCAGCTTCCGGAATGCGGGGTCATCATCGCAGATAAGAATCCTCAGCGGTCTCGTATCTCCCTCACCTCCCTTTCCCATACCCTCACTCTTACCATCACTCTTACTCTCGCTATGCTCCATCTCAGCCTCCATCCTCAACATCTCTCCACCTCCCTCAATCTCCTTCATCCTTCGGTGGCAGTTTGCATATCACGAACCAGTATTCCCCTATCTCGTCCATCACGCGCTTGAAATCCTCCATATTCACCGGCTTCTTCACATAACCCGATGCATGGAGATGATAACTCTCTATTATGTCCTCCTCGGCATCTGATGTGGTAAGAATAACCACCGGAATCGTCCGCAATGACTCATCCGCCTTTATTCTACGCAGGAATTCCTTGCCGCCCATACCCGGCATGTTCAGGTCCAGCAGGATAAGGTCAGGTCTGGGCTTCGGCTCATCGCTATACTCACCACGTTGATACAGGAAGTCCAGTGCCTCTTCTCCACTGCTCACTATGTACAGTTCATTCGCTATGCGCTGCCTCTTCAACGATACTTTCACCAGTTTCTGGTCTCCCGGGTCGTCCTCCACCAGCAATATCCTCACAGGGTCTATTCTTCTCATCTTTTATACCTCTCCTCTGCCGAACCAAGAGCATCAACAAGATGCCGTAAAAATACACTTTCATATTCGCGCTTCGCAAATCCCTCCCGGATGTTCGCAGCAGCTACCTGATATGCCCTTCTATAAACCCCCAAATCTTCCACAGAAGGATTGTCATCTTCTACTCACCTCATGTGTTAGACATCCCCCCTCTCTCCTCTATCCTCTCCTCTCTTTCACC
>JAODGR010000053.1 GCA_025464275.1 Methanosarcinales archaeon
ACGACTGGCAGGACAATCATGGATTTGGTAACGTAACGTTTCTGCCGAAGCTGACCGGACAAAGTCCATGCGCACCGGTGCCCGAATTGCCAACGGTGGTGCTGACCATCCTGGGACTGGTATCGCTTACGGGATACGTGGAGTTAAGGAAGAGGAAAAAAGAATAAATAAACATTCTTTTTTTTCTCTTTCTCTCTGTGTTGCAGCTTCATCCCGAAACTAAGCACCTGTAGAACTCTATTTTTAGTAAAGATTCCTTAAAAGATACTGGTTACTTGTTTTTTTCCGATTTGATACCCGACAAATCCACTATCTGGCTTTCCAGCACCTTAATCAGCAACAATGCAAGTTCGAAAAAACAACGGCATCGGCTGCACCTTGCCCCTATCGGGGTCACTTAACAACAGGTATGCGGTTCGCTATCGCTCACCCAAACTAATGGCTTTGCATACCCCGCCGCCCGTTAGGCAAAATTTCTTAGAACGAACATCATGCGTGAGATGTTTGTACTGAACAACCATGCACCTATTGGGACCAGATAAGCTGAAAGAATATTCAGAGATGACCGCGCAGCAATATGCCGATATGTTACGGGCACAGGGCAAGGATAATGCCATCGGCTTCGCAATGAGCGAAGCGATAGTGCGTAAGAATCTAATGGGAAGCGACGTTGAAGTTGAAGGCAACCCCGACGAAGCGAGATTAAACCTGAATACACAGATGAGGGATACAGAATAAAGATATCCAGAACCAAAAAGTAAATATAAATAATAAAAAGTAAGAAAGCCAGCCGACTCCTGCTACATCTCCTCCCTCGCTACCCGCTCCCGCCTCTCCAGCAGCCTGCCCAGGAAGACCACTAAGTCCTGTATCTCAAATTTATACCGGCGCGCATCCCTATCCCCCCGCTCATACTCATGCTTCAGGCAGTTAAAGTGTGAGAGGCATTTTGGACATGTGGTTATCAGGATGTCCACATCCTCAGCTTCTGCCTCTGCCAGTCTGAGCGTCCTCAGTGCTTTGCTACTATCGTTACAGTTCATCATCCCGCTGACGCCGCAGCAGAGTGCACTGTCCATTGAATGTGCCAGCTCCACCAGCTTCACCCCCGATTGCCTGATGGCATTCCGTGGCGCATCATACAGCCGGAAGCGCTTCAATGCACAGGGGTCATGATATGCAACCTTTAAGCCATCGTTATGAAGACGTTCGGCATGGCTGAATCGCAATCGGTCACTCAACAGCTCCGAGATGTGGATCACCGAGATGCCTTCCTCCTCCAGGTTATAATACCGCTTGAAGGTAAAGAACCCCTCTGCACAACTTACTATCAGCTTCTTTATCCCCGCCTCCTTTATCTTACGCGTATTGTATGTTGCCAGACGCTGGAAGAGCTCGTATTTACCCTGAAATAGTGCATCATGCCCGCAACATTTCAAACTCAGCAGCTTGGGCTTTATCCCTATCTCGTTCAGTAGCATGAGCGCATACTCCCCTATCTCGTGAAACTTCACTCCCACATCCATGAACAGGTCGAGGTAATCCACACACCCAGGAAAATAGCCATACTCATTCCCGCTGTCAGGGCTGCTCCCACCCTTAAAATCCACTGGTACCCCCCTATCAGTGAGGCTCATAAAATAGACTATCTCTGATAGCACCCTGTGTGCCACCAGCTCATTCTCATTGCCCGTGGCTCTATCCCTCGCCCTCAACTGGATTACCAGCGATGGGAGATCGACGCCCTGCGGGCATACAATATAACAATTTTCACAGATGAGGCACTGCCAGTATGAGCATGCATCTCCATCCCTATCCCCGTTCGCATCCGCATCCGCATTCGCATCAGCATCTACGCACACGCTGCTGGTCATATTGCCAGACAGAAGCTCATAGAGGATAACACGCGGATTGAACTCTGATACACGCCGCAGAGGACATACTCCTGTACATTCCCCACACTGGTAACAGATTCGTGCTATACGCAGTGCCTCCTCTATCGGAATGGGAATGGAATACTTCTCCTTCTTATCCTTCTCCCCCATGGACTTTTTTAGAAAAACCCTCTTAAAACTTATATAAAGATGGTATTTTTTCTCCTCCTCTCCTCTTCATCATTCTGCATGAGAGCTGCACACCGCTCCAGCTCGGCTGGTGTATTTATGTTCGTAAAGGTCATTAAATCCGGGTCTATCTCCCTTATCTCCGCCACGGGCAGGAAATAGACATTCAGCCGTGCCAGTATCTTTGATAACCTCCTCTCCCCTGCTATCACTCCATTCCTTATCGCAGTTAGTGTGGCTTCTCTTCGATACACGGCGTGTAGAGGCTCAAGCATTCCATTCTCCCAGCAGGGCACCACGGCATCATACCCCAAAGCCGAGCTTGTGCTCGTCTCAAAGAGGAAATCCAGCACCTCCGGGTTTACAAAAGGCATATCACAGCCGATAAACAGGCACTGAGCGCAGGGTGCATACTCCAGAGCAGCTATGAAGCCTGAAAGGGGTCCAGAATCGACTGGAGCAGCACAGTCTGTGTCAGTGTCATATACAATATGAAATTCCGTTCTTGCTCTTGCTCTTGCATCTATCTCTATCTTTACTCTCTTCCTTATATCCTCCCCCTGTTTCCTCTCCCTCACAGCCACGATTATCTCATCTACCGCTACTTCTGCCGCTCGGTTGAGGGTATGCTGTAATAGAGGCTGATTGTTCAGGTAGGAGAGGCATTTATCGTATCCGCGGGATTGGAATCTCCTGCTTCTCCCTCCTGCAAGGACGATTATGGCTCTACCACCATTCCGGCTCCCTTCTCCCATTATATTTAAATATGTGCGGTTAGTTTATTTATCTGTGAGGTGTTGTGATGTAAGATGGAAGTACGAGATATAATATTCTCCTCAATAATGGTGTTCTCCGGTTTCGTGCTGGTCTATAAATTGGTCTACAACTATAGCCCCAGAGACCCCGTAGTCGTCATCTCCACTGTGGTATTGATAGGAATGATAGCGGCGATGCTCTTAAGTGTTAATGAGCGATTGCGGAGATTTGAGATCGAACTTAAAGACCATGAACGGTCATTACACATAAGCATGCACTCAGTGGAGGAAGAGGTGAAGGACAGAGTTGGAGGAGCGGTGAAGAAGCTGGACGAGGTGAGGGAGGAGCTACTTAGAAGGGGATACCGGTGAGCAAATGTGGAAAGAGGTGGTGGATAAGTTCAGGGCTCTGCCATCGCAGAGGAAGGTTGTAGAGCTCCTGCTCAGGATGGGATTTCAGGTCTCTCACACCGGCAAAATCACCTCTGGCGGCATTGAGATACCGCGAACCCAGATAGCGAAGAAGGCGGGAGTGGACAGGAGGGTGGTGGATATGGCAGTAAAGAGGATACAGAGCGATTCGGAGTTGCGGAAGATATTCGAGAATATGCGGTCCATCCCGTTCCTCAGGGATGTCGCACCCCTGCTCGGACTCAGTGTGGTCATCATTCACCCGAGGAATGCCAGAGAGAGGGGGATACTGGGCGCTGTGGCAACTTTGATGGCGGAACGGGGCATATCTATACGCCAGGCGGTCAGCGATGACCCCTATCTGGTAGACGACCCAAAACTCACTATTATCACAGATAAGAAGATACCGGGCAGTGTAATAGAGGAGATAGGGCAGATAGAGAGTGTGAAGGGTGTTCAGATCCATCAGTAAACGCTGCATTTATCAATATCACGTATCACGTATTATCTCCTTAAACGAGGATAGAGATGAAGTTCGGAGTGGTATCAGAAGAGGAGATTCTGGAAGGTAGGACGACTGACATCTACTTCCTCAGGACTGAGGAGATTTTGAGAGCAAAAGGCGTGAACCCGGTGGTCGTTGCTGAGGTGAGCACCACGAAAGGTGGTTGGGCGGTGCTGGCTGGGCTGGAAGACGTGGCTCACTTACTGGAAGGTAAGGAGGTGAACGTGTATGCAATGCCTGAGGGCACCATATTCTTCCCTTACGAGCCCGTTTTGCAGATTGAGGGTCGATATCTGGAATTCGCGCGCTATGAGACACCTCTCCTCGGATTCCTCTGCCATGAGTCCGGGATAGCGACGAAAGCAGCACGAATAAAACTCCTTGCCGGTGATGTACCCGTGATCTCCTTTGGTACCAGGAGGCAACACCCCGCAATAGCCGCGATGATAGAGCGATGTGCGTATGTAGGAGGCATGGATGGCGTGAGTTGCGTCGCGGGTGCCGAGCGTATAGGGATAAATGCCACGGGTACGATGCCCCATTCCCTGATTATATGCTTCGGTGAAGGCAGGCAGGAGGAGGCATGGAAGGCATTTGACGAGGTCATTCCGCATGATGTACCCCGGATATGCCTCTGCGATACCTATTGTGATGAGAAGGAGGAGGCAATAGCAGCTGCGAAGGCACTTGGTGATTCTCTACATGCCGTCAGGCTGGATACACCCTCCACCAGGCGAGGAGACTTCAGACGAATCATAGAGGAGGTGAGGTGGGAGCTCGACATCCGCGGTTATAAAGATGTGGGCATATTCGTGAGCGGCGGGATAGACGAAGCGGAAATACTCGCTCTTAAGGATATCGTGGCAGGATTCGGAATAGGGACGAGCGTTGCCAATGCTCGCTGCATAGATTTCGCTCTCGATATCGTGGAGCGTGAGGGCAAGCCGTGTGCGAAGCGAGGCAAGCGAGGTGGAAAGAAGCAGGTGTATCGGAGGGGAGGCACAATAGAGGAGGGTAGAGACCTGGTAACACTGGCAGGAGGGGGCGAGGGCGAGGATATGGAGCCGTTACTGAAGCCCATGCTCATCGATGGTGAAATCGTGGCTGAGTTCCCCTTCTCCATCGAGGATGCGAGGCAGAGGGTGAAGGACCAGCTGCGCAGACTCAGAGTCAGGCAGTGATGTCCCGGTTTTTTATACAATTAGACAATTAAATGTGCAAAAATAGAAAAATATAAAAAATATATGTCCTATTGATTTTTTTATGTACAGCAAAATGCTGAATGCGGTAATAAACCGGTGGAAAGATGGAGAAGAGGAGAAGAACCATAGAGGAGATAAACGATAAGATAAAGGAGGGTGTGGCTGTTGTACTCACTGCTCAGGAGTTCAAGGATATGCTCAGGGCTGGTGAGGATATCTCACCCGATGAGGTTGATGTGGTCACCTGCGCAACCTCTGCCGTGATGTCCGGAACGGCAGCCATTCTCTCTTTCACCGTAGCTGACAGGGGTGACTTCGAACGCGCAGATATGGTATGGCTGAATGGCGTCCCCGCTTTCCCTGGTCCATGCCCGAACGAGCACCTGGGTATCGTGGATGTCTTCGTTTATGGAACCGCACGTGCGAACCGCGA
>JAODGR010000055.1 GCA_025464275.1 Methanosarcinales archaeon
CTATCCTCACCTGAATCCAAACCTGCCAACCAGGGGTACGAAGACGACTCCTCCCTTGTTCTGCTTCTCTATCCCGTTCCTCTTCTTCACCAGATACAGCTTCTGTGCAAATCTTCCTATGGGGATGACCATCTTACCTCCGGTCTTCAATTGCTCGAGCAAGGGTGGTGGCACAGCCGGAGCCGCACATGTCACACATATCTTGTCGAAGGGTGCATGCTCAGGCAGTCCAAGCGTGCCGTCACCCAGTATCACGACTACATTCTCATAGCCTGCTTTATTCAGGTTTCGTATCGCGAAATCGACCAGATATGGATGCCGCTCTATGGTGTATACACGACCCTCAGAGCCTATCAGCTCTGCGATGACCGCGGCGTGATATCCGGAGCCTGCACCCACCTCCAGCACCTTATCCCCCTTCTCCAGTTCTAAATACTCACACATCAGCGCCACCATGTGCGGTGCACTTATCGTCTGCCCCTCACCGATGGGGAGTGGATAATCACCGTATGCCTGGTCTCTCAGGTCAGGGGGTACAAAGAGGTGCCTCTTTACTCGTTTCATCGCTTCCAGTACCTCTATGCCGATGCCCTGCCCACGTAGAAGAGCAACCATTCGCTCCCTCTCCTCCTTATAATCCCCCCTCTCCACCTTGCCCTCCTTCATGCTATCTCTGTGGCTCTTCAACTTCACCATTCGGGTTCCATTGTACGCTTCTTACGTTCAAGGAATGAATACACGGTGCTATGAGGTATGCCCCTTATCAGCATCTCTATTGCATCCCTCGCCACTTCTATCTGCTCCGGATAGCCTATTAAGCTCACTGTCTTGCCATATACCGAGACTTTAACACCGGTGAGTGTCTCTATCACCCGCCTTGCCTTACCCTTCTCCCCTATTATTCGCCCTTTCACTCGCTTCAGCGTCTTCGGCGAGAGATGTGCGAGTGAGATGATATCGAGCAGTAGAGAATCATCATTGAGGAGCGCGAGAGCTTTCTCGGGTGAGAAGCCACGACCTATGGCTTTGATTGCTTCCACCACCCTCAGTGTCTTTACAGGGTCTTCCCCTTCCACACCCTCCACGCATACCGACCCATCTTCACTATCCACCATTATCCTGCTCGCAGATAACCGCTCAAGCTCGCACTTCACCTCACCGTTATGCCCGATGAGTACACCTATCCTATCATGTGGTATCCTGAGATACTGTGTCACTCCCATCTCCCTCTACCTCTACCCCTACCTCTATCTCCCGGATTATTGCTTCTTCTGAACATTTTAAACCAAGTCGGTTGAAGAAAAAAACGATACTCTTCACATCACGCCTGAGGAACGCTTCTGCATTTGGATGGTCCAGGGGAAGGGACTGCCCCAGGTCTATCAGCACAGGGTCATCGTAACCTCGCATCAGGATGTTGAACTCGCTGAGGTCGGCATGAACCAGTTTTGCCTCTCTGTACAGGGTACTCAGGTAGCGTATTATACGTGTAAGCAGCTCCTCCAGGTCATAATCACGCTGTAATACATCAGCCGGGATATCACGCAATCTCGGCGCTGGTATGCCATCCTCTCCTATGAATTCCATCACCAGAACATTATTGAGGCATACAATCGGCTCGGGAACGGGTACACCGGCATCAAATGCTCGCTTCAGGTTCTTATGCTCCTTACGCGCCCACGCAAATACAACACTCCGCCGGTCCCTCCTTATGTGCTCAAACCGCCGGTCACCGATTATATAATCGAGCATGGCATTGAAGTTAGAGGTACTCACCTTATACATCTTTATAGCCAGTTCACGGTCCGAGCTGCCGAGTGCATGAAAGACCACCGCTTCTTTACCACTGCTTATGGGTCCACCGAGGGCTTTTAGCACTCCTCGCTTCGCGAGCTTGTACAGTGTCTGCAGAGTAGGATGGTCGAAGACATACTGCTCAATCTTCGCATCACGATAATCCTTCCTCCTCTTCTTCCCCTTCGATAATCGTAACCGCTTCTCTTCCCTCTCCAGCCATCTCTCTACTTCAAATACCCCTTCCTTCTCAACCATTCCGCTTGCGGTCTTGTATACTTGTGGATGAGGTCCGCCTTCTCATTCTGGAACTCCCAGGGGACGATGATCACCGTGTCTCCCACGTTAATCCACTGCTTACGCTTTAATCTACCCGGTATTCTCGCCATTCGCTCCACACCATCCTCACATTGCACTATCACACGCCGCCCACCCAGCATCTTCTCCACCGTAGCTAACAACTCTCCATCCTTCCGCTGTGGTATACGTACGCGTATTACCTCCTCTTCCCCTGCTGTACCTTCTATCTCGCCCAATTCCTACGCTCTCCGACCTGCCATGTCCTGACCTGCCTATCCAGTGGTAAACCTGTCATACTTCTTCCTTCTTCTCTCCCACTAATAAAGGGATAAAGCTTTATTAATTTAAGCATTTTGTGAAATATTTAACGGAGATGAGTGCGGGGAAGAGGATGAAGGGTCTTCTATCGAGGCTGATAATAGCCCTCCTGTTCAGGAAGAGGATGGTGAAGATCGGCATCTATGGTCCACCAAATGCAGGCAAGACCACTCTGGCGAACAGGATAATACACACCTTTGTGGATGAGAACGAGGATATAGGTGTATCGACGGAGATACCACACGAGACGAGACGGGTGACCACGCGAAAGGGGATTTTCATAGACCTGAAGCGGATAACCCGTGATGAGACCAATCACGGTAGCAGCAGCAGGACTGACAGCAATCCTGCCGTAGCTGGAGGGAAGAGGAGCAGGGCAAGGGTGGTGTTCGACGTGGTTGATACCCCGGGTCTGGCAACGAAGATAGATTTCCGCGATTTCATGGCTTATGGTATGGAGGAGGATGAGGCGAAGAGACGTGCAAAGGAGGCTACGGAAGGTGTTATAGAGGCAATAAAGTGGCTGGATGATATCGATGGTGTCATTTTACTCATGGATTCCACTGAAGACCCATATACGCAGACGAATGTGGTCATAATAGGGAACATGGAAGCGAGAGGGATTCCCATCATCATCGCTGCGAACAAGATCGACCTGCCCGATGCTGCTCCTCATCGTATAAAAAACGCCTTTCCGCAGCATCGTGTGGTGCCCGTATCGGCATTGAAGGGAGATAACATGGAGAAGCTGTATGAAGAGATGGCGAGGGTCTTCAGGTGAATCTGAATGTGGTGGATGGAGTGGAAGGAGGTGAAGTGATGAAACGTCACATGACCACACCTACGGGTACAGCTACGGGTACAGGTACGGATACAGGTATAGAGATGAACCTTGTATCCAGGGACAAGGTGGAATCCATGGGTTCAATGGAGAAGTTGAGGTTCATACTGGATGGAGTGAAATCAGGTAATATAGTGGTTCTGGAGGGTGGACTGACTGCGGAGGAGCAGATGAAACTGATAGAACTCACGATGATGGAGGTGGATGATGATTTCACAGGTATAGAGATAAGCGGGTATCCAACGAAGAGAAGCTTCTTGAACCTGAGGAAGAAGACACGGCTCACGGTTATCGGACCTGCGGCGAAGATGAAGACGATAAGGAAGGATAAAGACCTGATAAGTGCCATCATCTCCACCACATGAAGATGAGGTGAAAGGTAAGAGCGATGCATAAATGCCTGAAATGCGGTAAGAAATTCGAGCGCATCACCAGGGAGATGCTGAATGGCTGCCCTGAATGCGGCGGCAGGCTGTTCCTCTATATAAGAGAGGGGGAGGGAGGGGAGATGGATGCCACAGCCACAGAGCTGGTGGACCGGATAAAGATAGAAGAGAGGGGGGATATGAGCCCTGATGAGCGAATTGAGAGCTTAAGAATCCTCGGTACCGGTATATATGAACTGAATCTCGGTGCTTTGATGGAGAAGAAGGAGCTAATAATGGGGATAAAGCAGGATGGTTCTTATGTGATCCATCTGCCTTCACTATTCGCGAAGAAGAGGCGATAGATTAAAAAAGAAAGAGAGAATTAGTAAGTATGGTGAGGCAAGAATGAGCTTAAAAGAGGGTCTGGGTAAATTCTTCGCACGGAAGAGTGAAGAGGAGGAGGATTATCTGGATCTCGATCTGGATATAGAGGAGTACGAGAAGGAGCTGGGAGAGGAGGAAGAGGTGAAGATGTATGTGAAGACAGCGGAGTTAACCGGGCTGTATGATATTCCAGAGCTGAAGAAGGAGGTATATGCCGGGAATCTCCTCATTCTGGATATCTCGCTGGCGAAGCATGATAAGGTACTGATAGAGAAGGCGATAAAAGACCTCAAGCTGGCTACTCTTGATGTCGGCGGTGATATCGCCGGTATAGGGGAGGACCAGGTGATAGTGGCACCCAGGGGTGTAAGGATATACCGGGAGAAGGTAGGGAAGATGAGATGAGGTGAGGTGATGAAGGAGCGATGCCCGGTCTGCGGAGCGGAGGGGAAACTGGAATTTAAACCCTATAACATACCCTACTTCGGGGATATCATGCTATTCACCCTCTCATGCCCCTCATGCGGGTATCATTCTTCGGATGTGCTGCTGCTATCGAGCGGGAGGAATAAAAAGAGGCATGAACTCCTCGTATCCTCGGTGGAAGATTTGAGCAGCACGGTGGTGAGGTCTTCTTATGCGCGAATTGAGATACCGGAGTTGGGTGTGAATGTGGAGCCAAGAAGAGGTGAGTCGTTCATTACAACGGTGGAGGGGGTACTGATACGGGTGGAGAGGGTGGTGAAGATGCTGTGGAGGAATGAGGAGGGCGAGAAGAGGGAGCGTGCAGAGCGGTTATTACAGCGTATAGCGGAGATAAAGGCGGGTAAAGCGAGTATGAGGCTGATAATAGAAGACCCAACGGGGAATAGCGCGATCATTCCACCTCAATGACCCTGAGCGAGTCGGTACCGCCTGGACGCGATACGCCGTGTGTCATTATCACCCTGTGACCCTCTTTTACCAGCCTGTTCTCTTTCAGGAAGATGTAAAGAAAAAAGAGAAGGGATAAAAAGAGTTTGATTCTATCTCTATGATATGTTATGTGGCTTTATCCCCTATTCAAGCGGTATGGAGGTCTTCTTCTTCTCCCCTTCCTTCTTCTTTATCTTTACACTGAGTACACCGTTCTTATAGGTTGCTTTCGACGTCTCTGGCTTCACTGGCTCATCAAATGTCACCTCCTTGTAGTATCTCCGCCCATTCTCCGCCCTTATCTCAAGCGAATCCTCGGTGGCATGCAGCTTTATGTCCTTCTTATCCACGCCGGGCAGTTCAGCAACCACCTCGTAAGAATCCTTCTGCTCCACCACGTCAACCAGTGGCTCGCGTTCAGGGAATGGCTCTATACGCTTGATTGACGGTCTGATATTCCCGAACTCCTTTATCACCGGCTCCTTGCCCGGCTCCTTCGTAAATGTGAATCCATAGATGAAGGGTCCATACCGCTTCACCCTGCCTTCCGGGGTCTCCTCTTCGGTCACGAAGTTCTTGAACTCCTCCGGTAACTCCTCCTCCAGTCGCTCCATCAGTTCATCAAACGGGTCTCTGAAGAGATCCTCGATATCCGGTAGCTCCCGCCTCTCCCGTCTCCACCTTCTGAAGAAGTCCTCATCAAACGGCATTGGCATGTTCCGCATCTCCTCGAACATCCGCTCCATATACCGCTCCATCATATCGAATATAGACGGTCTCTTTCTCCTCTCCATATCTCTATCTCCTCTTTCCTCACGATTCTATAAAAAGGTTTGGATATGTGAAAATAATTTGCTCATAATGAGCTGGAGGAGGTGAAAGAAGAGGTTCTTTTATCCCTTCTTCTCCCCCTTCACATCGTAATCAACATCCACGTAGTCTCCACCCCCTTCTTCTCTCTTATCGCTACTGCTATTGCCGCCCCCCTTCTTCTTACCCGCTTCTGCTTCTCCTTCTGCGCCGGCTCCTGCCTTCGCCGCCTGCTGGTACACCACTGTGGAGATCTCATGTAGCGCCTTCGTCAAGGCATCCATATCCTCCTTTATCTTCGTGATATCCTTGCCCTCCAGTGACTTCTTCAACTTCTCCTTCGCCTGCTCCACCTTCTCACGTTGCTCCTTGCTCACCTTGTCGCCAAGCTCGGTCAGCGTCTTCTCCGTGGTATAAACGAGCGAATCTGCCTGATTACGGAGTTCCACCTCCTCCTTCCGTTTCTTATCCGCTTCACGGTACTTCTCCGCCTCCTTCACCATCC
Organism: Methanosarcinales archaeon; assembly: GCA_025464275.1. Lineage (GTDB taxonomy): Archaea > Halobacteriota > Syntropharchaeia > Alkanophagales > Methanospirareceae > G60ANME1. The sequence goes on from JAODGR010000055.1 coordinate 6,236, forward strand.
GGTCTATCTCCTCTCGCGAGAGCTTCGTCGAGGCTGTTATCCGTATAGAAGCTGCTTTGCCTGTACCCAGGTCCTTCGCTGTTACATTCAGTATCCCGTTCGCATCAATATCAAACGTGACCTCAATCTGAGGCACACCCCTCGGCGCTGGCGGGATACCATCCAGGTGGAACCTTCCAAGCGAGGTGTTATCCGCAGCCATCGGACGCTCACCCTGCACTATGTGTATCTCTACCGAAGTCTGATTGTCAGCTGCGGTGGTGAAGATCTGCGATTTCTTCGTCGGTATCGTGGTGTTACGCTCTATTATCGGCGTGGCAACACCCCCGAGGGTCTCAACGCTGAGCGTGAGGGGTGTAACATCGAGCAGGACGATCTCTTCCTTCACCTGCCCCGCGATTATTCCTGCCTGTATCGCTGCTCCGATTGCCACTGACTGCATCGGGTCCACACCACCTTCTCCTTTCTTTCCCAGTATACGTTCAAAATAGCCACGTACAATTGGAGACCTCGTGGGTCCTCCAATGAAGATTATCTTCTCTATATCATCTGCCGAGAGTTTCGCATCTTCCAATGCCTGTTTTATGGGTGCTTCCACACGCTTCAATATCGGCTCTGATAGCTCCTCCAGCTTCGCACGCGTGAGTGTGGCTTCAAGATGCTTCGGCTCTCCGCCAGAGACTGCGATGAAGGGTAAGTTTATGGTCGTGGAGACGGAGGAGGATAACTCTATCTTCGCCTTCTCCGCTTCGTCTTTTATACGCTGCATCGCAGTAGGGTCATTACGCAGGTCTATCCCCTCTTTCTCTTTGAAATCCTCCACCAGCCAGTCTATTATCGCATTGTCTATATCCGCACCACCGAGATGTGTATCACCCGAAGTGGAGAGTACCTCAAATACACCCTCACCTATATCCATGATGGTAACATCAAAAGTACCGCCGCCGAAGTCGAGTACCGCGACCTTGTATTCCCCCTCCTTGCCGAGTCCATAAGCCATTGCAGCAGCCGTCGGCTCGTTCAATATCCTCTTCACCTCGAAGCCAGCAATCTCACCCGCGTCCTTCGTCGCCTGACGCTGATTATCATCGAAATATGCGGGCACGGTGATCACCGCTGCATCCACCTTCTCGCCCAGATACGCCTCCGCATCCGTCTTTATCTTCTCCAGTATCATCGCTGAGATCTCCTGCGGTGTGAACTCCTTGTCTATCGTCTTCACGTATACCTTCTCTGAAGTACCCATCTTCCTCTTCACTTCCATTATCGTACCCTCTGGATTGATCACTGCTTGCCGTTTCGCCGCTACACCAACCAGCCGCTGCCCGTCCTTGGTGAATGCAACCACTGAAGGGAACATCTTACCACCGTATGCACTGCCTTCCGCACTGGGTATTATCTTTGGCTCGCCACTCTCGTCTATGTATGCCGCTTCAGAGTTCGTGGTTCCGAGGTCGATGCCTATAATTCGTCCCATTTTATCCTCTCATCTCATTCCCATCTCACTATCTATCATCATATCACTAAGAACTTCAACAGAAAAAAGAAAAGAACCGTGAGAAAAAAATAGAAAGAGAGAGATGCTCAGGTCGTCAGTATTCGCCTCCCATTCCTTCTTCGCCTGGTCCACCTGGTGGTGACGGTGGCTTCTTCTCCGCACCTGCTGCGATTACGTCATCGATTCGGAGTATCATCGTCGCTGCTTCCGTGGCTGAGCTTATCGCCTGGGTCTTTATCCTCAGCGGCTCTATCACATTCGCATCCAGCATGTTCACTGGCTCACCCTTGTAGACATCCAGCCCGTCGTATCTGTTCCCCTTCTCATGCGCCGAGCGGAGATTGACCAGCGTGTCGATGGGGTCCAGACCGGCATTTTCAGCCAGCGCCCTCGGTATCACCTCCACAGCATCGGCGAAAGCCTGTATCGCCAGTTGCTCCCTGCCTCCTATGGTCGCCGCATAATCACGCAATTTGAGTGCCAGTTCGATCTCCGTTGCACCACCGCCTGCTACATACTTACCGTCCTCCAGAGCACATGCAACCACGCGCAGCGCATCCGTCATCCCCCGCTCCAACTCATCCACCACATGCTCGGTACCGCCTCTGAGGAGTATAGTCACTGCTTTCGGATTCTTGCAGTTCTCCACGAAGATCATCTCGTCCCCGCCTATCTTCCGCTCCTCAACCAGACCAGCATAACCCAGGTCTTCCGGCTTTATCTCCTCCAGGGTCGTCAATATCCTGCCACCCGTCGCCGCAGCGAGCTTCTTCATGTCGCTCTCCTTCACACGTCTCACCGCTAATATGCCCTCCTTTGCCAGGAAGTGCTGTGCAAGGTCGTCAATCCCCTTCTGACAGAAGAGCACGTTCGCACCACTCGCCTTTATCTTGTCCACCATCTCCTTCAGCATCGACTCCTCCTCATCCAGGAAGGCTTTCATCTGGTCCGGCGATGTAATCTCTATCTTCGCATCCACCTCCGTCTTCTCTATCTCCAGTGCCGAATTAACCAGTGCTATCTTCGCGTTCTCCACGGACTTCGGCATTCCAGGATGCACCCGCTCCTTGTCTATCACCATCCCTTTTATGAGCACGGTGTCCTCCTTGCTTCCACCCGTCTTCTTCTCCAGCTTTACATGGTCTGTGTCTATCTTCTTCCCCTTCTCCGCGATCGCTTTCACTGCCTCCACCGCGAGGTTGGTCAGCATCTCCTTCGCCATCTCCGCGCCTTTACCGGTCATCGAGGTCATCGCTATCTTCTTCAGTGTCTCGGTATCGTCGGGCTCTATCTCCAGTGCCAGATCGTTCAGTATCTCATATGCTTTCTCTGCCGCCAATCGGTAGCCTGAGACGATTAAAGTGGGATGCACCTCCTGCTCCAGGAGCTCCTCCGCCTTCTTCAGCAATTCGCCACCTATAACGACTGCAGTGGTCGTTCCATCTCCTACCTCGTTATCCTGTGTCTTCCCGATCTCCACCATCATCTTCGCCGCTGGATGCTCTATGTCCATCTCCTTCAATATCGTCGCGCCGTCATTCGTGATCACCACGTCACCCATGGAATCCACCAGCATCTTATCCAT
>JAODGR010000010.1 GCA_025464275.1 Methanosarcinales archaeon
ACGGCAGTGCAGATATAGAGGCGCTTTCACTGGCATTTGACCGTATAGCGGATGACTGGTGATTGAAAGGCAAAAAATCGAAAACTTTATATATCGCGAGAGGGGAAGGAGATAACAAAAATAAGATAAGGAGGAGTAAAAGGGAGTGGAAGAGAGATGGGAGAAGAAGTGAAGAGTGAGAGTGATTTTGAGCCGAAGATAGTAGGATTTACATGTAACTGGTGTACATATGCATCAGCGGATCTTGCAGGGACTTCGAGGAAGAAATATCCACCAAATGTCCGGATAATAAGGCTCATGTGTTCAGGGAGGGTGGATCCGATGTTTGTGCTCAAGGCGTTGCTGAATGGAGCTGACGGTGTATTCATAGGGGGCTGTCATCCAGGTGAATGCCACTACATAAAGGGTAATTTCTATGCCAGGCGTAGAATAGCAGCGATAAGGACGATACTCAAGCAGTTTGGGCTGGATAACCGTGTCAGGTCAGAGTGGATAAGTGCCTCGGAGGGGGACAAGTTTGCAAGGGTGATGAAGGAGATGACGGAGGATATAAAGAAGCTGGGACCGAATCCAATGAGAGGTAAGATATTATGAGTATGAGAGTAGCAGAAGTAGGAGTGGGAGATTTAGAAGGTCTTTTTAGGGGCCTGCTGGAGAAGAAGGTTGTGGACTGCCTGGTAATGCCTTATACTGCGGGTAAGAACATCGCTTATATGCTGGTAACCGACCCGGGCAAGATAGAGTCATCATCAGCCGGAGCCATATTCGCACCTTCATTCAGTGTGAATGCTGCGGGCATAGTAAAAGGGTGGACGATAGAGAACAAGGTAGCACTGGTGGCAAAGCCATGTGAGATAAGAGCGGCGGTGGAACTGGTGAAGCTTAACCAGATGGATAAGAATAGCTTATTACTCATCTCGGTTGATTGCTCAGGTACATTTGAGAATCAGGTTTATGCAGAGCATCGCGATGATATAGGCGATTGGGTGGACGGTGCAAAGATAGAGGAGCTGAAGGGTAAGGGGATAGAGATAAGAGAGGCGTGCAAGATATGCAGGAACAGATTAGCGGACGTTGGGGATATAGGAATATCGAGGCAGGGCGGGGAGAAAGTGCTGATTGCCGGGCTGACGAAGATGGGGGAGGCTGCACTGACCGCACTGGAACTGCCACTCGAGGATAAGGATATGGAGCGGAAGGATGAGAAGGCGAAGATAGTGGAGGAAGCGGAGAAGAACGAGGAGGCATTACCGAAGATAAGCAGCCCGGAGGAGCTGGATGAATTCTTAAAGGATTGCATAGTATGCAAGAACTGCCGTGATGTATGCCCGGTCTGCTACTGTAAAGAATGCTTCTTCGACCAGCCACTGGGTAATCCCGCGGGTGGAGACCTGCTGAACCTTAGCGAGCTGAGAGGAGCGATAGGGGTACCGACGAACAGGTTATTCTACCACCTGACGCGGGTGTACCATGTGAGTGCGACGTGTGTGGGCTGTGGCGCCTGTGCAGATGCGTGCCCGAAGGAGATACCACTGACACGATACTACCCGGTGATAACGCGGAAGGTGCAGGAGATGTTCGATTATGAGCCGGGGAGAGACATAGAAGAGCCGATACCGTTTACGACATACGAGGAGGAGGAGCTTGAAGACCGGCTACGGTGAGTGAATAAGAGATAACAGGGACAAGGGGGAAGAAATGATAAAGACGTGGGATTTAGACCCTAATTTTAAATACGAGATAATGAAAGAGCCCGGGGGAGAGCATCTGACCTCGTGTTTCCAGTGCAGCACCTGTACCCTGGGCTGCCCGCTGACGGAGATCATACCGAGTTACAATCCGCGTAAGATAATACAGATGAGTTTGTTTGGGATGCGGAGTGAGGTGCTCTCAAATCCTGATCTATGGGTATGCCTGATATGTCAGACCTGCACAGCGAGATGTCCGCAGGATGTTCGGATAGCGGATCTGCTGGGTGCGATAAGGCGTATAGCGGAGCGAGAGGAGGAAGCGGGGAAACTGAAGATAGAAAGTCCCAGACCACGGTTTGACAAGGCATTTGAACATCAGCTTGCCAAGTATGGCAGGCTGTATGATATGGGACTGGCGATGGAGTATTACAAGGTTAAAGAAGGCTCCTTCTTTAAGGGGATGATGGCGATGTCGAAGGATTACAAGAAGTTCGGGATGCGGCTATTCAAGAAGGGCAAGATGGGAGTGAAGTCCATGCTACCAGAGAAGGTGAAGGATAGGGGAGTGATGAAGAAGATATTTGAGCAGATGGGAGAGAGGAGGTGAAGTGAGTGAATGAGCATGAAGTACGCGTATTATCCCGGCTGCCCATCGGGTACGACAGCGATGGAGCAGGACATCTCGATGAGGGCTGTATTTGAGAATCTGGGCATTGAACTGGTGGAGGTGGAGGACTGGAACTGCTGTGGTGCTCTGGAGGTGGAAGACCCTGAGCTTGTTTATGCGTTGAATGCGCGTAATCTGGCGATAGTGGAGAAGGAGGGTTTGAACATAGTTACTCCATGCAGTATATGCTATTACAACCTCTCACGGTCGAACAATGCATTGAAGGGAGATGAGGAGCTGCGTGCAAGGGTGCGTAGTATAGACGATTCACTGGCATACAACGGTGGAGTGGAAGTGAAGCACGTGCTGGACGTGCTTGCGAATGATATAGGGATAGAGGAGCTAAGAGTGAGGATAAAGAAGAAGGTGAAGGCGAAGGTGGCACCCTATTATGGGTGTTATATAGGAAGACCGCCGGAGACAGCATTTGATGACCCGGATGCACCGGGGTTGATGGACGGGCTGATAGAGGTGATAGGAGGAGAAGTGGTGGCATTTAATTACACAAAGACGAAGTGCTGTGGCGGTCCTCTAATGATGACGGTGCAGGATGTAGCGTACAAGATGGCGCGAAACGTGCTGGAGAGTGCGAAGAACGCTGGTGCGGATTGCATCGCGCTGGCATGTCCGCTGTGCGGTATGATGCTGGATGCGAAGCAGGAGGACATAGAAGAGTTCTTCGGGATAAAGATAGGCATGCCCGTGCTGTACATAACGCAGCTGGTGGGTCTTGCACTGGGAATAGAGCCGGACAAACTGGGACTGAATAAGAACGTGGTGGATACGAAGGAGATAATAGGGAAGGTGATGTGAAGATGGGGATAGCGGTAATAGGTGGAGGGGTAGCGGGTATCACTGCGGCTCTTGACCTCGCTGATTCAGGGTACAAGGTGTATTTAATAGAGAAGGAGAACGAGCTCGGGGGGAAGATGGCGGAGCTCGCGGAGTGTAAGACCGGGCTATCACCACGTATAGTGAGGATAGAGAACCATCCGAATATAGAATTGATGTTATCAACCGAGTTGGAGAGTTTCTCGGGCTCCGCGGGTAATTTCAAGTTGAGAGTATCGGGTGGCAGGGAGATAGTAGTGGAGAGTGTGGTGCTCGCACCCGGTTATGAGATACCGGATAAGGTGGCGTTGAGTTACGGGTATGGCAGTCCGGACGTGGTGACTTCACTGGAGTTTGAATCTATTTTAAGGGCTGAGACAGCGTCAGGCGAGTTGAAGAGGCGATCAGACGGGCGGAGAGTGAAGAAGATAGGATTCATAAAGTGCGTGGGTTCCAGATGTCAGGAGAATGAGATATGTTCAACGGCATGCTGCGCGTACACTGCGAAGGAGGCATGGGAGTTGAAGGAGCGCTACCCGGATATTGATGTCTATATATTCTACATGGATGTGCGGGTATTTGGTAAGGATGAGGAGCTGGTATCGGATTTGAAGGCTAACTACGGGGTGCATTATATAAGGTCGAGACCACCGGAGGTGGTACCCGAAGGAGATAAGCTGACGGTGAAGTATGAGGACCTGCGAACGGGTAAGATAGAGAAGCTGGAGCTGGATATGGTGGTCCTCGCTGTTGGACTGTTGCCCTCGAGTACGATAAAGAAGCTTGCGGAGCTGACGGGTGTGAAGACTGATGCATATGGATATATAGAGACGGGCATCACCAGCCCGCTGGAGACGAGTGTGCGGGGAGTGTACGCATGTGGAACGGCGACGGCGCCGATGAAAGTGCGAGAGAGTGTGGCAATGGCGAGTGGAGCGGCACAGAAGGCGGCACTGTTATCAGAGCGTACAGAGCTCGTTCCAGGGCAGGAGGAGCGGAAATACATAGAAGTTAAGGAAGGTGAGCAGCCGAAGGTGGGTGTTTTTATATGCGACTGTGATGGTGAGATCTCGAAGACGGTGGATGTTGGAGCGGTTGCGGAGCGAGTGAAAGGGCTGCGGGGTGTGGTTTATGTGAGCAGTGATACGAGGAGTATGAAGGATGCACTGGCGGCACTGGAGAGCGGAATAGTGGACCAGGGGCTGAATCGTGTTGTGTTTGCGGGCTGTTCACCACGGGAGTATGAGGATATAATAAGAGAGGCATGTGCAAAGGCGGGCTTGAACCCCTATCTGGTGGAGCTGGTGAATCTGAGGGAGCAGTGTGCATGGGTCTTCGATAAGGATGCAACGGCAGCGGCGGTTGATTTGCTGAGGATGGCAGTGGAGCGAGTGAAGCAGCTGGAGCCTATAGAAGTAGAGCGATATCCGGTGGTACCGAAGGCACTGGTGATCGGTGGTGGGATATCGGGCATGAATGCAGCGCTGGATATAGCGGATGCGGGATACGAGGTGTATCTGGTGGAGAAGGGAGCGGAACTCGGTGGTGGCTTGCGTGATATGGGGATGATTGAGCTACCGGGAGGCGACGGTGAACGCGTTTCAGCTTCAGAAGTGTTGAAGAGTTATATTGACCGTGTAACGAGTCACGAGCGGATAAAGGTGTATACAAATGCGATAGAGGAGGATGTACGTGGCAGAGCCGGTGCGTTCAAGGCACGTATAGTAGGCGAGGGAGTGGCTGAGGAGATAGAGTTCGGTGCATGTGTGATTGCCACGGGTGCACGCGAATTTGTGCCTGAGGGTTATTACGGGTATGGGAAGGACAAGCGGGTGCAAACGCTGCGTGAATTTGAGAGGAGTGGAGGGAAAGCGGCATCGGGTGCGAATACAGTGGTGATAATCCAGGATGTGAGTGTGGGACCCGGAGGGGAGGGTGGATATGGATATACTTCAAGGGCGAGCAGTATAGAAGCGGTGAATGCTGCTCTGAGATTGAAGGAAGCGAATCCAGATATGGAGGTCTTCTTCCTCTATCAGGATATGAAGACATACGGTAAGTGGGAGGTGCTGTACAAGCGAGCGAGGGAGAAGGGTGTGCTGTTCCTCAGGTATGATAGCCAGAAGCCACCGGAATACAAGGATGGGATAGTATCGGTATTTGATGTGATATTGAATGACGAGGTGCAGATAAAGCCGGATATGGTGATACTGAGTGTGCCGATGGTGCCTGCGGAGGATAACGAGCGATTGAGCAAGTTATTCAAGATACCATTGAAGCGAGGGTTCTTCATGGAGGAGCAGGAGCGTCCGAAGATGGTGCTAACGCCGGTGGACACGGTGAATGAGGGTGTGTTCGTATGCGGTTCCGCGGTCTATCCCGCGATGATAGATGAATGCATAGCGATGAGCAGTGCAGCTGCGTCGAGGGCGTGTGTGCTGCTGGCGAAGGACTTCATGGAGACACCCGCTATACGGTCGGTGGTGGATGAGGATGTGTGCATCGGGTGCGGCGTGTGCGTGGAGATATGCCCGGTGGATGCGATAGAGCTGGTGGAGGAGCCGGTGCCGGTGGTTACGTTCGGTGTGGAGACGGTAATAGAGGGTAAGAAACGAGTTGCAAGGGTGGGAGATGGCTGCATAGGCTGTGGCAGTTGCGCCTCTTATTGCCCCTCAGGTGCGATGTCGCTGCAGCATTTCCGTGA
>JAODGR010000077.1:0-3635 GCA_025464275.1 Methanosarcinales archaeon
GCTAATGGCAGTTTAGAGGTATACTGCAACCCGCCGGGAGAACATGCAAGTCAGGTAACCTCACCATCTTCTGACCCCGGCTATCCTGTACCTGAGATGAGCACATTCCTGCTCTTCGCCACAGGCTTGACCGCGCTTGCCATGGTGTGGTTCTGGAGGAGGAGATAGTGTAGGAGAGGAGAACTGTAACCTGTAACAGTAACAGTCTCCCCTCTCCTTTCACTTTGGGATTTCCTCGCCAGCCTGCCAGCCTGCCTACCTACCCTATTATCTGGAGTATGACCCGTCTTGACCGCCGTTTATTGTCCAGTTCGACGAATACCACCTGCTGCCATGTGCCCAGCATCAGTCTCTTGTTCCTGAATGGCACGGTGAGAGAGGGACCAATGAAAGAAGCTCTTACATGCGAATGCCCATTCCCGTCATGCCACCTGTACTCATGCTCGTAATTTATACCCCGCGGGAATAACCGCTCCAGTGCATTCGGGAGGTCATGTAGCAATCCCGGCTCGTATTCTATGGTCGTTACCGCAGCGGTGGAACCAGGTACAAAGATGGTGACAATACCGTTCTCAATCGCCGATTCGCTCAGTTTGGCATTCACTTCACCCGTTATGTCTATTATCTCCACCTCACCACGTGTATCAAAGTGCAGCTCCTTAGTCTCCACCACCATTTTATATCCTGATGGATAGATATAGCGCAGTAGATAAAAAAAAAAGTTTCTATTTTCTTCATCTCATCATCTCATGAGCCACAGGCTGCAGCTACAGCTGCAGCTACGGCTACCGTGAAGATAAGAGTAGCAGGTTGTATAACCTCTTCAGTTTGTGCCTGCCACGATCGAGCATGAGGTTCGCCTTTGAGATGATAAAATCCAGGTACGAGTCATCGCAAAACAGTACTCCATCTCTACCCAGCGGGACATCCATCCTCTCCGTACTCATTATCTCTACCATCATGCGCCATTCGGATACAGACTTGATTCCACTGTACTTGAAGCCCGATTCGATTGCCATATTCAGGAGTTGCTTCGCCTTATCCATGCTCGCACATGCGACGTGCAAGATTGGCGACTGGGAGCTCAGCCATAGCTCATCTCCTCCCTCTCCATCAGGGTCTTTCTTCTCCCTCTCCCGCTTCTCCTCCCTCTCATCCTCTTTCCACACCGCTATCGCTTTTAACACCTCCTCTTTACTCACTTTACGATGCCACTTCGCAACGAACTTCGCTTCTCGCTTCGCACCTATCCAGGGTATGCACAGGAGAATGATTCTACCAGCGCAGCTGCTCGTGGTGAAATAATCCTCTGAACTGTTCAATAACTCTATCAGCCCCAGTATATCATCATCTGCACCCTCCCTACTCAGTCGTTCAAGCGCTACCCTCTTCACCATTACAAATCTTCGCATCGTGGATGGATGTGCATTGAATTTACCAGTACAGTATACAGTAGGAGTAGTTAGGTAGAAGGAATAAAAATTGATGGTATATGCTGTGCTGGGTAGAGCCTCAGGAAGAATGAGCACATCACACTCTCTTCTTTTTCTTTATCGCACCAGCCAGCCCTTCAGAAGCTATGACCAGTGTTGCTATCATCATCGCGAGCGATATCACCCTGCTGTAAACCAGGACATTTGGACCGAATATTCTGGAAATCTCGAACGTTACGAGTGATTCCGAGAAGCCTATCACGTATCCACCGAGAATTGCACCATATATACTTGTGAGACCACCCACTATGCTCGCAGCGAATATTGAGACGATGATAAAAGAGCCGGTGAGGGGGACGACCTCCTGCCTGAACGGTAGCAAACACCCCGCTATCGAAGCCAGAGAGCCGGAGAGGAACCATGAGAAAAGCCTTGTACTCTCCACGTTCACGCCCATAACCTCAGCAAGCTCCGGATTTTCCATAGAAGCACGGAGTGCAATACCAAATTTCGTCCCGTATAAAAGCAGTGAGAGTGAGATGAGCAGCAGAATCATCACGATTGTGGAGAGAATAAGAATTGCAGAGGTATTGAATATCTCGAAGTCGTAGGGTGTGAAGATGAACTTTTTCGCACTCTTCCCTGTAACCTGCCCAAGATAGTCAGAATAAGCGCCGAAGATTCCGAGAAGAATCAAATCGAGTGCGAGAGTGGCAATCATAAGCGATACTGTGCTCGCTTCTCTTCTTATCAACGGCTTGAGTGAGAGGGTGTAAACGCCTATACCGATAAACCCACCGAGTAAGAATGCGACGGGCAGCGAGGAATAAGGGTGGAGGTTGAAGAGCCTGAGAAGAGTTAGCGCTATATACGAGCCTGCGATAGCGAGAGAGCCCTGAGCGAAATTGGGTACGCCGGTGGTGATGTAAGTGATGGAGAGTCCTATGCTCAAGAGTGCTATAAGGTTCGAGTATACCAGCGCCCCCTCAAGAACCGACATATCAACAAACAAAATACAAAATAGAAAACTTTTTAAAGGTTAAATAAAGATGTATGATGTGGAATGAAGGAAGGAGTAGTAACGAAGGGAGCATGCATGGGTTTAGTAACTGCAATACTGCTCGGTTTATGCACCGTTCCAGCGGGCTCTGCACCTCCTCCGGTGGAGAATGAGGAGATAAAGATAGGCGTCCTTGTGGACCTCTCCGGTCCCCTGACGACATACGGAACGAACATAAAAGAATGCCTCGAGATTGCGAGGGATGACATAAACGAATACTTCGATGAGAAAGGGAAGGGATACGAGGTGAAGTTATACGTTGAGGATACGAAAGCAGACCCGAAGGTTGCACTTGATAAGGTAACGGCACTGGACGGCAGGGGAGTGAGACTGATAGTAGGACCTATGGGCAGTGGCGAGGTGAAGAACGTGCTCGGTTATGTCACTTCGCACAAGATAATCATAATTTCGCCTTCCTCCACCGCATCGCATGAGTTAATAGGCGTGACGAAGCCAGAGGAGAAGGAGTATGTGTTCAGGTTCGTTGCCCTCGACCCTTTCCAGACGAGAGCGATAGCGAAGGAGGTTTCAGAACTCGGGATAAAAGCGGTCTGCATCGCGTATCTGGGTAATGCATGGGGTAAGGGGCTGAAGGAGAGTGTGATTCCAGAGCTTGAGAAGTATGAAATAGAGGTAGCAGAACCGGTTGAGTATCCAGACCCACCTCCCGCTGACTTCTCTCCTTACATAGCCACCATAGAGACTCAGATAGACAAATTCGCCAGGGAATATAGCCATAAAGAGATAGCGGTTATCGTCTTCAGCTACGAAGAGACGTATACCATGATTTCGCAGGTGAAGGAAGGTTCCCCGATGCTGAACGTCACATGGATAGGATGTGATGGGACTGCGAAAAGCGAGAGGATTTATGATATATGCGATATAGCGAACAGAGCGAAGTTTTACAGCACTATTTTTGAATCTAAGGGTAAAGCCTACGATAATCTCAGCAGAGCAATGCTCGAGAGGTTCAATGAGACCCCTCATCAGTATGGGATGAACGCTTATGATGCCGCATGGGTCATCTCACTCGCATATTCGGAGCTCTACGACAGGCTTGGCAGATATGACGCTGATGAAATGGCGAAGCTCATACCAGAGGTAACAAAGAACTACAGCGAAGGAGAATATGGTGTGGAGAC
>JAODGR010000077.1:3804-14244 GCA_025464275.1 Methanosarcinales archaeon
CACCAGCACCCACACCAACGCCCACACCAACACCTACGCCGAAGCCCCCGGGCTTTGAAGTCACGATTGCGGTAATTGGACTGATTGCGGTTTACATGCTCATGCGCAGAAAGGGATGCTCGTGACGAAGGATCTTTCGAAGTTTTTCTACGGGTTCAAAGCGCTCGACGGTGTCAGTATAGAGGTGGAGCCGAATAAGTTAACCCTCATAGTGGGTCCGAACGGAAGCGGTAAGACAACGCTGATCAATACCATCACCGGATTTTACAGAGCGGACAGCGGGCATGTATTCTTCAATGGTGAGGAAATCACGAACAGACCGCCACATGAGATTTATAAGCGAGGTATTGTCAGGACCTTCCAGATACCGCAACCGCTGAAGAAGCTATCGGTTCTGGAGAACATGCTGATAGCGGTTGATAATCCCGGTGAGAATATAATGGGGTGTATATCCAGGGGATGGGAGAAGCGAGAAGAGGAGATAGTGGAGAAGGCTTCTGGACTGCTCGAATTCCTCGGTCTGGATGATTTGTGGAATACGGAGGCGTGGAAATTGAGTGGCGGGCAGTTGAAACTGCTTGAGGTCGGGCGAGCCTTGATGGCTGATGCCAAACTGATAATCATGGACGAGCCGATGGTGGGAGTGAATCCGGAACTGGCGGCGAGCATACTCGATAAGTTCGTGGAGTTGAAGAGATACACAACATTTTTGATTGTTGAGCACAGATTTGAGATAATATCCCGGCATGTTGACCGCATAAAGGTGATGGTAAACGGTAGGATTGTGGATGAGGGTAGTGAGGAGTTCAAAGAGGTTATAGATATGCTATGCTTCAGGTGAAAGGGCTGAATGCGGGATATAAAGAACTGCATATACTGTTCGATGTGAACACAGCGATAGAGGACGGGATAACCGCTTTTGTGGGACCGAACGGTAGCGGAAAGAGCACACTGCTGAAAGCTATTTTCGGGCTCGCTACTGTATATTCCGGGAGAATCATATACGATGGCATGGACATAACGAGGATGAAGCCATATACAAGGACGAGACTGGGGATAACTTATCTACCGCAGGTAAACAACATCTTCTCTGATTTGAGTGTGAGGGAGAACCTGATAATAGCGGGCTATACGCTCGACAGGAGCGAGTTTGAGGATAGATTGAGCACTGTTATGGATATATTCCCGGAGCTTGAGAGGTTGAAGAGCAGGAAGGCGGGGGTGTTAAGTGGCGGTGAGAAGCAATTTCTCGCTATTTCTACCGCACTGATAAGGAAATCGGAGGTGCTCATGCTGGATGAGCCGACGGCGCACCTATCATCGAAGCTGGCGGAGAAGGTGTTTCAGAGGATAGCGGAGTTGAGGGACAGGTTGGGATTGAGAATCGCACTGGTGGAGCAGAACGTCAGGGGCGCGCTGGAAATAAGCGACAGGGCTAACATGCTCGTCGGCGGGAGGATAGTGTTTGAAGGAGATGCGAGTGAGTTGCTGGAAAGGATTCGGTGAGGATAGGGGATATGCTCAGGATACCACTTGTAGCTTCGAGACTTTAACGGAAGGCGATACAACGTTATAAACCTGCCTCCTGTCTGTACCCAGCAGCTCCACCCTCCCCAATAGCTCCTGCATATTGCCCACCAGCATTACCTGCTTAACCGGGGATAATTCACCACTGTTAATGGCACAGGCGTTCTGGGCAACGACGGAGAAATCGCCTGAGGCTCGTGAAGCTGTATGTGCTCCTATCACATCCTGTACAAGCAACCCCTCACGAATATCTCCGATTATCTCTTCCTTCGATGCCCTCTCGCTCGCATTCGCATCTATGATGAAGTTGGTAGCGCCGGGAACCGGTAGATTGTCATAGCTCCTTATTGCATTACCCGTGCTTTCCACTCCTTCCTTGCTCGCGGTATAAGAGTCATACATGAAATTCCGCAATATCCCCCTATCCACCAGCACTGTGGACTGAGATGGTACTCCCTCACCATCCATCCTCCTGCTGTTCACACCCATTGGTAATGTACCATCATCAATGATGGAGAGTATTTCAGAGGCTATCTCTTTACCCTTCTTACCATAATACGGCGATTCCTTACGCTGTACATGCTCCGCACTCAATTCAGGAATCAGAGTATAACTCAGTAGACTCTGCATTGCTCTGGGCGAGAATACCACAGGCAGCTCCTTCGTCTCCAACCTGCTACCACCGAGACTCTCTACTGCAATCCTCGCTGCTTCTCTGCCCAGCCACCGGAAATCCATCTCACCCAGCAGTCGAGTCACCTGCCCCTCGCTACCTGAACTCTCCTCTCCCGCCACAACCGATAATCCGGCAGAGACGTAGGTGCCGGTATCGGAGATTTCAACGCCCTCGGTGTTCATCACATAAGCCTCTTCATGAGCAGCAGCGAAGCTACCTTCAGGCATCATTATACTTATACTCACACTCACCCCTCCTCGCTCTCCTACCTCAGCCCTGTACTCCTCTATACCCTCCATCATCTCTGTACTGTATCTTATTGCAGCTTCGATATCGCCACTGAGGAGCTCCACTATCCTCGGGTCGAAGGTCTTCTCCGGAGTACTGTACGACTGTTGCGACTGTGAGGCGGGTAAGCATGAGAAATGGGGGTCCTCCTCTGATATCCGCGCCTGTTTCACTGCTTGCCACACACATTCTTCTACACCCGCAGCGCTCACTCGCGTGGTATACGAGAAGCCCATCTTCTTTGCCATCACCACACGCACACCGATACCCGTGCTTTTGATTCGTCTCACACTCTTCACTTCCCCCCGTTCGAGTTCGATGCTCAGAACATCACCTCGTTCACCGTAAATCTCCGCATGTGCATCACTGACCAGCTCTGACACCTTCTTCATCCCGAACCGCATAATATCAAACATATTTTACTCTTACCTCTCTACTCTATAACTCTATACCTCTCTCGCGCAACACGATAAGAAAGAAGACGAAGAGACGAAGACATACCTTTTTATATCCTGAGCTTTCTAACAGATAGTAGATAAGAGAAGATAAATAAAAAGATGAAAATCAATGATTGCATGCCAGCACCATCGCCGGTAATAGTAATGGTGCTGGTAATGGTACTGGTACTGGCACTTACACCGCCTGTATCCACATCCATGGGCACTTCTACAGGTTCATTCCACCCCGACCCTGGAAATGGGACAGGGACAGAGGGAGTAAATGTAACAGATGTAACCAGAATCTGGTATGTGGGCGTGGGTCCCTTCAATAGCAGTGTCAATACCACTACTGATGTTGATTTCACCCATATACAGGATGCGATTGATAATGCCTCTCCCGGTGATACCATCATCGTTAAGCCCGGCACATATACCGAGAATGTGGTGGTGAACGTGCCGGGGCTGACGATTCGGTCTGAAAGTGGCTATGAAGGAACTTCTGTGGTGGCAGCCAGTGAGTCCGAGCACGTCTTCCGTATCTCAGCGGACGACGTGAGCATAGAGGGTCTTACAATTAAAGGCGCTACCAGCCGCTACGCGCACATCTTCAGAACCGCTGGTATATACATCACTCATAACCGTGCTAACATCTCTCACAATTATATCACCGGCAATAATAATGGTATCGTGGTCTCTACGGGCTCCTGCGTACATATTGTGCGGAATCGCATAGCAGAGAACACTGCTTATGGCATCCTCCTCCAATTCGCCAATGAGTGTGAGGTGAGAGATAATATCATCAGTGAGAACAAAATCGGTGTCCATCACTGGGGTGGTACGCGTTCCAGGGTAGTGAATAATGTCATCGAATCCAGCAACCTCGGACTCTATCTCCTCTCCGCCAATACAGATGAGGTGGTGGATAATACCGTCATTGCAAGCACCAATTACAGTATCTACCTGAGCCAGTCGTGGAATAACCGGATTTATCACAATAATTTCGTTCTCATCCCCGACCCCGATTCCGGGCTCAATGCATGGGACGACAGACCGGATGCGAATTACTGGTATCATCCGGTTCTCCTCGAGGGTAACTACTGGTCCGATTATACCGGTATTGACAGTGGCAACGGGACTGGCAAGCATGAGATAGCGGGTGATGGTATCGGCGATACTGAGATACCACATTACTACGATTATTATCCCTTCGTGAAGAAGAGCGGCTGGAAATATCTGTTGAAGAATAAGAATATCACATTTAAGAGCGTTACAGGCACCGGGAACGTCTCCCTCGCCACTGACACAGGCTACTTCAGTTACGCAGTGGGTGAATCTCCACCTTCTGGCTACGGGTTTGACTCCGGTCTCGTCTTCCCACATGGTCTCTTTAACTTCACCATCTCGGGCTTCACACCCGGCGCTAATGTAACAGTGACCGTAGAACTTCCCCAGCCCCTACCTCCTAATTCTCAGTTCTGGATACTCCGTCCACCCGGCCACTGGCTCGTGATACCACTGGGCGACAACGATGGTGATAATCTGGTAACCGTCCAGCTCTCAGATGGCGGTTCATGTGACGGAGATGGGGTGAAGAACGGGATATTAACCATCCTTGGTGGTCCCCTCTTATTGCCTGACCTCACTATCGAGTCCTCTGAGGTATCTCTCATACCGTTAAACCCTGCGGGTATTGATACCGATTCCGTAGATGTGAAGATAATAGCAATCGTGCACAATACAGGCGGTGTAAGAGCAGATGATTTCCTCGTCTCTTTCTACGATAACCATTCCATCATCGGGATTACCTCACTATCGGTAGATGCAAACTCAACCAACACAACCTCACTGAATTGGACTGCTACATCTGGCAAACATCTCATCAGAGTGGTGCTGGACCCCACGAATGTCATCATGGAATCGAACGAATCGAACAACGAAGCGAATCTAACAGTAAGAGTGAGTGGCAAGCCTGATTTGAACCCTGTGGATATCTCCTTCACACCCAGCGAGCCGGTTGCCGGGGCTGATGTCACTATCTCCGTCGTTATTAACAATAACGGATGGGTTGATGCCGATGACTTCTCCGTCTCCTGCTTCGTTGACCGTCATCTCATTGAAATGAGATGCAATCTCTCA
Source organism: Methanosarcinales archaeon (assembly GCA_025464275.1). Classification (GTDB taxonomy): domain Archaea; phylum Halobacteriota; class Syntropharchaeia; order Alkanophagales; family Methanospirareceae; genus G60ANME1. Next base: position 8,872 of record JAODGR010000077.1, read on the forward strand.
GTTAGTGCACTCTCCAATCGAACTGTAGATATAACGTGGAAAACGAGCACCGACATGGCGGGCGAGCATGAAGTGTGGATATTTGCCGATTCAACTGCTAAAATAGTGGAATCGGACGAGAGCAATAACAACCTGAGCAAGGCGATAATGGTGAGACCGAGGGCGAAGGCGGGGAGAGGTGAGGAGGCAGTGAGGAGAGGTGGTGGTGGCGGTGGTGGTGGAGCCCGTGATACAGATGGTGACGGGTACACGGACATAGTGGAGATATTCGCAGGTACAGACTGGCGAGACCCGGACGATTATCCTGGCGCATCCACTCCCACTCTCACTCCCACTCCTTCCCCCTCTACCATACCCACAGCCACCATCCCGCCGCCGCCCACCATGACTCCTACGCCCACGCCCGCGCCCACTCCCACTTCCACGCACACTCCCGTACCCGCGCCAGGGGCAGGAGTAAGTGGTTTTGGCTCTCTGGCTGCTCTTGTTGCTATCGCCTTTGTGGTTGTGGTCCTGAGGCTGAGAATAGGTGGATGGAAGAGAAGAGGAGGAAGAGGAAGGATATACTGAACTCGAAGTCGAAGGTACTGAAACTGAAGCATAAACTGAAACAGAAACAGGCAGGTACGGGTATAAGAATGGTGGGCGAGTTTGCCAGGGTGGATATCAGTAGAGCACACAGAACAGGTATTCCAGAGATAATCCTCGCGGAGGGTAAAGAGGTTAATGAAGTGGCTGAGATTGCCATCGCACTTACAACGGAGCATGATTTTGCATTGATCAGCCGGGTGCAGACCGATAGCATTGCTGAGGAGATGGTATCACGATTGAGAGCTGAAGGTTTCGTGGTTGAGTATAACAGGCTGGCGAAGATGATTCTGGTGAGGAGGGAGGGGTATGAATCCCCCACTCATGGCAGAGTAGGACTGATCGCAGCTGGCACGGCGGATATACCGGTCGCCGAGGAGGCGAGAATGGTTGCTGAGGCTTGCGGCTGTGAAGTGCTGAGAGCATACGATGTGGGCATTGCAGGCATACACAGGTTGATGGAGCCACTTGAGCAGTTTATCGAGGCAAATGTGGGTGTGATAATTGTGGTCGCGGGCATGGAGGGTGCTCTGCCTTCCGTGGTAGCGAGCCTTGTTGATGTGCCCGTGATAGGAGTACCCACCTCGGTGGGCTATGGGCTGGGTGGTAAGGGTCTCGGTGCACTTATATCCATGTTACAGAGCTGCTCGCCTGGTGTGGCTGTGGTCAATATAGACAACGGCGTGGGTGCAGGAGCAATAGCGGCGAGATGCGTGATGCACAGCCACCGGGTAGCGATGGGCGAAGGAGAAGCAGAGGTAGAAGCACAGGCACAGGCACAGGAGCACCACACCACCTCTGCCACTGCGATTGAGGCTAATCTTGGCTACTCCTTCTCAGACAGGGGGCTGCTGATGCGTGCACTGACAAGGAAAGCATACGCACTCGAGAAAGGAAGCAAAGACCAGGACCAGGAGATATTCCGAACACTTGGTGATGCAGTATTGAAGGCGATACTGGTCGATTTACTGATAAATTCAGGCTGCAAGACGCGTGAAGAGCTGACAAATAAGAAGAAAGCACTCGAGAGGAAGGAATCACTCGCAGAACTCGGTCGCGAGCTGGGAATCGGGGATTTCATACTCCTCGGCACCGGGGAGAGGAAGCAGCGAGCAAATGAGGAGCCTTACGTACTCGCAGAAACGCTTGAAGCAGTGATAGGTGCGATATACCTCGATGGTGGCTACGAGTCCGCCCGAGAGACGGTAGCTAAATGGTTCAAATTAAAACTTTAGCAAGTGCGCCTTCACTCCTCCGTGCACAGCCCTCTCTGAATTTATTCCCTAATCCCTGAATACCGAGGAGATTGGTTTGATGATATGTACACCCACAATCATTGGATATGCTCTATATTCCAGCCCCTCAGTACCATAATCGGTGTATGTAAGCCCTATTGCGAGATAGGTCTCGTTCTTCTTCACCAGTCTATGTATTCGCCACCTGTAGGAGAGGCGATGCCGATGCTTAAACTCATTCCAGAGCTTATAAAATGCGCTGCATCTACATGACCAGCCACGGTATATTCTGCCATTGGAATCCCTGAAGTTAAATCGTATATAAGTCTCATATGTCCTGTTCTTATCTTTACCGGTAGCAGTTCTTCCAGTTCCAGTTCCGGCTGCGGACACTTCATATACACGCAGGATACGGGGTTTTATCAAGCCCAGAGTCCTCCCGCTCTTGAATACCGCATCGACAGATTCATCGAGATGCCTCTCCAGGAATTCCCGCTTCTCCTCTTCGCTCAGCTGCCTCTCAATACCTGCACCGTAGATAAAGAACCGGTCTTCCCTTCTTGGATGCCTGCCATGCCATGCATCAACGTAAATCCTGGAGATGCAGAGGTTTCTGAATCGCTCTACACCCGATTCTGACGCCCATGCATCTTTCTCGTAGACACCCTGTGGTCTTATCCATTCGCCTCTCTCGTTTATGCCTGCGATACATACTCGCCCCTTCTCCGGTCTCGCAACGGCGAGTACAGTGAGATGCATCGGTCTGAGATTGCTTAGAGCAGTGATCTTCTCGGATATTCTCCTTATAGTTGTATATCTTCCAGCATTAGCCCTGTTTTCACAGGGACGTTCTCCAGCGATGTATGCATTTTCTATCTGTAGCACATCACCCACTCTTATTTCGCCACGGGTAACGAGTTCCGCCTTTTCGTCCCATAGTGATATTCGTTTATAATCTGATTCATCCGCGATGATGAGGTCAACAACTTTAACAATTTCGTCACCTATTCTTAGCTCTTTTGAAGGAAGAATCCTTATAACTTCACCTCTTACTTCTATACGCTCCCCTCCTGGCATCGCTCTCCTATTTTAGTGGTGCTTCGCCTCTATCTCCTATCTCCGCTCAAGGCGGAGAGCGACAAAGAAGAAAAGAAGAGATGCTAACAGATTCGCATGTATCAGATAAAAGAGATAAAATAAAAATAAAAATGTATAGGATATGGTATGGAATACGGAAGTGGAGATGGGGTCAATGTTAAACCCGCCTATCTCGCTGTCGCTTCCTTCACACGGTCCACCAGTATATCCACAATCCGCTCGTCCACACCTATCGGCTTCCCATAGATGAGCTCCACATCCTTACCTATATCTGCCCATTCGCCACTGAATGCGGCTTTCAATTTCTCCGGTATATCCTCGGTCGTATGTGCACCATCGGCTAAGAAGACAGGCAGCGCAATTATCTTCTTTATACCACTGCTCGCAAGTTCACGCAATTCTTCCTCTATACTCGGTGAATTTATCTGCATGAAGGCACACCTCACCACCCTGTATATCCCCCTCATCTCCAGTCGTCTCCGCAACTCCTCCATCACCCTCTTCCCGTACGGCAATTTACTGCCGTGTCCTATCAAAACGACACCCACATCTTCTTCTCTCAACTTGTTATTTCACCCCTTCTTCCCTTCTTCATGTCATGATACTATACGCAGCTCGCATATGGTATATGCTCTCATAGATGAGCGACTTAAAAGTTTTTCGTTTTTTTTCATCCGGATGATGGAACCAAATAAAGAGGTGGAGAAAAAATAAAAATAAGATTTGGGAGTTTGGAATAGAATTAGAGAGCTCAGAAGTACAGGATTTTATCCGCACTCAGTGCACCCTCTGCTGCATCCGGGATCTTCACCGGGGTTATGAAATCTTCGATGTTTGAAGTATCATCGATAGAAGAGGCAAAGCCGCTTGCAACGTGTATGGTTGCACACGAGCCGATTACTACACCCATTGCATCCTTCAATTGACGAGCCATCTGTTCGAGATTGTCAGGCAGGTCATCCGGACTCAATCCTTCAAACTGCTCTGCTATCAGCTTCTTCAAATCTTCCGAGAAGGTCAACTTCGCCAGATTCCCCTTCTTCGCCATCTCCACACCCTGTGGTCCGTAAAATATCATCACTTCCGGGATATTGTGAATCTTCTTTGCCGCAAATGCGATGGCATAACTCGCATACTGATTGTACGGTTTGTCCATGCCCGAATTCACTATCACCAATAGCTTCTCTATCTTCTTTATTTTCATCTCTTCACCTCCTATTTATATTCCCATGTATGACATAAAGCCATAAGGGATGCAACTATAAATACTTTACGGCCACTCCACTGACACTGCCGCTGCCGCTCATACCACCAATCTCCCCGCTCCATCATCCCCACTCTATCTTATCTCGTTACCGCTGTACCGCATCCTGTCAAGCAGTTCCTGCTTCTTACCTTCGTTCCACCCGCTCACCGATTGCAGATAGCCCGTTATCCTCGATATATAATCCAGATTCTTTGAATGACACTTCTCACACTCCTCACGCAAGCCCATCGTCACATGCGAACAATCCAGACAGACGGTCATATCCTTAGTGAAAGCGAAATAGCCGGTCTGGGTCTTCGTTGCTATCTTCATTGCGAGACTCTTTATCCCCCTTGGGTCGGGGTATCCCTCACCGAGGAAGATATGCATGATGTCACCACCATCCACGATGGGGAAGAAGATATGCTCGATGTTTATACGTTCAGCGAGTGAGATATCTGCATTTGGCGGTACATGTGTACCATTGGTATAATAAACTGGAAGGTCTCTCGTATCCTCTATCATCAATAACGCACGCTCAAGGTCGCCCTTCACTACCTTCATCGCCTTCGCTCTGAACTCCTCATTCAACAGGTCAGCCACTGCGAACCGCTGCGCGACCGTCTCCGCAGGCGTCCGTGAGAAGCTTATATTCAACCCTTCTCGATTTGATAACTCCTTCACATATAGCTCCATCTCCGTCATAGCACGCACTGCAAGCCTCAAAGCACCTCTATCCTCGTGCATCTGCTTGCCATAGTGATACTGCACCATCTCATTTATCCCCACCACACCCACGATATACACCAGTTCATCCAGATAAACAGCGACATCGCCTTTCTCCCCGGTATGCGGGTCTTTCGGGCGCTGAGTAGCGAATGGCATCCTGCCCGCTCGCACTATCGCATCCATCCACCGCTTCTTCACCTTGAATATCTCCACAGCAATGTCTATCTGCTTCTTCAACTCTGCAAACAGCTTAGCATCATCCCCCTCCGCGCGATATGCCGCCCTCGGACAGTTTATCGTCACCACCTGCCAGCCACCCATAGAGAAGTGCTTACCATTCACGAAGTACATCTTATCCTGGAAATCTGCATCATCCGGCGACGTCTTGAAGGAGTAAGCGCAACACTGATAGCACGAAACTCCCTCGCCCGCTCCTCTGTATTCCGGTATCTTGTTATCAAAATAGGGAGTGCCATA
>JAODGR010000077.1:14363-45150 GCA_025464275.1 Methanosarcinales archaeon
CCCCAGTAGTCACCCTGCAACATCACTTTCATCATCGCCTTGAATGCAAGCCTCACCTCACGCTCAAACTCGCCATATGTACGGCGAGGCGATGCCTGCTTACCGTCCCAGACTGCACCTTTATATACCACCGGCTTATCACGCCATATCTTCGGCACGCCCGGCGTGAGCTGCACCGACGAGAATACCAGCTGACCGCCACGTGCAACCTGCATCTGCGTCATCTCGTAGATGAACATCTGCATCAATTGCTCTATCTCCTCATACGATAGCCCCTCCAGATAGGGCGCAATGAAGACGAGGAAATTGAAGAACCCCTGACCACCTGCGAAATTCGTCTGCGCAGAGCCCAATATCTTAACTGCATGCAGGATAGCGACTTCAGGCTTCTTCGCCGGTCCCGCTACTGACGCCTTCGTGCCTGACCCATCGGGCATCAGTCCATAATAGAAGAAATAGCGGAGGTCCCAGTCCTGGCAGAAACCCCTCGTACCAAAATACTCTAAATCGTGGATATGCAAATCGCCACTCAAATGCGCATCTGCAAGCTTCGGTGGCAGAAGCAATAGATATTGCTCCTTACATATCTTATCCGCCTTCTTCTTGTGCGAGGTCTCAGCATTCTCCTGCAGGTTCGCATTCTCATTCGCCTCAAATCCCTCTCCTATGTCTATCAGGTGTGCATCATATACGGGGGTACCCACCCGGGTGCATACATTACGCCATTCCAGCTTCTTATAGTCCTCCAGCAAAATCTGGTTCACTATCTCCCTTACCAGAGCGCCACTCAGCTGTGTAATACCCATCGCTTTTATACGCATCTCCGCCTTCTTCGCTACCTCTCTCGCATCTTCTTCGCTCATCGGGGCGCAGTCATAGAACTCCTCACTCAGTTTCGTCTCACGTAAGAGTTGCTTCACTATCGCTTCCCTGTCCCACTCCAGCATGTGCCCGTCGCTGGTTCGCACCTTCGGGAAGCGGAGTGGCATACCATCCAGAGTCGTCTGAAAGGTGCCCGCACCTGTGCCGGTGCCCATCCCCGGGCTCATCTCCATACTACCAAACCTACCAAATCTACCCTTTACCTTCTTTCTCATCCTCCTACCCTCCTTTAGCCTCTAACTCCTTTATTAATTCCTTGAGCTTTTCCGACTTCAAATCATCGCCATTAAAGAGCTCTTCATGGGTGAGGAAGGTTGAACCAACCTGTACAACGGGTGTGATAAGAGTGAATACACCGTTCATCCTCAATTCAGTGAGCGCTTCCGGGTCTGTGATCTCCACATCCTCGTAGCTCACCCCTTCCCTCATCAGAAGCTCCTTCACCATCTTACAGTGCGGGCATACCTTCGTAGAATAAACTTTCACCTTCGTCACCATTACCACCCCCCGAACTGCCTCATTCTCTCATGTATATCTGTACACAGGTAACTATAAGTAACTTACGGTCACTCCTCGGTCACTCGGTACCTTACGGTCGCTATCTTCGCTTCTCATCTTTTTAATTTTTAAGAAGCAGGATTAAAGGTTAAAGAAAAGAGAAAGGAAGTTATGGTAAGAGGTGGATGGTGAGAAATAGATGTCAACAGAGCTACCAGATGTGCAGGCGAGTCCCCCGGACATAAAGATAAACCTGACGCGGGTGGGTGTGAAGAACGTGAAGAAGCTGGTGGAGGTGGCGAGGGCGGGAGGTAAAAGACCGGTTATCCTCATATCTGATTTCCATATCTTCGTTGACCTCCCAAGTGAGATGAAGGGCGCGAATCTCTCGAGGAACTTTGAAGCGATGTATGAGGTGCTGGAAGAAGCAATTAGCATGCCGATATACGAGGTTGAGGAGCTGTGCAGTGAGGTGGCAAGGCGACTCCTGCTCCTCCATGACTACGCGACCACAGCGGAGGTGGGCATGAGGAGCGAGTATATGCTGAAGAGGAAGACGCCGGTGATGAAGATATCGTGTCAGGAGCCTGCGGTTATCTTTGCAGAGGCGAAGGCGTATCGTACACCCTCAGGGGTGAGGATAAAGAAGATAGTGGGTGCGGAGGTGGTAGGGATGACCACCTGCCCATGCGCGCAGGAGTTGATGAAGGAGAGGGTGTCGGAGAGATTGAGAGAGCGGGGGATGGGTGAGGAGGAGATAGAGTCCCTCCTGCAGTTGATACCCATGCCCACACACAATCAGAGGGGGAGGGGGATGATATCGATAGAGGCGGAGGACGAGGTTAAAATACCAATGGATAAGATAATAAGAATAATAGAGGCTTCAATGAGTTCGAAGACGTACGAGGTATTGAAGCGCCCGGATGAGGCTGCGATTGTAGAGAGCGCGCATGAGAAGCCGATGTTCGTTGAGGATTGCGTGCGTGAGATGGCGAAGAGGGTTGTGGAGAACTTCACCGAGCTACCTGACGATTCAACCATCACAATAGTGCAGATAAACGAGGAGAGTATCCACCAGCACGATGCAGTGGCTGAGCGTGTGGCTTCGATGGGTGACCTGCGGCGTGAGCTGGGCGCGAGTGAATGAGCAAGCAAGCAAGTAGCAAGGATGTTCAGCCGGGGTGGCCTAGCTGGTCAGGGCGCGGCACTCATAATGCCGAAGTCGCGGGTTCGAACCCCGCCCCCGGCATTTCTCTTATATGGCTAATCTCGTTTTACCAGATCCCCCTTCTCCGGTAATAGTTAATAAAATCAGGATATGTACAGAATAAGGAGAAGATAAGGAGATGAGCTTCGAACCGGGGGCGCGTGAGTGTGAAGTGTTGAAATTCGTACGTGAGTTCGCAACCACTGAGATACTGCCACGTGCAGCGGAGATAGACCGGAAGGGGAAATTACCGATGGATATCGTGAGACGAATGGGCGAGCATGCACTCTTTGGCATCCCGGTCGCAGTGGAATACGGCGGGCTGGGTGATAATCTGATGTGCTACATATTGATGGTGGAGGAACTATCGAAGGCGAGTGCAAGTATCGGATTCCTCAGCTCGGCTGCTCTCATCTCCATCTTCCCTATCTATTCCGCAGGCTCGGAAGAGCAGAAAGAGCGGTATCTGGATGCCTTATGCCATGGTAAGAAACTGGGTGCATTTGCTCTCACAGAGCCCCGTGCGGGCTCTGACCCGCTATCCATGGAGACCACTGCGGAACGTGAAGGCGACGAGTACATATTGAGTGGCAGAAAGGCTTTTATCACCAATGCCCCAGTCGCTGATATCTATGTGGTCTTTGCATACACCGATAAGAGTAAGAAGAGGAGAGGCATAAGTGCGTTTATCGTGGAGAAGGGTACAGAGGGGTTATCATTCACCCGAACCGTGGAGATGATGGGTATGCGTGGCTGTGTAGTTGGAGGGCTTGAATTCCACGATTGCCGTATCCCATCCACCAGTATGCTCGGTAATGAGGGAGACGGCTTCAAGATAGCGATGGCTACCCTGGACAGGGATAGGATAGCCATGGGTAGCATCGGTGTCGGGATTGCTCAGGCTTGTCTTGAACTCTCCAGCCGCTATGCCACCGAACGTAAGCAGTTCGGACAGCCAATCGCAAATTTCCAGGCGGTTCAATTCATGCTCGCAGATATGGCGACGCAGACAGAAGCAGCACGACTGCTCACCTATAAGGCGGCTTATCATGCCGATAGAGGCGATAGGATAACGACAAAAATGGCATCAATGGCTAAGCTCTATGCCTCTGAAGCTGCTTTCCTCGCTGCAAATAACGCCGTAGAGATACATGGTGGACTTGGGTGCACGCGGGGGAGTGCAGTGGAGCGGTTCTTCCGTGATGCTCGGATACTCAGCATCGCCGTTGGCACCTCGGAGATACAGAGGATGGTGATAGCACGTGAGGTGCTGCGAGAGGAACACACCCTACTGTAATCTCAATCGCGGATTGCAGACACTGCAGGCATTGCAATGCCCCTCATGTGCCTCGCCAAAATAGTTCAAAATGAACTTACGCTTGCATTCACTGGTGGTTACGTACTCCACCACCTTCTCTATCTTCTTCAACCCGCTCTCCTCCAGTCGCAGGAAGGTCTTGAGTAGCTCATGTGCATCTATATCCCTTATCGTGTGATAAACTCTCACGGGGGTGCAGAAATCGCGTTCTACAAGCTCTATTAGACCCGCATTCCTCATCCATCTCAGTACATTGTTCAACCTCGCTACCGATAGACCGGTGGACTCACTGAGCTTTTCCAGGTCCAGCCATTTATGATTCGCTCTGAAATAAGCATCTCCGAGTACCTTCGCTACCCCCGCTGGATAATGGCTGGATTCATGGCTATCATCCACCATCTGCACGCCAGCGAGCCGGAAGACACGGAAATATGTCCTGATTGCATTCATCCGCTCAAGCTGATATAGAATTATCCGCAGTTGCACCTCATTCAACTTCAGCTGCCTCGCTATTCGCTTCACATTTAAATACACATACTCCTCTCCCACATTCATAACACACCTGCCCGCCAGCAGCTGTATGACCGTCCTGAGCTGCTTTAACGTGGGTGTATTGTATTGAATCAGCTTCCGCAGTCGGAATTCATCCACGCGTGAATAGAGGAGGATGCAATATGCATCCTTACCATCGCGCCCCGCGCGACCCACCTCCTGATAATAGTCCTCAATAGATTTTGGCAGGTTATAGTGGATGATTGCGCGTATATCCTCTTTGTCTATCCCCATTCCAAATGCACTCGTGGCAACAGCGATCTGTATCTTACCACTTATGAACTCGTTTTGGATATTCTTGCGCTCCTCCTTATCTTCTATCTGCCCGTGATAATATGTCGCACTCAGACCCCTTTCGGTGAGGAACTCAGCCAGCTCCTCAGCAGTGCGTGTAAAATTGACATACACGATAGCAGAACCTTCCAGCCGTTCCAGGAACCTGCACAGGAACTCACGCTTGGCATACTCCCCTTCCTGCTGGATGACCGAGAGGAGGAGATTACTGCGGTCAAAACTGTCCTTGAAGATGTCACACCTGAGACCCAGCTGCTTCTGTATGTCCTCCTGTACCTGCTCGGTGGCTGTCGCGGTGAGTCCGAGAACAGGGGGGTTGTGTAACGCTCTGATCAGCCAGCCAAGGCGTAGATAATCTGGTCTGAAGTTATGCCCCCAGACAGAGATGCAGTGGACTTCATCTATTGCTATCAGGCTTATATCGCAGCGCTTGAACGCGCTCATTAACTTGCTATCCCCGAACGTCTCCGGTGCAACATACAGTATCTTCAGTTTAGAATGTTTCAACAGGGTGTATATCCGCTCCTTCGTCGACTCTCCGAGCATGGAATTGAGGTATGCCACCTCTTTGATCTTCCTCTTCCTCAACCCGTCCACCTGGTCCTTCATCAGGGCAATTAATGGACTCACTACTATCGTCAATCCATCGAATATCAGGGCTGGTATCTGGAAGCAGAGCGATTTACCCGCTCCCGTGGGTAGAATCGCCAGCGTATTCCTGCCAGCCAGTACATTATCTATTATCTCCTTCTGTCTTGACCTGAAGGAGTGGTGATTGAAGACAGAAGTGAGGATAGCCTGCGGGTCCTTTTCTACTCCCACTATATGCTGATGCTGACTCTCCATCTCATCCTGTTCCTGATTCTGATTCTGATTCTGTTCCTGGTGCATTACCTTATTATGTTACCTCCTTCCTACTGGTCAGTTCGTCACCCCTTCATGCTCTATGGTCTCCATTGCGAACCTGCGAGCAGCATGCAAATAATCATCACCGGTAAGAATGGTCTTCTTCAGGGTATAGTGCTTGATGGAGTGCCCTATATACAGTGCCAGTTCAATGGAGGGTGTGGATGCTCCTCTGCGGAGGCAGGAGGCATGCACACCCACCGGGAGTGCGCATCCACCTCCTATTACCCTCAATACCTCGTTCTCCACCTCTGCCTCAATTCGCGTGCTGGGATCATCGATGCGGTGCAGAAGCTCACTCTCTTCACTCTCTCGCCTCGCTACGACTGCGATGATGCCCTGATTGGGCGAGGGTACAAATGGGTCCCGGTCCAATCGCTCGTACTTCAGGCTGGACTGGAGATGTAAACGTTCAAGTCCCGCTTCTGCAAGTATCACACCGTTATATCTGCCACTCCTGAGCTTCCTGAGCCGTGTATCTACATTGCCCCTTATATCCTCTATCCTTACCCTTATACCTCGCCTCTCCATGTAGTTCAGCATCTGTAATCTCCTCCTTACACTCGAGGTCCCTATCACCGCACCCTCTGGCATATCAGCCAGCTTATAATCGGACACGAGGGCATCGAAAGGCGAATCACGGGGTAACACCGCGGCAGTCTCCAATCGCGCATCTCTATCGAGTGTGATATCCTTCATGGAATGCACGGCAATGTCTATTTTACCATCTAACAGCATAGCATCGAGCTCTTTTACAAATACCCCCTTATCAGGCATTCTGTATAACGCATGATTCTGCATCACATCACCCAGGCTCTTCACTATTCTTATCTCATAGTCAATCTCGATGCCATGTGCCCTCAATTGCTCACATACCTTCTCCGTCTGTAGCAGTGCTAATTTACTGCCCCGGGTGCCTATTATCATCCTCCGTCATAAAATATGCATCCTGAATACCATTAATAAATTCTATCACACTCAACTCTACTGAACCAATACAACCCGATAAATTCAACGCTCACTGGATTCCTACTTACTTCGGGATATTCTTCTCCCTCGCCTTCTTATGATTGATGAGGTAATCCAGCTGTGCAGGGTCTCCTTCGCCGAAATCCGCGTAGCCTTTCTCCCTGATATAATCTATAATCTCATCTGCAATCTTCTGGCGCACAACCACCGTGGAGTACCCCTTTGCACTACCCACACTGCCTACGCTGGCATCACTCTCCACAGCGGTGAAATCCGTACAGACACGGCACCCACTCGGGAGTATCCCTTCAAGCTCCTTCACCTTGAATTTCACCTCGCTATCGGTCATCGTAGCAATGAACTTCCCTTTCGTGATGTCGGTCTTGATGAGTTTGGAGAAGTCCACACCCTTCTCCGTCAGGAATCGTGAGATATCACGGTAATGGAAGTTCTCTGTGCAGAACAAACCCACAATTAGCTTCACTCTCTCACGGAATAGCGGGAATTCCTGCTGCAGTCTCCTCACTCCGGAGACGATGCAGGGTGTTCCCACAATCCCCACCCCTCGCTTCGTGAACATCACCGCCTTCTTCAACTCCGGGAGCACGTCTGCGAAGGTGTACTTCGTACCACCGAGGGTGGGGATAGCGAGTTGCTCTGCATCTCGCACGTGGAATATCTCGGTTGTCCAGTCTTCACTCCTGCTGACGAATAGACCGCGGTCTATCAGTCCCATCTCCATCGCCGATACTATAAGCTCGGTCACCATCGCACCATCCTGCCCTTTGAATCGCTTTGAGCGACCGGCGATGAATTTGATATAAGAGCCCAGCCCACTCTTGGGCTCATAGACATATCTTGGACATACACGTACGCATGCGCCACAGTCCATGCATCTGGTCTCATAATCGGGGAAATCCACCCGGTCATCCACCACGGTTATCCCGCCAGGGCAGACCGCTGCACAGGTTAAGCACCGACTGCATATATTACGGTCTATCACCACCGATTTCAGATTCTCAAAGTATAATTTATCCCTGAGTCGCTTCTCTGGAACTGCAACCTCCCATTCCCAGTCTTCTGCTGCTGCCATCTCTATTCCCTTAGTCAGTCCGTTAATAATTGATACTCATCATTTATCATATAAGCTTTTCGGTTTTTCTGCTGCACCCCTCTCTGTCTGTTCTGTTCTGTCCTGTCCTTCCATCCATCAGGGATGCGGAAAGAGGTGGGAAGGGAAGAGAAGAAAAAGAAAAAAATCGGGGTCCGTCAAACATCACCCTGACGGACTGACTGACGGACCCGTATTTCGTTCACCTTCTTCTTACAAGATACGCAATCACTGTCAGTGCAATCACTGCGAATATCAGTTCGAAGCCCGGCGGTGTGGGTGTGGGCGTGGGCGTAGGCGTGGGTGTTGGCGTTGGTTTTGGTGTTGCTGTTGCGGTGGGTGTGGGTGCTGGTGTGGGAGTGGGAGTGGGTGCTGTGGGTACCGGAGTTACCGTGGGCGATGGCGTTGGCATAGCCATCCCGTATATCTTATCGATTGTCTCCTGTGGTATGAATGAACCACCTTTTCCCAGTATCTCCCCTTCACAACCTTCACAGAGCACTTCCTTGCTCTCGTGACAGAATGCGCAATCTTTCGCCTTATCTGTTACTGTGTGCGAGAACCACTCGCCATATCCCATGTGCGACTCATTATTGTACAGCGCTTCCATCTTTACGAAGGTCTTTATCTTACCATCAGAAGCCACGCCGAGATAGAACTCGTCAGACACAGGTTGAGCGCCTTTCCTGGTATCCAGATGGCAGTTCTTACAGGTCAGAGCCCATCCGGTATGGCATGCGATGCAGTCGAGTTTGTCGCCGTGAATCCTGTGCGCACTAACATCCGTCGAATACTGCGTCACAGGCATATCCTTGACGGTCTTTCCTGGACTGTTATGACAGTCCTCACACTTTGTCGTGACCGCTTCAAGCTGGCTGGTGTAATTCTTCCCATCACCGTGCAACTCAGCCGGGTTATGACAGTCTATGCACGTCAGCCCCTTCGTATAATGGATGTCCGGTGCCGGTCCTTTCTTCTTGTGCCCGGGCATATCCCCCACAAAGGTGGCTGTCTGCTTCTTAAAGTGGCATTTATCACACGTATCTATGGTTATCTCTGCACCATGCCCGCCTTCATGGCACTTCTCACAGGTGGTGGCATGGCATTTAGAACAGTTCCACTTGGCATAATACTCGTCCATGTCTATTCCGAAATGCTTCGCCGCGAATCGCTCATACTCGCCCTTCATTCCTGCACCCGTGTAGTGTAGCGAAGACGAAAAATTCTTGACTATTTCTGAATGACAGGCACAGCCGAAGTCCTCCTCGGCGGATACCGGAATCACGCCCACCACCGATACCGATACTGATACTGCTATTGCTAACACGGCAATAATCATCAGAGGTAGCATTGACTTCAGCGGTTTCACCAATTTACAGCTTCTTGAATATTCCTTTTCTGGCATCTTTCTCTCTCCTTATTCCGTAGAATCACCATTATAATATAACTTTTAGATTGTGTATAAAAGACTTTCGCTTTTTAGCAATATCCATAAAAAGGATTGATATAAAAGTTCGCTATCACTGCTTCGCCACTTCACGCACGTTCACAGCTACGCCCCTCCTCGATGCCACCATCTCCCAGCCACTCATCTTCGCTCTACCCACTCCAAATGCTTTCGCACCGTGAAATATGACCTCATCATTCTCTCTTATCTCTTCTCCGGCATTCACCACTCCAGGTGCCAGTATAGAACCTCTCGGTACAAAATCTCCTATTTCCACCCTATACCGGTCCCGAATGACCCTCTCGATCCTCCGTGCACCCCTCACCGTGAGGGCTATCAGTCCATATTCCGGCACAATACGTGCAAGGACACCCTCTGTAGAGCTGAGCACGAAGTGAGGGTACTTCCCCGTTATCCGCTCACCACCCTTCACAAGTTCCGCTCCCGTACCGGGTCCGAACTGGTAATCAGCCATCGCCCTTAACATCCTTACCCTCAAATCGTGCACCGGCAGTCTCGCCTCTGTACCGCACAGACCCGCTATGCAACTCCTCAGTCGTTCCAGAGCGGCTTGCGAGTACTCCTCCTCATGCTCTTTACATGTGTAGATCACTTCCATATCCGGCTCCAGGTCTTCTACTGCTGCTCTGCATATCGCTCCACACCCGCTATCTAACCTGAGATGCACCACAATAGCCTCGTAACTACCACGATTACGCTCGAGGTATGCACGTAGACAGGAGCTCACCCACTCACGCTCCTCCGCATCCCAGTAGCCCGTCACCGGTATCTCATAGAATGCAGCGGGATAGACGAGTTCGAGCTCTCTCGGAACAACTCCAAGTGGCGAGGTTAAAATCAACTCGTGAATATGCCCCCGGTAATCTTTTATTGCATCAATGAACTTCTTATGCGATTGCGAGCTGGAATAGGGTTTCCTGGCGGAGCATGGCAGAATCAGGAGTATCTGGCTACCTCTTCGACCTGCTTCTGATGGTGGTCTGTATCGCTCCAGAACACGACTCGCAAACCTCTTCACCTCTATCCTCCGTAATGACTCCATTGTGTTCACCCTCATGACCTGCTTACGTGCAACGGGTGTTCTCCGTTCAAAATATTCTCGCTCGGTATCAGTATCCAGGAGTCGCAATACCGCAGTTAAAAAGCTCGATGAGCGCACACGCATCTCCACATACTCACGCAGGATGCCCGCTCTTATGTATTCCCTTATCTTCCTCACCTCTCGCTCCAGCAGCAGTGCATTGTGCTTCGCAAGCTCGGTAGCTCGTAATCCCTCCACACCACCCCCACCCGTGGTGGAGCTGTAGCCGGAGCAGACGGGGCAGGTGCATGGCAATTGTGAGGTTGAAGGCAGCGGCGATATCTCCTGCTCACGGATACTCAAATCGTACTCGTACTCCTCCAGCTGATAGATGCCTTTATACCCCTTTATCAGGGCGTTCGTATCATCTATTATATCAACACCCATATAAACGAGTAGCGCAGCATTCTCCACCGTTGCTATTCCAGGCACCCACAATGCCACATCCGGCGGTATCTCCATCCTTGCATCTATAATTCTGCGTACGAAATCCTTCGGCGTACGGAGCATGCTGGAAGCGAAAGCGAGCACGAAGAAATCGACGAATAACGTAGCCGGTGCTTCTTTCTCCTTTACATACAGGGGGTGCACCTCAGGTAGGAGAACGGTGCCTCGGGGACCTCTCCATGTCTCTTCTCTGCTCAGCTCCTCGAACCGTGGAGATTCTACCGGTATCACCTCCAGCTCATCACCTATATCCATTGCCCCTGGTCGTCCCTGGAATGTGAGTAGAAGAGGTGTAACGCGTACCACTCCGTCGTTCAAGTGTAACTGCCCTATTCTCGCTGCACCATCCCGCTTCTTCACTTCATAGAATCTGCTCATTGCCTATTATTGTGTGTATAGCTATTAGCTATTATATCGGGTATATCGGATGTGAGAATGCTATGCTTGTGGAACGAGTGGAGGGTAACACGCGCTTGTTGGTACCCGTACGAGCCAGTAAGGCACTCTTTTATAACCCCAGGATGGAATTGTGCAGGGATATAGATATAGCCGCAGTAGCTGCTTTCTCTCGCTCACATTCCATGGTATATCTCGATGCACTCGCGGGTACTGGTGTGCGGGGTGTGAGAGTAGCGAACGAAATTGGATTGCCGGTAGTGCTAAATGACAGTAGTGCCGAGGCTTATGAGGTGATCCTGCAGAATGTGAAGCTGAACAGGGTGGAGAAGCAGACGCAGGTATATCGTGAGGATGCCAATGCACTCATGCATCGTTGCCGCAGCCGCGGTCACGACCTTAACAGGTATGACATTGTCGATATAGACCCCTTTGGCTCGCCTGTTCCCTTCCTCGACTCGATGGCACAGGCGGTTAACAGGTTGATTCTGGTGACAGCCACCGATACAGCGCCTTTATGTGGCGCACATACCGGTGGTCTGAGGAGATATGCCGCCAAACCGCTGAATACAGAATATCATGCCGAGATGGCAACACGTATCCTGCTGGGAAGAGTAACGAGAGACCTGTGCAGGTATGACAAAGCGATACAGCCGCTGCTATGCTATTCGCGGAGCCATTTCGTCAGGCTTATAGCGAGTGTGGAGCGTGGGGCGAGGAAGGCTGAGGAGTGCATGAGAAGGCTGGGCTTCATTCTCCATTGCTTCTCCTGCGGTAACAGGTCTGCTATCCACTGGTCTGAGCTGTCTGAACTGCTGGACAGGGATAGAAGCGGAAGGTGTGAGGTATGCGGTGGTAAATTACGGGTTGCAGGTCCACTATATCTGGAACCGATCAAGGATAATAGCTTTTGCAGGCGTGTATACAAAGAACTGGGTGACAGGCAGCCACATACGATGCGAGAAGCGCAGAGAATTGTCGCTACCTGCATGAGCGAACTGGATATACCCTTCTTCTATGAGTATCATGCGATATGCAAGGCGCTGAGGCTCTCTCCACCCCCTATCCACTCCGTGATTGAGCGCCTGCGTGCGCGTGGCTTCGCGGCAAGCAGGACTCATTTCTCACTCACAGGATTGAAGACGGAAGCGAATCTGGAGGTGCTGAAGGAGGTGCTACATGCTTCTCGCATTTGAACTCTCTGGTGAGCATCCGACATTACCGAAAGCGGAGGTCATGGCTTGCTTACACGCCTCCGATAGGGTGAGGAGATACGAGGAGAGGGAGCATATCGGGGATATACTCGTGCTTAAACTCGAGCTTGAGCCCGAGCCAGAGCCCGAGCCCGAGGTGCCCGCCATGGTTGCGGAAATCGGTGAACGGCTGGGCATGACCCATCGCATCTATGAGATACTGGGGGGCATCGAGTGGGATGGTGATAATGGATGGAAATGTGAGGGGATGGAATCACTGATAAAGGAGGGTTTGAGTCGTAAGCATGTTATAGAACCCGGTGATACCTTCGCTGTTCGAGTGAGAGTGAAGGGGGGAGCAGGAGCGGGAGCGGGAGCGTTGAGTAGTGAGCGTGAAAGGAGTGCACTAATTACAGGTATAGAGCGTGAAGCCGGGGCGGTGATAAAGAGAATGAGCTACCACGGTAAGGTCAGGGTGGACCTGAATAACCCAAAGAAGACATTTGTAATCCTACTCATGGGCGGTAAATGCCTCTTCACCCTGCTCCTCCATACCGTAAAGAAGAAGGTATACGAGGAGAGGAAGCCACATCTGAGACCTTTCTTCTCCCCCGGTGTGATAATGCCCAGGTTAGCACGAGTTCTGGTGAATCTGAGCAGAGTGAGAGCGAAGGAGCTCCTCCTTGACCCCTTCTGCGGCACCGGTGGGATATTGATAGAGGCGGGCATGGTAGCAGCCAATCCCCTCGGGATGGACATACAGGCGAAGATGGTGCGTGGAGCGCATCGGAATATGCTATCTTATCGCCTGAATGGCGAGCTGGCAGTTGCTGACGCCACTAAACTGCCACTGAGTGCAGATAGTGTGGATGCTATTGTGACCGACCTGCCATACGGGCGGGTATCTCTGGTCTCATACTCGGGGGGTCTCAACATGGACTCACGTGCATCATTCATGGAGCGGCTGTATGAAGCGGCAGTAGGGGAGATGCACCGGGTGCTGAAGCGAGGTAGAAACGCGGTTATCGTCTTCCATTCCACCACTCTGTACTCCCTCTTCTCGAATTACGGGTTCAATATCCGTGAGCGGCATGAATACAGGGTTCACAGGAGTTTGATACGGTATATAGCCGTCCTGGAGAAGAAATAGAACCACACTCACCTCTTCCTCTTCCTCTTCAGCGGTATATTTATGTTCATGCCACGCATCATCGGGATTCTACCCCTGCCAGAAGCAAAGCTCTTCATCATCTTCTGCATCATCCGATGATATTTCAACAGCTCATTCACCTCCGCAGTTGATGTGCCTGAACCCATTGCTATCCTCCTCAACCTTGAACCACCTATTATCTTCGGCTCGTTACGCTCTTCATCCGTCATGGAGTCCATAATCACCCGGAATTTCTTCAATTTATCCTCCGTTACCTGATATGCACTATCATCCAGGTCTATATCCAGCCCACCAAGTGGCAGCATCTGGACCAGTTTCTTGAATGGTCCCATCTTTCTCAACGCTTCTAACTGCTTGTAGAGGTCATTCAATGTGAATTTGCCGCTCCTGAATGCCGATTCGAGCTCTTTCGACTCTGCCTTCAATTTATCCTCCGCCATCTCTATCAGTGACTTTATATCCCCCATACCCAGCATGCGGGAGACGAACCTGTCGGGTTCGAACCGCTCGAAGTCATCCACCTTCTCACCTGTACCGAGGAATGCAATGCCCGAATTCGTCTCTGCAACTGCCGATAGTGCACCCCCGCCTTTCGCGGTGCCGTCCATCTTGGTGATGATTATCCCGGTGATGCCGATGGCGTCATCGAAAGCCTTCGCCTGTACCGATGCCTGCTGCCCTATACTGGCATCGAGGACAAGGAATCGCTGTTCTGGCTTTAACTCTTCACCTATCCTCCTTATCTCCTCTATCATCTCTGATTCAAGTGCATGCCGACCTGCGGTATCTATTATCTTGATGTCATACCGCTCAAATTCTGATACTCCCGCTTTCACTATCTCCAGTACGTCCGTTTGCCCGCAGGACTCACTATCGAAGAAAGGTACGTTTATCGCCTCACATAACTGCCTTAACTGCGCAGATGCTGCCGGTCTATAGATATCAGCACAGATGACCGCGGGTTTCAAGCCCTTATTCTGGAAGTACCGCGCCAGTTTTGCACATGAGGATGTCTTGCCCGAGCCATGGAGCCCGACCATCATTATCTTCTGCGGTGCCAGCGGCACCTCCACACTCCTGCCGATGATCGCCATCAACTCTTCGTAGAGTACTTTAATCACATGCTCCCTCGGATTCAGTACCGGCTTCTCGGTCAATGCCCGCTCACGCACACGGGCTGAGAGCTCCTTCACCAGTGCAATCTTGACATCAGCCTGTATAAGTGCCCGCTGGAGGTCTCGCACAACCTCATCCACCGTCCGCTTGTCTATCCGTTTTGAGACTGCTATCTTCCTTACCGCCTCCTTCAACGAACTGCTCAGCTTATCCAACATGCTACCACCTCATTTCCTCATTCCCTCTGCTCCAGCATCGCTTTTATCTTCTTCAATCTCGTGAAATTCTCTCGGTCCATCTCCTCCAGTCGCATCCGGATGTATTTCCTGGTCGCTTTTAAACTGGGAATCATGATATACTCAAGGGCATTGACGCGCCTCTTCGTCTTCTCCACCTCCACTGCGAGCTTACGCACCACTTCCTCCAGCTCACCGAGTTTTATAATCAGATGTAAAGCCTCTTCAAAGCTCCTCGCACATCTGTCCAGTGCAGCGGAGGAGTCAATGAGGTTATAGCCACGTTCGGTAACCTTCCGCACCAGCTTCTCCGGGGGAGCTAAGAGGGGCACCTGCACACCCATGATGCTCCTCGCGGAAGAATCGATGTGAATCTCGCGAATGGACATCATAGATAGCTGCCTCACCTGCTCAATACCTATCATAGCCTGTGCAAGGGTTAGGAACCCAAAAGCTTCGCTAAGCTTCGCCTCTACCTCTTTCCTCGCATCTCGTACCTCCTCCACCACATCCAGGAATTCCGCAATCAGGGCATCTCTCTTCTCCCTGAGCAGGTCATGCCCCTTCTCCGCTAACTTCTCCCTGCGGCTCAAACGGAGCAGTTCCATGCGCGTGGGACTTACACCCTCTAATATCTCAGGCATGATCCCCTCCTATCTGTCACATCCTATGTGTCCGGCAGCCCCGCCGCCTCCAATCCGCTATCTGAATAGCCAACTGCAGCCAGTGCACCTATAAGTCCTCTTTCACCCGTTATGGTATAATGCTCTATCCCGAATTTGCTAACGAGTCCTATCGCATCCTCCATCTTTACCTCCTCTGTCTTGACTCTTCTACCAAAATCCTTGAGCTCTGCCGGGATGGCGATGCCTCTCCAGATGGCGATATGGGTCTCATCTGATACGGTAAGCTCACTGAACCTCTTCTTTACGTATGTAATCAGAGCATCGGCATCTGAAGTTGCGAATACCAGTGCAGTGGATACGCAATTGGTCGTCTTATGTTTGACTCTTGGATATAGCTGAACTATCCTGTGTGCGAGCAATTTACCAGCGGGTGCCTCTCTACCAATCTTGAAAGCGGTTAGCCATGTAGCACCCCTCTCCTTATTATCCGTGTCATCCACCCCGATAACCACCTTCTCAAGTTTTGGTGTGAGGATACTCACCCTGCATGTATGAGCCCCGCCTACCCGCTCTATGTCCTCGCTCGATGGATATACTGCCTTGATAACACCCGGTGATTGCGCTAAACACGCACTTATACCCACTCCTGCTCCCGCTATGCCAGCCCAGTGTGTGGTCACAGTATCTCCTTTGACTTCAACACCCTCTAACGCCTGACCACCAGTCTCAGCATCCGCCGGTCCAAACGATACGGGCTTATTCCCTATCCTTGTTATCATGTGAATCGTATTGCCCTCCACCCATGCGTCCCGGGTGACACCACCTGCCCTGAGCCTGTTTACCGCATCCCATTCCGCCGGTCCCCTCGCAGAGCACTCCTCTATTATCTCCACCAGACCCGCATCCTCATCTACAAGCGTCATGAAATTCCGTGAGAATAACCTGCCGAATTTTGCTCTCACTTCCTCCGGCTTCAACTCTATACTCATTCCTCTCCCCTCCTCTACCTCACCATGCCCGCTAATGCCGATGCGAATGCGATTGCACCCATGTATTCCTCAGCCGAGCCAGCACGTGAAGTATCAACAATGACATCATCATCCTTCAGCCCCAGTCCGATATATGGAGCGCCATAAGCCTGCCCGTTCCCTAAATGAACCAGGGTTCTGTAAACCAGGTTACCGGAAACGCCATCCGGCGCCAAGACGAAGTTACTACCCACGGTGTCTTCGATCAGGATTTCATGATACGAGGCATCTATACCTCTGGCTCTGCACATGGAGATGAGTGCACCCGCATCAGCTATCGTCCTGTCTACATACTCGTTCCTCCCTATGTCGCCCGCTCGCCCGCCGGATAGTATCGCCACATTTGGCTTTATCCCGAACCTCTCCATCAATTCTCTACCACCGTCAATGATGCGAAACTTCTCCTCAACCGTCCAGCCCTCATCTATGCCCACAGGTGCGAAGAAGAACTGATGTCCTTTCGCCTCCAGGAGTGCGATCCGGTTGACCCTCCCGTAACGAGCTCTAACATCCTTCAGAAAAGCGGAAGCGCCAAGGGAGCCACGAACAACACCGTCAACATCACCATCCACCAGCATCCGAATCAGCGTCCTCTCAGGGTATTCTGATGTTATGACCGGTATGTCTATGTCTATATCTATATCCCTGCCCTTGCCTCTGCCTCCAGCGGGCACATGCACATCCTTACCGCCCACCAGAAGCACATCAGCAGCCACTCCCGTGTTCATGCAGCTCCTTGCGACACGCGCGATCTCTTCAGCCCTCCTGTCACCGATGCCAATGGCTACACGTGCTTTGCTCCTCCTGGATATCTCCATGATCTTATCAATTATCATTCTCCATCCTCCTTAATCTTATTTCTTCCGAGACACAGCGGGTCCAGATACTCGCGGTATTCGTCGACCGTTACGGGTCTACCAGACCAGTATTTTATCACCTCACCATCGGCATCGATGATGGCATTCAATGGCAGCAGTTTCTCACCCCCGCCCTGGTGGATGATGTGATAGATGGCAGCTTCGGGAGCGCTGTCGAAGAGCGTGTAAAATGCTATCCGGTCGCCGTACAGCTGCTTCAAAAGTGCTACATTTGGCTTGTCTCGCTCGCATATCCGGCAGATATTCTCATCGCACGGGTCTCGTATTATACTCAACACAACCGGGCGATTATAGCTCATGATGGTTGAGATTGCGCGTTCAACACCACGATATTTGTTCATCACGTATCTCTCTATCACCTCACTGTATCTTGCGAGTACCTCCTCCCTGCTCATGGTATGCTTATCGGCGAACATCTGCACTACCTTCTCTCGAAACGCGCGCCTGTGCTGTGAGACGAGGGCATGGAGGTGCATTTTCCATCTCAGGTTCTCCCTTCGGTCAGGAGATATTATAATATAGTATGGTAGTTAAATGTTAAAGGGGAAGCAATAAGAATGAAACACTGCCCGAGATGTGGCTCAAAGCATCTCAATTACCTGCCATGGCTTGGTGAGATATACGAATGTCGTGAGTGTGGCTACCGGGGTGCTCTGGTGATAGAGGATGAGGACAGGGAGGCAGTGGAGGATGAGGATATGGCTGAGGATGGAGATGGGGATGGAGATGGCTGTATGTAGTTGTGTGGTTAACTGGCTAAGAGCCGGATATCAGCACCCAGCTGGCGCAGGTCATCGAAGAATGTAGGATAAGAGACGGTTACACATTCCACATCTTCAATTACAGTCTCGCCCTCGCTCCCTGTACCTGTGCCTGTACCTGTACATAGACCTGCGAGGGTCAGTGCCATCGCTAACCTGTGGTCACCATGGGAGTGCACCTCCGCCGCTCTCAGGTTCGTGTTCGTCCCTTCTATCAATAGCCCATCACGCCGCTCCCTTATCTTCACACCCAGTTTCCGTAATTCTCCCGTAAGGATAGCCAATCTGTCACTCTCCTTATATCTCAGGTGTGCAACACCGGTTATCTCGGTAATACCATCGGCAATAGCTGCTAAGACCGCTACTGTGGGTACCAGGTCTGGATTCTTACTCATATCTATGCTTATACCCCTCAATCCCGCCCCTGCTACCTCCACATCCACAGTTACAGCTCCGTGGTTCCTCTCCCATTTCACTCCCACACCCATATCTCGCATTATATCCACTATTCGAGAATCACCCTGAGCAGAGGGGAAGAGATTCCTCACCTTCAATCTGGAACTGGTAAGAGCTGCCGCAGCCAGGAGATATGAAGCAGAGGAGAAATCGCCTGGTACTGTGAATTCCCGCAGCTCGTATCTTCCACCGCCGGGTACATGAAATGATAAGAGGTCTGGACCACCCCCCTTCGCCATTGCTCCTGAGTCCGATTCTCCCTCCACTCCCACTTCTATCCCCGCTTTAGCCAGTATCTCCATGGTCATCTCAACGTACGGGAGTGATACCAGGTTAGTTGCCCTGATACAGGTCTCATGGTCGGCAAGCGGGCAAGCAATGAGCAGTGCAGAGACAAATTGTGAACTGATAGAGCCGTCTATATCAGTATTGCCACCCTTCAACCTCCCTCTTACCACTATTGGCGCGGTGCCGTCTCCTTTTGTTGAGAATACCTCTGCACCGAGGTCGTTCAGCGACTGGAGCAATGGACCGTTTGGACGCTTTCTCAGTGATGCATCACCGGTGATGACCGTGGCACCTTCTTCGCATAGCGAGGCGATGGCGGTGAAGAATCGGAGTGTGGTACCGGAGTTCTGAGCATTTATCACATCGTCTGGCGTAATGGGTCTGCCTTCTACGCCTTCTACCCTCATCCTCATCTTCTTCCTCTCACCCTCACCCTCACCTTCAAGTTCCACGAGAGCGCCCATGCATCTCGCGGCGTTGACCGTAGCTTCTGTATCTGCGGAGATGAGAGGGGCTAAGAGCTCGCTACGTCTACCCAGCGATGCTACTGCGATAGCACGATGCGTGTAGCTCTTGGAAGGAGGGGCATCTATTTCTCCACCTATCCATGACCTGCTCACTACCGCCTTCATCCTTCACTCCAGCCACTGCGGATGCAGAGCAGACGGAGTCGCTGGGATTTGAACCCAGGTCGTCAGGTCCGGAACCTGACAGGATATCCTCTACCCTACGACCCCTACTCCTACGTACCACTCTATAATTTTATTTATAAGGAAGGAGATTATAAATGAAGAGAGGATGAGAGTTTGAAGTTTTTTTGGTGTGTGGTAGAAGAGGAGAGAAGAGAAGAGAGGGGTGATTCACGTATAGGATATGGCAGATGTAGATGCTGGGACTTTTAACGTTAAAGATGTCCTGGTGGAGATGAAGGACCTCTCCGGCTCGATGGTGGACCTTGCATATTCCGCGATTCTGTATAGCAATCCTGAGATAGCGAAGGAGGTCTACAAGTTAGAGAAGCGGATGCACTCACTCCTGTATAAGATGCGAATCGCGATAATGCTCGGTGCACGGAACATAGATGATGCGGTGGAATTCGCAGGGCTGTTACAGATAGCAGCAGCGGCGGAGAAGATAGCCAGTGCGGCAGGCGACATAGCGAAGATAGCGGAATCGGTTGATATAACCCGGTATCTGGACAGGAGCGATTTCGAGGAGGCGGTGATGAATGTGAGGATAAAGCCCGCATCAGAACTGACGAATAAAACCCTTGGTGGATTAAGACTGGAGACAGAGACGGGTATGAGTGTACTGGCGATAAAGAGGGGCTCGAACTGGATATACCTCCCTTCAGGCAACGAGCAATTGAAGGAGGGTGACCTGATCATCATCTCAGGACCCACGGAGGGGATACCTGCATTCTGCCGGATGGCAACAGGAGAGGAGTACAGATACAGGGTTAAAGAGGGAGAGGAGAAAGAGGGGGAGGATAGAGAGCGTGGTGAGAAGAGGGGTAAGAGGATAACCGAGGAAATTGCGGACTTAATCGCGGAGATGAAGAACATCTCCGAACTCACGGTTGGGCTGGCGTATTCGGCGGTCATGTTCGAGAGTAAAGAGATTGCGGCAGAGGTGAGGGACTTAGAGGAGTCAATGGACCGGATGAAGGACGAGCTGGAGATACTGGTGATGAAAGGGGCAAGGGGTGTAACAGGTGGGACCAACTTCGAAGAGCTCAGGGGGATACTCCACGTAGCCATCTCCTCAGAGACGATTTCCGATGCAGCGTATGAGATAGCAGACGTGGTGCTTCGGGATATAAAACTGCATCCTGTATTTTTAGCCTCTATAAGGGAATCAGATGAGGTGATATTGAAGATGGAAGTGAAGAACAGGGAGATATTCGGTAAATCACTCCGGGATTTGAGGATAGAAACACAGACGGGGATGTTCATCCTCGCCATTCGGAGAGAGGATGGCAGGTGGGTGTATAATCCCGGAGGCGATGCAGTACTGAATGAGGGTGACCTGCTAATCATGCGCGGACCCAGGGAGGGAGAGGATAAGGTGAGAGAGATATTTTTAGGCTCTGAACTCAATGCCAATGCCAGTAATAGATAGGAGCACATACAGGGCGAATGATATAAGAGGGATTGCCGATGATACCAGCCCGAACTTCCAGCTAAGTGACGAATTCTGCACCTTAACCGGACTGGCATACGTGGAGTTACTGCGTAAGTGGCGAGATAAAGAGCCAGAAGAGCTGCGGGTGGTCATCGGTAAGGATGTCAGAACGAGCTCTAAACGTATAAAAGAGTCATTTAGCGAAGCGGTACGGAGCAGAGGAGTTCATGTGATAGATATAGCAGCTCAGGATAAGGTGAGTTCCACTCCGATGATGTACTTCGCTACATGGCTGTTCAATGCAGATGGCGGTGTAGAAGTTACTGGCAGTCATCTTGATAAGGAATGGAACGGGTTCAAACTCTGCATCGGCTCAGAGAGCACCACCGCTGACCAGATAGCGGAGATGTATCAGATGGCGAAGAGGCTTGAAGAGGGGAGCATGAGGGTTGAACTGGCTGAGGAGCACCTGAGTGGAGAGGTAGAGGAAGTGGATGTGCTGATGGATTACCACCGTATGATACGAGCGAATGTGATTCTCCGAGCGAGATGGGAGGAGCTGGCACTGGAGGCTCTATCAGGCAAGCTCAGCCTGAAGGATGCACTCGCAAGGGCAGATGCAGAGATAGAGGAGATGGATTCGGAGAGGAGGGAGCCTTTAGCCGGTCTAAAGGTGGTATATGATGCAGGAAACGGCACCACAGGCGTGATTGCACCCCCCATATTCCGTGACCTGGGTGCGGAGGTGATAGAACTGTACTGTGAACCCGATGGTAATTTCCCGCATCATCTACCCGACCCCACGGTACCGCGCTATCTGAAGGATTTACACAACGAGGTAGCGCGTAGATGTGCGCACATCGGGCTCGCATCGGACTCCGATGGTGACCGTGCAGGAGCGGTATCGCCCGGTGGACGGCTGATAATAGGGGAGCAGATTCTGGCTCTGCTATGCAGACATATTCTGAAGGAGCATCCAGGTGCGAGGATTGTCTATGATACGAAATGCTCAGATGCGATAAGGGAGATAATCATGGAGAACGGTGGGGTGCCGGTGGAATGTAAGACCGGATTTTCGTTCATAAAATCGAAGATGGAAGCCGTATCCGCAGTTGCAGGCGGTGAGATGTCCGGGCATGTGTATTTCCAGAAGAACAATCGCGCTGACGATGCGGTATTCGCATTCTCCGAACTCCTGCTACTCACTGCTACGGAGCTGCTGGAGCAGGGGAGTGGAGCGGGGGGAGTAAGAGCCGCGGGCATATATGTAGTGGATGAGATGCTGAAGGATCTTCTGCAGCGGTATGTGAATACACCGGAGATAAGACTGCCTGTGGTGAGTGATGAAGAGAAGGAGCGGGTCTGTGATACCATAGAGCAGCTATACCGGGAGCTGGCATTGAAGCATCCTGAGAGATACAGGAGACGAACAGATGAGAGTGGCAATGACATAGATGGAGTGAAGATAGATTTCCTGAATTACGATGGCTGGGCACTCATCCGCCGCTCGAATACCTCGCCCGTGATTATCCTCCGGATGGAGTCGAGGAGTGAGGAGGGTTTGCGAAGGATAGAGGATGAGGTGATAAAGCGTTTTCTCAGCTTCGATACCATAGACCTGGAAGCAGATGCATATGCCAGGGAGATAGTGCATAGAGTGAGATGATTGATAATTTTATTATTGTCCTCTTATCTCTCTTCTATCATGGCTGAAGAAGAAGTAGTGAAGGTCCTGATTGTACTCACACCCGCGGAGTCGAAGCGATTGATTGCGAAAGGAGTGAGGAAGCTGGAAGAGGTCGAACGAGCTCTGGAGCACGGGACCATCATAATAGGTCTGGGAACCACGAATGCGTATATAGCCGAGGAGTTGCTCAGTGCGGAGGGCAGGGAAGTGGATAAAGAGAGGTTCGCAGCTGGTGTAATCACCGATAAGGGCACCTGCATAGTACCGAAAGAGGAACGTGGCAGAGATGTGATTCTGATAGATGGTAAATTAACGGATATCTCCTTTGAAGAAGCGCTGGAAGGTATGGGTGCAGATGATGTCTTCATAAAAGGTGCAAATGCACTGGACGCAACCGGGAGGACCGCGGGCATTCTCATGGCTAATACCGCCGGAGGCACAATAGGCTCCGCACTGGGCAGAGTGATGGCGAGGGGTGTGAATTTTATCATCCCGGTGGGCATAGAGAAGACCATTCCCTATCCCATCACCGAGGCTGCGAGGCATATCGGAATAGGGCGGTTCTATAAGTCTGTGGGCAGACCCGTGGGGCTGATGCCCGTACATGGTAAAATAATCACCGAGATTGAGGCTTTGAAGATACTGGGTGCGAGCAATGCATACCCGATAGCAGCGGGTGGTGTGAATGGTGGAGAGGGTTCTGTGGTCATCTGCGCAGAGGGTAGAGAGGAGCAGATGGACAGCCTGATGCAGTTCATAACGAGAGAGATAAAGGGTGAACCGGGATTGAAGCTGGTGAAATGTGAAGTATGAGTATGAGGAGACGGAGATATACAGACGAGCTCAGCGCTGCGAATGACGGCGAACGTGTATGCATAGCGGGCTGGGTGCACGAGAAGCGTGACCTGGGCGGGGTATTCTTCCTCATCCTGCGCGATTTCGGCGGTCTGGCGCAGGTGACACTGCACAGGGGCGATGTGGATAAGGAGCTATTTGCACGAGCGAAACGGGTGCCACGGGAATCTGTGGTGGCAATAGAGGGCAGAGTGAAGGGAGAGGAGAAGGCACCTTCGGGATATGAGATAATACCAGAGCGAATAGAAGTGCTGAACGAGTCGTCGCAGATATTACCGCTGGACACCACGGATAAAGTAGGTGCTGAACTGGATACCAGACTGGATGCACGGTTCATGGACCTCCGGAGAGAGAGAGTAAAACACATCTTCATCATTCGCAGCCGGGTACTCAGAGCGATACGCGATTTCTTCAATGAGCGCGGGTTCATGGAGGTGAACACGCCGAAGATAGTGAGTGCAGCCACGGAGGGTGGCACTGCACTCTTCCCTATATCCTATTTTGAGCGTGAGGCTTTCCTGAACCAGAGCCCGCAGCTATACAAGCAGATGCTGATGGCTTCCGGGTTCGACCGTGTGTATGAGATAGGACCGATATTCAGAGCAGAGGAGCACGATACCACGAAGCACCTGAATGAAGCCACATCGGTGGATATAGAAGTGGCATTCGCGACAGAGGAGGATGTGATGTCGATACTGGAGGAGCTTGTGGCTCATGTATACACTCAAATTGCTGATTATCCTGGTCTATCCAGGTTAGGTACAGGTCTGGAAGAGGGATTCGATGTGCCGAAGGTACCATTTCCGCGCATAACCTATGATGAGGCGATAGAGCTGGTATCGGAATCAGGAGAGCAGATAGAATGGGGTGAAGACCTCAGTGCTTCCGCTGAGCATGTGCTGGGTGAGACAATGGGTGAGCATTATTTCATCATCGAGTGGCCATCTGCGATAAAGCCCTTTTATGCACAGCCATCTCCACATCGGAGTGACATCTGCACTGCATTTGACCTGATGCATCCGCGTCTGGAACTCGCTTCAGGCTCACAGCGTGTCCATTCCTATGAGTTGCTGAGGGCGAATATAGAATCAAAAGGGCTGAGCGCTGACGACTTCGAGTTCTATCTCGATGCTTTCCGGTATGGCATGCCACCACATGCAGGCTGGGGACTCGGCGTCGAGCGGCTGCTGATGAGCATGTTGCGGGTGGATAATATAAGGGAGGTGGTGCTGTTCCCGAGGGATAGACGGAGACTGGTGCCGTAGTCATGGTCACGGTCATACTCACGGTCTAACGGTCTCACGGTCATGGAGCAGTGTGCGAACCTTCCCGCGATACGAATAGGGAGCGAGAGGGTAGAGGTAGAAGGGGAGGGAAGGAGGAAAAAGAAAAAGCAAAAGATTTATATGGCGGTAATGCCAAGCATGGAGTATGGAGGGGTGAAGAGTGTATGGCGACGGAAACCGAGGATGAGGAGAGTGGAGTAGGAGCAGAGGTAGAGGTAGAGGATTCAACGAAGCGAGTGATGACGGAGATAAAGGAGAGGGTGGAGGACTCATTTCTGGGTAAGGTAGAGGAGAAGGAGGTAAGCGTGGCTCCGGAGGCGCTGGTGATAGGGGGCGGTATAGCAGGTATGTACGCCGCACTGGACATAGCAGAAGCAGGTTTCAAGGTGCACCTGGTTGAGAGGACACCTTCTATTGGTGGACATATGGCACAGCTCGATAAGACATTCCCAACACTTGACTGCTCCGCCTGTATACTCACGCCGAGGATGGTGGATGTGGGTGCGCATCCGAACATACATTTGATGAGCTATTCCGAGGTGGTGGGAGTAGAGGGTTCAGTTGGGAACTTCAAGGTGAAGGTATTGAAGAAAGCGAGGTATGTGGATGAGAACAAATGCACTGGATGCTCACTGTGCGCAGAGGCTTGTAGATTGAAGAATAGGTTCCCGAACGAGTTTGACCTGGGGTTGATGAAGAGGAGTGCGATCTACCGACCCTATCCTTTTGCTATACCAGCGATATACACGGTGGATGGTGAGCACTGCCTGATGGTAAAGAGGGGCAAATGTGGGAAGGCAACACTCGAGAGTACACTGGAAGCGGTGAAGAAGAAGGAGCGTGGGGAGGAAGTGACGAAAGACGAGGCACCGCCATGTGTACTCGCATGTGACGCGAATGCCATCAGGCACGATATGAAGGATGAGATAGTGGAGTTGACGGTGGGTGGTATAATAGTAGCAACGGGTTACGACGTGATAGACCCGAGGGTCTCACCTGAGTACAAGTACGGGGTATATCCAAATGTGATACACGGACTGGAATTTGAACGTTATTCATCAGCCAGCGGACCAACGATGGGGAAGATAGAGATAAATGGTAAAGAGCCGGAGGATGCGGTCTTCATATCCTGCGTGGGCTCAAGGAACAAGCAGACGGGCTACGAATACTGCTCACGGGTGTGCTGTATGTATTTAGCGAAGCAGGCACACCTGCTGAAGGAGAAGGTACCCAATTGTAATGTAACCGTCCTGTATCAGGATGTTCGAGCATTTGGTAAGGGATTTGAGGAGTTTTATGATAGAGTGAAGGAGGAGGGTATCAACTACCGGAGAGGGCTTGCCGCGGAGATATACAGGAAGCCGGGCAGTGACCGTGTGGTGGTGAGAGCGGAAGACACGATGCTGGGTGAGGCGTACGAGCTTGAAGCGGACCTCGTAGTGCTGGGTGTGGGATTGAAGCCGAGTGAAGGCTCGGAGAAGTTGCTGGAGATGCTTGGCATATCACGCACGGCGGACCATTTTGCGAAGGAGGCGCATCCGAAGCTCAGACCTGTGGATACGGAGGTGGAAGGTATCTTTGTAACAGGCTGTGCACAGGGTCCGAAGGATATACCGGACAGCGTAGCGCAGGGTAAAGCGGCGGCTGCAGCCCTTCTATCTATGCTTGCCGGCGGGAAGACGAAGATAAGACCATCGGTGCAGGAGATAGAGGAGGAGATGTGCATAGGTAGCAGAACACTGAGAGAGATGGCAGAGAAGATAGGGGCATAGGGCATAGGCATAGGTATGGTACAGGGTGGAATGAGAAGATAGGAGAAGAGATAGGAGGATGTGAGAATGAGTGAAGAGGAGAACGAGTATGAGTATGACTATACGAAAGTGCCAATGCAGGGTTTTGTGAAGGGAGTAGCATACGATGCACCGAAGGATGCACTGCGGATCGGCGTTTATGTATGCCATTGCGGTATAAACATAAAGATGACGGTGGATGTGGAGGAGGTGATGAAGTACGCGGCGACATTGCCCAATGTGGCATTAGCGCGGCATTATATCTTCATGTGCTCCGATCCGGGTCAGGATTTGATAAGGAAGGATTTGGCGGAGGGTAGAGTGAACAGGGTGATAGTCTCATCGTGTTCACCACGGATGCACGAGCCCACATTCAGGAAGACATGTTCAGACTCAGGGCTGAATCCGTTTTACTATGAGATGGCAAATATAAGGGAGCATTGCTCATGGCCACACGCGGATACACCGAGAGAGGCAACGGAGAAGGCGAAGGAGCTGGTGAGGAGTGCAGTAGCGAGGTGCTCGTTACTGGAGCCGCTGGAGGAGAAGGAGGTACCGGTCGCTCCCGAGGCACTGGTGATCGGTGGTGGCATAACCGGGATGTATGCCGCACTGGATATAGCAAATGGCGGGTTCAAGGTGGACCTGGTGGAGAAGGAGCCGTCTATTGGCGGGCATGTGGCACAGTTGAACAGGACTTTCCCAACACTTGAACGCTCCACCTCTCTGCTCACACCACGTATGATAGAGGTGGGTGCACATCCAAATATAAATTTGATGACGTATTCGGAGGTAGAGGAGATAAGCGGTTTCATAGGGAATTACACGGTGAAGGTGAGGAGGAAGCCGAGGTATGTGGATGTAGCGAAATGTACAGGCTGTGGTAAATGCGAGGAGGTCTGCCCGGTGAAGGATATACCGAACGAATATAATGAGGGGCTGGATACGAGAAGCGCGATCTATATGCCTTTCCCATTTGCGGTACCGCCTGCGTATATCGTGGACAGCGAGCACTGTGCATTGCTGAAGGGGGGTAAATGCGGTAATGCCACGCTTGATACGATAAAGGAGGGGAAGGAAGTGCCACCATGTATGAGTGCATGCCCGGCAGGTGCGATAGACTTCAGTGAGACTGAGAGGATAGAGGAGTACACGGTGGGTACGATAGTGGTGGCAACCGGGTATGACATAGTGGACCCGCGAGTGGCTCCCGAATATAAGTATGGTGTGTATCCGAATGTGATAACGAGTCTGGAGTTTGAGCGGCTGTCCTCACCCAGCGGACCGACCGGTGGCAAGATATTGATAAACGGCAAAGAGCCGAAGGATGTGGTGTTCATAAGCTGTGTGGGCTCACGTAATAAGCAGGTGGGGAATGAATACTGCTCGCGAATCTGCTGCATGTACTTAGCGAAGCAGGCGCATCTGGTGAAGGAGCAACTGCCTGATGCGAATGTGACGGTATGCTACCAGGATGTGAGGGCATTTGGCAAGGGATTCGAGGAGTTTTATGGCGAGGTGAAGAAGGAGGGAGTATTTTATTTGAGAGGACTACCGGCTGAGATCTACCAGAGACCGGGCAGCGACCGTGTGGTGGTCAGAGGCGAGGACACCATGATAGGGGAGCCGTACGAGCTGGAAGCGGACCTCGTGGTGCTCGGAGTGGGTCTGGTACCGAATAAGGGAGTAGAGAGTGTGGTGGACATGCTCAAGCTCTCGAAGTCCGCGGACCAGTTCTTGCTGGAGGCGCACCCGAAACTCAGACCGGTGGATACCGCGACGGACGGTGTATTCATTGCCGGTTGCTGCGTGAGTCCAAAGGATATAACAGACAGCATAGCGCAGGGTAAAGCAGCGGCTTCGGGCTCGCTCGT
This sequence comes from Methanosarcinales archaeon, assembly GCA_025464275.1. Lineage (GTDB taxonomy): Archaea > Halobacteriota > Syntropharchaeia > Alkanophagales > Methanospirareceae > G60ANME1. The sequence continues at coordinate 42,862 of JAODGR010000077.1, forward strand.
CTATCTGGTGCTGGGTAAGGCGAAGATAGAGCCAGCGATATCGGAGATAAACGAGGAGATATGCATAGGATGCCGCTGCTGTGAGCAGACATGCCCGTTTGGTGCACTGGTATTCGATGAAGTGAGGCATGTGATGACGGTGAATGAGGCGGTATGTAAGGGTTGTGGCGCGTGCAATGCGATATGCCCCTCTGGTGCGGCAACGATGAAGCATTATCGAGACAGGCAGGTATATGCGCAGATAGATGCACTGACAGAGACAGCGATGCCCGTGATGCAACTGGAGGAAGTGGCTGCAGCAACAGAGGCGGCATCACAGTCTGAAGGGGGACGTGGTCAGGAGCAGGTACAGGCTGAACAGGGAGGGGAAGTGCTGGAGCAGAGTACAGGGTGACCCCTGACTCACTCCCACCCCATATTACCCCACATTTTCAGAGATGAAGAACGTGATAGGAATCTGTGGCTATCACAACAGCGGGAAGACGAGGCTGATTGAGAAGCTGACCAGGCGATTGAAAATGGAAGGTTACAGTGTTGCAACGATAAAGAGCATTCCGAGGAGGTTCTCGATCGATACAGAGGGTAAAGATACGTGGAGGCACGGAGAAGCAGGTGCGAGTGTGGTTGTGGCTTCCTCTGCGGACGAGACGGCGTTCATATTCAAGCGGGGGATGGGGCTGAAGGAGATTACTGATATTCTTAACACGATTGCACATCCAGATGTGATAATAGTGGAGGGTCGCAAGATGGAGAAGATCCCGAAGATCGCGGTTGGAGATATTGAGCTGGATGATGCGATGAGATACGATGATAATCTCGATGAGATTCTGAGCTGGCTGAAGGATAGCTGCATATGCACGGTTCAAGTTTAAGCGCTGGTCTCAGCTCAGCTCAGCCATGAATGAATAGAGCAGCGATACAGAAAGGGATGCTGAGGGCATACATACACATGACCGCCTGACTCTCCGTCATCCTGAAATAATAAGGGAGTACCCATTTCAGGGTGAGGGGATTGGGTACCTCCAGCGTACCATCAGCTCGAACCCTGCCAAATTTCTCCAGTCTCCATCTCCGGTCGGCGGGGTGGAGCCTGTGCATCACCCGCCAGTAGACATACATCAGGAAATTCACGGTATGCGGTATCAGCATTACAAACCCGGAGATAATGAAGCCTGAGACTACAATAATGGCGCCTATAACTGCTCCTATGGCTAAAGAGCCTGTATTACCCAGGAATATCCTTGCTGGATATCTGTTATACCACAGGAATCCCAGTGTTGCTCCGAAGACGGAGCTGAGTATGAATATACCACCATGGTAGCCTGAGAGTAGGAGTTTCAGCAGCAGGAAGCCCATTATAATCGTGGATAAGCCTGATGCCAGCCCGTTGAAGCCGGAATGCATGTTCACCAGATTCGCCGTCACCAGCACATACAGAGGCACGATGAGGAAAAGATAAATCGCACCCATATCCATCGCCCCTATGAGTGGGAATACAACTGCAGTTGAGTTTATCTCAAAGATCAGTCGATAGGAGAAGAAGAAGAGCATGAATACCTTCACCGGTCTACCCACATCCACAAAGTCGTCAACCAGCCCAAAAGCGCCGAACAAACCCGATACTATCAGTATCGCCCAGTCAGTCCCGGTTACATGGATGGGCAGGGAGAGATGTTCGCAGAGTGTGGCTATACCGGCGATTATAAAGGCAACGCCGAGAATTACGAGTCCGCCTCGCGTGGGCACCAGACGGTTATCTCTCTTATACCGGTCTATGGTGACTGTTCCGCTCTTCTCCAGCCTCTTTATCAGTGGTGGTAAGGCGGCAATGGAAATCCCGAGTGATACCAGTATCACGATTGTGCTCTCTGTCAGTATCTCGAGCTCGAGCGGTGTCATCCCATCTCCTATTTATATTTAAGGCAATAGAGATGCGATAAAAAATATGGGTTATATTTATATTACATACACCGATTCTGAGATATTGTGGTCAAGATGTACCTGCTATGGCTGGCACCACTGGCTGGACTGACAGGTCTTGGATTCGCAGTAGCATTTGCTATCTACACACTGAGGCAGGAATCGGGGAGCAAGAGGATGAACGAGATCTCAAGTGCTATTCAGGAGGGTGCATCTGCCTATCTCAACCGGCAATACAGGACTATCACGATTGTGGCATGCATAATCGCAGTCATTCTGTTCGTTGCGTTATCGCGTGCCTTCCCGCATGGATTATTCGATTCCGGGCGTGTGGCAATAGGTTTCCTTGCGGGTGCCGCGTGTTCCGCA